>JBBRCL010000012.1:0-61835 GCA_038204895.1 Actinomycetales bacterium | reverse complement strand
GCCGCCCTCGAGCAGCACGTCGCCCTCGAACAGCATGTCGGCGAGCGGGATGTCAGCCCCGAGCGTCAAGATGAGAACGTGAACGCAGCCTGATGATCATCGGGCCGCCACCGAAGTTCCACGGAACTCGGGACAACCTCCTGGAACCGCTCGTGCGTGCCAACCTCGCCCAGAACGAGCCGTGGCTGGTGCCGGCCGACTCCGCGACGGTCTGCGCCCACTTCACACTCCTGGGCCCGTTCGTGCCGGAGCGGGACGTCGATGACCGTCTGCTGGCCGACCTGGCCGGTTTCTTCGCCGCCGAGCGCCCCTTCACGTTCGAGCTGGTCGATGTGCGGAGCTTCCCTGGCGGGATGGCCTACCTGGCCCCGGGCACGCCGGAACCGTTCCGCGACCTGACGACTCGGCTCGCGAGGCTGTACCCGGCGTGGCCGCCGTACGGAGGCGCCTTCGACGAGGTGGTCCCGCACGTGTCGCTCGGCGCGGTGGACGTCGTCGACGTTCGCGTCGCGCTCGGCGGGAGCCTGCCCATGCGGGCATGCGCGGACGAGGCCCATCTGACCTCGTGGTCACGGACATCTGTGCGGACGCTCGCGCGCTTCCAGCTGGGAACTGCTGCCCCCGAGTAGTCCAGCGCCGATGCGACACGTGTTCATCCCGCCGGAATCCCATGGGCGACCCCGCGAACCTCTCCTACCGGAAGGTCACCCGTTCGCGGTCCGGCCGGTCCGCCCGCCGCCCCTGCAGTAGGCGTAGTGCAGCAGGCCGTCGTCGGCCTCGGCACGCTCGCCCACCCAGTCGATGACCGCCTCGCAGCGCAGACTCGAGGGCGAGGTCCACGGGCGCAGCTCGGCAGCCAGGGCCCGCGACGGCAAGCACCCGTCGGGTGTCGGGCGCGGTGGCGGCGGCTCATCGACCCAAACATCCCTGTGAACGCGTGCTTCCGTGAAGCCGACCTCGCCCGCGGGCTCCTCTGCACCGTCCCGTCCCGCGCTCGGGCGACGCTCGTGGTCGCCGGCCCCGCACTCGGATCGAGCACCTCGGCGGCGAGGCCGTCCGCTATTGCCTGCACGACGCCGAGGAGTGGTCACCAGGGTCAGACGGACGCGAGCGTCGTCCGTGGCGTCATGACAACTCGCTTGCCGCGTCTGCAGAACGTGCAAAGAATCGAGCCAGGAGTTTTGCACATCGGCCGAGGGCGCCCGGTCCTTGATCCCGCCGTGTGCGTCCACTCGTCCGCGGCGCCTGGCCAGCCACCGCCCGTGGGCGCGAACCCGTCGGCCTCCGGTCCCTTCTTTTGAGTCATTCACGATTAGGGCCTACACTCACCCCATGAACGTCGACGAGGAGCTGCGCGCCTCGGGGCTGCGGGTGACCGTGGGCCGCCGGGCACTGCTGGAGCTGCTCACCGACAGTCCGCACGCCGACGCCGAGTCGGTGCGCAGGGGCTTGATGGCCGCAGGCCACGACACCTCGGTGCAGTCCGTGCACAACATGCTGGCCGACCTCACCGCGGCAGGTCTGCTGCGGCGGATCGAGCCGGAGCGGTCACCCGCGCGCTACGAGCGGCGGGTGGCGGACAACCACCACCACGCCGTCTGCCGCAGCTGCGGCGCCGTCGCGGACGTGGACTGCGCCGTCGGGTACGCCCCTTGCCTCGAGCCCTCCGACACCGCGGGCTTCGAGATCGACACCGCCGATGTCGTCTTCTGGGGTACCTGCCCCGCATGTGCCGAGGCCCGCCGCGACGCCGTCCTTCCCGACAACGCCTCGTCGGCCCCCGGCCCCCGAACTGACGGCGCGCCGCACGGCGCACCGCTCCGCCCAGCACCCTGAGCCACGCGACACGACAGCGGCGAGGGTGCACGTCACGCGAGGGAGCTTCACATGAACCGCACCACGACGAACGCCGGCGCACCGGTCGCCAGCGACGAGCATTCACAGACCGTCGGCCCGGACGGCGCCATCACCCTGACCGACCACTACCTGGTGGAGAAGCTCGCGCAGTTCAACCGCGAGCGCGTGCCCGAGCGAGTGGTCCACGCCAAGGGCGGCGGCGCGTTCGGCACCTTCGTCACCACGCAGGACGTCAGCCGGTACACCCGCGCGGCGCTGTTCCAGCCCGGCGTCGAGACGGAGATGCTCGCCCGGTTCTCCACAGTCGCCGGCGAGCAGGGCAGCCCGGACAGCTGGCGGGACCCGCGCGGCTTCGCGCTGAAGTTCTACACGACCGAGGGCAACTACGACCTCGTCGGCAACAACACCCCGGTGTTCTTCATCCGGGACGGGATCAAGTTCCCCGACTTCATTCACTCCCAGAAGCGCCTGCCCGGGTCCAGCCTGCGCGACCACAACATGCAGTGGGACTTCTGGACCCTCTCGCCGGAGAGCGCCCACCAGGTCACGTGGCTGATGGGGGACCGCGGCATCCCGGCCTCCTGGCGGAAGATGGACGGCTTCGGATCGCACACCTACCAGTGGGTCAACGCCCAGGGCGAGCGGTTCTGGGTCAAGTACCACTTCCGCACCAACCAGGGGAACGACTTCCTCACCCAGGAGCAGGCCGACCGGATGGCCGGTGAGGACGCGGACATGCACCGCCGCGACCTGTACGACCACATCGCCGCGGGCGACTTCCCGAGCTGGGACCTGTCGGTGCAGGTGATGGCCTACGCCGACGCCGCGACCTACCGGTTCAACCCGTTCGACCTGACCAAGGTGTGGCCCAAGGGCGACTACCCGCTGATCAAGGTGGGCACGATGACGCTCAACCGCAACCCCGAGAACTTCTTTGCCCAGGTCGAGCAGGCCGCGTTCGAGCCGTCGAGCTTCGTGCCCGGCGTCACGGGCAGCCCGGACAAGATGCTGCAGGCGCGGATCTTCAGCTACGCCGACGCGCACCGGTACCGGGTGGGCACCAACTACGCCCAGCTCCCGGTCAACTCCCCACACGCGGCGCAGGCGCACACGTACTCCAAGGAGGGTGGCCAGACCTACACGTTCGCCGACCCGAGCGTCCCGGTGTACGCGCCGAACTCGTTCGGCGGCCCGCAGGCCGACCCCGCCGCGCACGGCGACGATGCGGGCTGGCAGCCCGACGGCGAGCTGGTGCGGTCCGCGGCCACGCTGCACCCGGACGACGACGACTGGGGTCAGGCCGGCACGCTGGTCCGTGTCGTGATGGACGACGCGGCGCGCGACCGTCTGGTGACGAACATCGTCGGCCACGTGTCCAAGGTCACCGTCCCCAGGCTGCGCGAGCGGGTGCTGGAGTACTGGCACAACGTCGACCCGACGCTCGGCGACCGGGTGGCCGAGGCGCTGCCGCCGATCACCGAACCGGTGGAGACGTATCTGCCGGCGCCGCGCTGACCCGGCGCGAGGGCCGGGCCTCCGACCCCGCGGAACGTCCTGGGAACAAGCACGGCCGTCCTGTTGCTGATCTTCGTGAATGCAGTGATTGTTCACTCGAAAGGGCGGCGCGGGAACCGCGCCGTCGCCAGTCCACTCCGAACCGAGAAAGGTCACCGTCTGATGACCTCCCTGCACCTGGGTGACGCCGCCCCCGACTTCACCGCCGACACGACCGCCGGCAAGATCTCCTTTCTCGCCTGGAAGGGTGACAGCTGGGCGATCTTCTTCAGCCACCCGGCCGACTACACGCCCGTGTGCACCACCGAGCTGGGCCGAGTCGCACAGCTCCAGGACGAGTGGGAAAAGCGCAACACCAAGGTGATCGCGCTGTCGGTGGACTCGGTCGAAGAGCACCGCGCGTGGCAGCCCGACGTCGAGGAAGTCTCCAACACGACGGTGAAGTACCCGATCATCGCTGACCCCGACAAGTCGGTGGCGGAGCTCTACGACATGATCCACCCGGGCGAGGGCAGCGCCAGCTCCGTGCGCTCCGTCTTCATCATCAGCCCGGACAACAGGATCATGCTGATGCTCACGTACCCCAAGACCACGGGGCGCAACTTCGACGAGGTTCTCCGCGTGCTCGACGCGCTGCAGCTGAGCGAGTCCGGGCCGTTCGCCACTCCGGTCGACTGGAAGCCGGGCGACCGGGCCATCATCATCAACGACATCCCCACCGACGGGGCACTGGAGATGTTCCCCGACCTCGAGGTGGTCAAGCCGTACCTGCGCTACGCCACCCCGACCGGCGTCTGACCTGAACGTGTAGCGGGGTCTGCGGCTGTTGCCGGAGGTGCAGGCGGTGGGTCCAGCGGTGCAGCACCCAACGCCTGCACCGCTACCTCGCTGGTTCGGTGCCCTCCCGCGCAACGGCGAGGCGCCGGATGGCTGAGCGTCGCTCCCCGCACACCAACACACGACCGCCACACCCGCCACGGGTCGCGTCCACACCCGACTGTCAGGCTCGGACGATGCGTGCCACCGAGAGTCAGACCGGTATCGAGTGACCCTCGTAGCAGCTGAGGGCCCGGCCGACGCACGGGTCCCCGCGAAGCGCGCACGGGTCCCCGCGATCGTCGCGACCGGGGTCGTGATGGCCGCGCTGGTGGCGGTGAACCTCGTCGAGCACCTGGTGGTGGGCGCGTGGTGGCTGGGGCCCGCGGCGGCCGTGGTCCTTCTCGGGTTCGCCCGCTGGAGCGGGTTGTCCTGGTCCCAGCTCGGCCTGCACCGGGACCGGCACTGGTCCGGTCTGAGGTGGGGGCTCGGCGCCGTCGCGATGACGGCCGCGATCTACCTGGTCGGGGTGCTCCTGCCGCTGACCCGCTCCGCCTTCCTGGACGTGCGCTACCACCTCGGGGCGCCGGGCGCGCTGCTCACCGCGTTCGTGGTCATCCCCGGGACCACGATCCTGTTCGAGGAGGTCGCGTTCCGCTCGGTGCTCTGGGGGATGCTGGCCCGGCACACCAAGACGTGGCGGGTGCTGCTCGCCTCGTCGGCGCTGTTCGGGCTCTGGCACATCCTGCCGTCGCTGCACCTGGCCACCGAGAATCACGGCATCGGCGACGCGGTGCGCGGCGCGGGCGCGGCCGCGGGGGTGGTGGCCAACGCGGGCATCGTCGTCTTCACCGGGATCGGTGGGGTGGTGGCCGGTGAGCTGCGCCGTCGCAGCGGCAGCGTGCTCGCCAGTGCCGGCATGCACCGGGCCACCAACAGCCTCGGCGTGCTCTTCGGGGTGTTCGCCTGGCGCCTGGCCGGCTGAGCCGGCGCCCGACGCCTGACGCCCGACGCCCGACGCTCGACGGCGGCGGTCGGCGCCGTCACGTCAGCCGAGGCTCACCGACCCCGCCCACCGCGCGACGGCGTCGGGCACCTGCGGGTCCACGACGAGCTGGAAGTGGCCCAGCGCCGGGAGCTCCATGAGCTCCGCGCCGTAGTGCTCGGCCACCGGGCGACCACGCGTGGCGACGTAGTCGCGGCCAGCCACGACCAGCAGCGGGCAGTCGATCGCCGGGATGCTGATGCCGCGCTTGCGCTCGCACCGGGCGAGCAGGGACTCGGGCCGGTGGCGCATGCCGGGCACCGACGGGCCGTAGACGGATTCGGCGTCGTAGGTGCCGGTCTCCAGCGGCCAGTCGGGGTCGCCGCCGTCGATCTCCGCGGGGACGCTGGGCTCGATCACCACCAGGGCGGCCGGCCGGCAGCGACGCGCGGCCATCATCGCGACCAGGCCGCCCATGCTCCAGCCGCAGATCACCGCCGGCTGGTCACCGGCCGCGGCCAGCACCCGGTCGGCGTAGTCGGACATGGTGGCATGGGCGACGTCGAGCCCCTCCTGGAGGTCGGGGACGCGCACGTCGTCGCCGGGCCACCGGGCGGCCCACCCGTCGAACACCCAGGGACCGGACGTGGCGCCGTGCACCAGCACGACCCGGCGACCGGCGGAGGCCTGCGGCGTGGCGGTCCCGTTCACCCGTCGAGCCTACGCACGACGGCGTCCCGCCCGCGCACGACGGCGTCCCGCACCCGCACAATCCAGGAACCTCTCACCGCGTCCGCCCCCACCCGTTGCCCGACGCCCCCACGGGACCATCACCCCACGGGCGGGAGCGGCCGACCTGCGTAGGGTTGCAGGGTGCGGCACCGCACCAGACAGGAGACCCCGTGAAGCTCGTCGTCATCGGCGGCGTAGCCGCCGGAATGTCCATCGCAGCCCGCGCCCGTCGCCTGGACGAGCTCGCCGACATCGTCGTGCTGGAGCGCGGGCACCACGTCTCGTTCGCGAACTGCGGGCTGCCGTACCACATCGGTGAGGTCATCACCGACCGGTCCCGGCTGCTGCTGCAGACGCCGGAGAGCCTGGCCGAGTCCCTCGCGCTCGACGTGCGCACCGGTGTCGAGGCGATCGCGATCGACCGGAAGGCCAAGACCGTGCGCGCCCGCGTGGTCGACACCGGCGAGGAGTACGACGAGCCGTACGACACCCTTGCCCTGGCCCCCGGCGCGGACCCGGTCCGCCCGCCGTTGCCCGGCATCGACCTGCCTGGCATCCACGTGCTGCGCCGCATCGGTGACATGGACCGCATCAAGGCCGCCGTCGACGGCACCGACGGCGAGCCTGCCGTCCGGCACGCCGTCGTGCTCGGCGCCGGCTACATCGGCTTGGAGATGGCCGAGAACCTCCACGAGCGCGGCGTCGCCGTCGAGGTCGTCGAGATGACCGACCAGATCATGCCGAGCCTGGACCGCGAGATCACCACCACCGTGGAGAACTACCTGCGCGCCCACGGCGTCGCCCTGCACCTGGGCACCGCCGTGGCCGCCTTCGCGCCGGGCCGAGGCCGCCTGCTGCGCGTGGAGCTGAAGAACAACGTCGTCCTGGACACCGACCTGGTGATCGTCGCGGCCGGGGTGCGACCCGCGACCCAGCTCGCCGTGGCGGCGGGGCTGGAGCTCGGCCCGCGCGGCGGCATCGCGGTGGACCGGCACATGCGCACGTCGGACCCGGACGTGTACGCGGCCGGCGACGCGGTCGAGGTCGAGCACGCCGTGCTGCCCGGCTCGTGGCTGATCCCCCTGGCCGGCCCGGCAAACCGTCAGGGCCGGGTGGCCGCCGACAACATCTGCGGGCGCGACGTCGAGTTCGAGGACGTGCAGGGCACCTCGATCGTCAAGGTCTTCGACATGGTCGCGGGTGGCACGGGTGCCTCCGAGAAGCAGCTCGTCGCCGCCGGCATCCCCTTCGAGACCGTCCAGACCCACCCGCACGGCCACGCCGGGTACTACCCCGGGACGTCGATGATGCACGTCAAGCTCACGTTCGCCCCCGACACCGGGCGCATCCTCGGCGCGCAGATCGCTGGGTTCGACGGCGTCGACAAGCGGATCGACGTCCTGGCCACCGCCCAGCGCGCGGGGATGACGGTGCACGACCTGGCCAGGCTCGAGCTGTCCTACGCCCCGCCGTTCGGGGCCGCCAAGGACCCCATCAACATGGCCGGCTTCATGGCGTCGAACGTGCTGCGCGGCGATCTGGTCCTGTGGCACGCCCAGGACTACCCCGAGGCCGTCCACGACGCCCGCATCATCGACGTGCGCGGGCCCGACGAGTTCGATCTTTGGCACCTGCCCGGCGCGGAGAACGTCCCCCTCAAGGATCTGCGTGAGGCCCAGCAGACCTGGGACCGCGGCACGCCGATCCGGCTGTACTGCGCCGTGGGCTTCCGCTCGTACCTGGCCTACCGGATCCTCGTCCAGCGCGGCTTCACCGACGTGGCGACCCTCTCCGGCGGCTCCGTGACGTTCCGCGCCTACCACCACGTCCCGCCGACCGAGGTCGACGCACCGGTGCCCGTCATCAACTACGCCGAGACCGCCGGCCGGTCCGGCGACGGGGCCCGTGGCGCGGCCGCAGCGGGTGGTGACGCGATCGCCGATGCCGCCGGCGTCGTCGTCGACCTGGACTGCACCGGCCTGGCCTGCCCCGGACCGATCATGAAGCTCCAGCAGACCGTCCTCGGCCTCGCGCCCGGCGACGAGGTGATCGCCCACGTCTCCGACGCCGGGTTCCGCCTCGACGCACCCGCCTGGGCCACGAAGAACGGCCACTCGATCCTGTCCCTGACGCCGGAAGGCGCGGGGTACGTGGCGCACATCCGCAAGGGCGGCGCGGCCAGGCCCAGCGGCCCGACGACGTCCGGCGCCGCCGCGCTCACCCCGACGGGAGCGCCGGCTCCGGTCGTCCTGCCGCCCGCGGTCGCCCGGATCACGGACAAGAAGTCGTTCGTGGTGTTCTCCGGCGACCTCGACAAGGTCATCGCGGCGTTCATCCTGGCCAACGGGGCCTTGGCGATGGGCGACGAGGTCTCCATGTTCTTCACCTTCTGGGGCCTGAACGCGCTGCGCCGCCAGGACCCGCCCGCTCGCGACCGCTCGGCGATGGACCGCATGTTCGGGGTGATGATGCCCTCGGGTGCCCGCAAGCTCCCCCTGTCGACCATGAACATGCTCGGCAGCGGCCCGGCGCTCATCAAGCGCGTGATGAAGAAGAACAAGGTGCCGTCGCTGCCGGAGCTCATCGCGTCCGCGCAGGCGGCCGGGGTGCGGCTGGTGGGCTGCACCATGACGATGGACCTGCTCGGCATCGCCCCCGGGGACCTCATCGACGGGGTCGAGCTCGGCGGCGTGGCGACGTTCCTCGGCGAGGCCAACGAGTCGAACGGGACGTTCTTCATCTGAGGTCCGCTCGCGCATCCTCAGGACCAGTTGAGTCATTGTCGCGGCAGGGCGCACCGACCACCACCCGAGCCCTACGCCGGTCGGCCCTACTGGACGTGCTCGGTCCAGCGGGTGCCGTCCCAGTAGCGCCACTGGGCCTGGTGGTACGGGTCCGGCTGCCACCCGGCAGGGGCGGCCTGGGGGACTGCTTGCGGCACCTGCGGGTACGCGGTCGCGGTCGGGTACGCCGTCGCCGGCCCTGCCTGCGGGTACGCGGTCGCGGTCGGGTACGCCGTCGCCCCGCCGTAGGCCGGTGCCCCGAACGCCGCCGGAGCCTTGCCCACCGCCGCCTGCCCCATCAAGCCGAGCACCAGCGCGGCCAGCGCGGCGAGCACGGTGAGGAACAGGCCGATGCCCGGCGACGCGTCGACGAGCCGGCCGAAATCCGCAGTGGCCCGCCCCACGTCGACGAGATCGAGGATGCCGACGATGAGCGCGATGCCCGCGATCACCGCCGCGACGATCAGGGCCGGGCGCTTCCACAGCCCGAACATGACGCCGATCGCGATCGCGCACACCAGCGTGAACTTGCCGTCGCCGTCGATACCCGACGTCGACGCCGAGCCGAAGAACGACGACACCGTCGCCCACGGCAGGAATGCGCCCAGGGCCACCATCACCGCGGCGATGATCCCACCCACTCGAATCGGCATGTCGGCCTCCTTGCGTCCGGGTCTCGGCGGGCCGCGGGGGTCGGCCTGTCCGGGCTGCGTCGTCGGACGCGCCCGAGCAAAGCATGGCAGCGCAACCCCGGCCCCGGTGGGTCGTCTGGGTGACTTCACCCGGTGTGGGTGTCGGTGCGGGCGAGTCACCCGGGAAACGGAAGCCGCCCCTCAGCGCTCCGTCACTCCGCCGACCACAGCTTGGCTTCCCACCCCTCGGTGGTCAGGTCGTGGACCAGGACCCTCGGCTGGCCAATGGCTTCGGGGTAGACGTCCAGGCAGACGTCGTACTCCGCCGTCTCGTCGAGTGCGAGCGTCCCGACGCTCATCACTGGTCGGGCGGTCACGGCAGCGCACGAGGTCTCGTCGTAGATGTAGTTGTCGGTGGCGGGGTAGGAGACGATCAGATCGTTCAGCGGCGTGCCTTCGGACGTGCCCCGGTAGGTGACCGACACCGTCGCCATCACGTACTGCCCGTAGGGCGGCGGGTTGCGCGGACTCGCGGCCGCCATCGCGGCGTCAGCGTCCAGCTCGATGGCGATCACCGTCACCTTGTAGTCGCCGATGATCGCGTCCTGGCCGAGCTGCAGCGCGAAATGCGGCATGTCCTCCCACTCGCCGTCGGGGTTCATCGCCTCGGCCGGGAGGTTCGCCGTGCCGTCCGAGGGCTCATCCGGCACCGGGTCCGCCGGCTGATCCGCCGGCATGCCCTCCTCGATGCCGCGGGTGAACCCCTCGACAAAGCTCGGGTCCAACGAGGCCAGAAGAGCCCCACCCGCGACGACGGCGATCGCCTACACCACGATCCCGCAGGCTGCGAGGCTCTTGCCGTCCACACCCGCGGTGCTCGCCCGGCGCAGGCCGGCGATGCCGAGCCCGATGCCCACGATGCCGCCGACAACCCCCAGGGCGCCGACGCTCACCGGGATCCCGATGATCAGGGAGGTCGCACCGGTGATCAAGGCCCCCAGGGCAAGGCGGTTGGATCTTGCCGGAGCGGGGAACCCGGGCGGGGGGCCGAAGGGCGCGTACGGCGCGGGGTAGCCCGCTCCCTGGTAGACGGGTGGGCCCTGGCAGCCGGGTGGGCCCTGGTAGCCGGGTGGGCCCTGGTAGCCGGGTGGGGGTCCCACCGGGGGGTGTTCCACACCCTGCCCGCCTGGCGCTTGACCTTGCCACGGAGTCGTCCACGGTCCCGGAGGTGCGGGGGATGCCTGATCCGGCGATTCCATGGTTCCCCCCGTAGGCCGTCGCATCGACGGCCGACTCCCGTCGATGCGACGGCTGCTGCCCCTACCTCAGCGAGGGAGGGCCTGTTGCGCAAGGTACCTGAGCGACTGTCACCCGAATGCCCATTCATCACCCTGCCCCTCAGCGATACTGGCCGCCGGGGCGGCCGAACGCCCGGAACGCCCGGGTCATCGCCGTGCTGATCCTGGTGGCCGGTGTCGGCATCGGGCTGGCGACGTACGTGTCGTTCTCGAACAGCGCGGACGACCAGGATGGCCGCTGGATGGGGATCGTGTTCGTGGTCCTCGCCCCCTCGATCGCGGCCTCGTCCTGGCTGATGCGGGTCCGCCGACTGGACGCGGGTCTGGACGACGTCGTCGTCGTGCCGCCGGAGGAGATCGCAGTGGCGACGCGCAAGCGGGCCGACGCCGGGCGGGTCCCCGAGGCAAACGGCCTGGGCTTCCGCTACGGGTTGGCCCTCGCGTGGATGTACGGGGCCCCCCAGATCGTCGGCGTCGTCTTCTTCGCGGTCCTCGCGGTCCTCGGCTGGCGAGCCTGGACCGGGACCGGGGACTGGACCGTGCTCGCCTTCGTCGCGTTCGCCGCGCTCGTGGTCCTGCCGCCACCCGTCGAGACGCTCCGCGGGACCCTGCGGCGCGGCGTCGTGATCCTCACGTCCGAGCAGGTGATCCACCGGTCGTGGATGTTCGATTCCTGGTGCTCGTGGGACGACGTCCTCGCGGTCGAACCCGTGCGGCTGTTCGCCGATCGTGACCTGCGCGTGCGGGCGGGACCCTCGGCACCGACGCCGTCCCCGGCCCGTCCCTGTACTGGATCGACGCCGTCGTGGAGCCGCCCGCGGACCTGGCGGACCAGCTGCGGGAGTCCCTCGACCTGAGTCCGGCGACCGAGGCGCCCGACGTCGTCGCCGACCTGGTCCCCAGCCTCCCCGCAGGCGAGCTGCTGACCGGGACCGAGCTCGACGAGGCGTTCTCCGAGAGCCCCTGGCTCTGCACCGCGTACCTCTCCGCCGCGACCGACCAGGCGGTGCTCCTGATCATCGGCGAGTGACGGCCGCGGCATCCGGCCAGCGCATGGAGCCCGAGCAGCGCAACGCCGTCGACCACGGTGGCTGCGCGGCCTCACGGCGCGCGGGCCACCAGATCATCCACCAGGAGCGTCAGTGGTGTGTTGGTCGCCGAGGAGGACAGGTAGCCGTTGAGGCCGATCGAACCGGGCGTCTGGAGTGCGGGTGTTGTGTCGGTCCGGGACACCAGCCACGAGTCGGGCTCGGGCGTACCGGCCTTCCAGACCCGGGCTTGGACGGTCGTCGGAGACGTGCCGGTGACCTGTACCCGGACAAGGAGGCGGTCTCCCACGGAGTACGTCAGCCCGGCTAGCTCGACAGCCGGGACCAGCACAGTCTCGGCACTGCCGGCCGTGCGCGAGAGCGCGAGTCTCACGCTGCCGTTCGAGTAGATGCGCACATTGGCCCGGTATTCCCCGACCCCGGCAACCCGTCGAGCGCCCACCCAGAGGTAGAGCCCGCCGCCGGTGAGCGCCTTGTCCGTTGCCAGCGAGAGCGTCAGGTCCGTGTTCGACGCGGAGACCGCCGGGAGCGAGATGTCGCGTCCGGAACCGGGCGTGGCGAACGTGATGCGGCCCGTCCCGTCCGACACGGCGTAGTTGGCCGTGCTGCCCGTCGTACGCCACGCACCACCGGTTTCGGCGGTGCCGAGCCCGTTCGTGGTCGTGCGGCTGAAGGTGTCGGCGGCGAACGGGAGCGTGCCAGGTGGCGAGGTGGGCGAGACCGTGCGGGTCGTGCTCCCGAGCGCACCGTCGTCATCGGCCACCGTGAGCGTCACGGTGTACGTGCCGGCGGTCGCGTAGTGGTGGCTCGCGGTCAGCCCCGTACCGGTCGCACCGTCGCCGAAGTCCCAGGCGTAGGTCGCGACGGTCCCGTCAGCGTCCGTTGAGCCGGACGCGTCGACGCCGCAGTCGAGCAGTGTGCAGGACGCCGCGAAGGAGGCCGTCGGCGGCAGGTTCTGCCCGGGGCCGGCCGGCCCGATGGTGAACGTGTCGGTGAACGTCCCCCCTGATGCGCGTTGGAAGGTGGCGGAGAGCGTCGTCGCGGTCACCTGGACGTCCAGCGGGCCCCAGGTGGCCGTGTCGAGGCCCGACGCCGCAGCGAAGTACGGGGCCTCGGTGTCGGCAGGGTAGACGGGGCGTTGATCTACGCCGCCCGTGCCGACCGTGACGAACGTCGTTCCGGCGCCCTTGACGAGGTCCGCGTCGCTGTCCACGATGCAGTCCGCATCCACCACGCCTGGTACCACGGCCGTGCACGTCGGCCCGAGAGCCAGCTGCTTGGTGCGCTGGTACAGGTGCTCATGCCCGGTCAGCACCAGGTCGACCCTCTTCGAGAGCAGCAGGTTGAGCAGGTCGGCCCCGGGGTCGCACGGGTACTGCCCCAGCGACAGGCACGGCTTGTGCATGCCCACCACGACCCAGGGGATCGACGCCGAGCGCGCCCCGTCGATCGCGGCGGCGGTCCAGGAGTACCGCGGGCTCCCGACCGTGTAGTCGGTCGTGCCGTCGGGGAAGGTGAGGCCCGGGGAGATCATGACGAAGCGCACGAGCGGGTTCTGCGTCGGCACGTCCACGTACCACTGCCGGCCGTAGGTGCCCACCACCCCGGGGAGCTGGTTCGGCAGGCAGGCCCCGAAGTCGTTGATGTTGCCGTTCATCCCGTTGGACTCGTGGTTCCCGGAGATGAGCTCGAAGGGGAAGCCTGCTCCCAGGCTCTGCGTGACGACGTCGCACCATGACTGCTCGGTGCCGGTCACGCCGTACGAGAGGTCCCCGAGCGCGAGGTTGAGGTCCGGGTCGATCTCAGCGATCTTCGCCAGGACTGCGGGCGCGTTCGGGCTGGAGTGGTAGTCGCCCGCGGCGGTGAAGTGGACGGTGGGTTCATCGGCCGCTGTCTGACGAACCGGGCCGGCTGCGGTGACGCCGGCCAGCACGAGCGTCCCGACAGCAATCCCCGTCGTCGCGAGATGTGCGATGTGTCGACTCAGGGCGACCTCCCGAGACCAGCGCCGTTGCTGCTCCCTCGCAGTCTGACATTTCGGGGCGAAAGGCACAACGGCGAGCGACACCGAGGAACCGTTGCCGCCGACGGGGCGTGAGCGTCAGCGCCGATAGAGCAGGCGGCCGTCGACCTAGCCTCGCCATCCGTTGACGCCCCTGACCTGAGCCCAGTCGCCGACGCCTGCCTCCACCACCAGCTCAACCCGCTCCGCCGTCGCCGGCGTGGGCGACTCGTGGCCGTGCTCGTACGCGGACGTGGGCGACTCGTGGCCGTGCTCGTACGCGGAGAGGGTCGCGCGTGACGTGCCGGCGCGGCGCGCCAAGGTCTCCTGGGACAGCCCAGCATCACGACGCGCCCTGCGCAGCAGGTCTGCACCAGCCATGATCCCCCCCGTATCCAAGTGGATACGTCACGCGGATACGACGGAGGCAGTCAACGGCCGCGACGGGTCTCGCCGGTCGGAGCACGGAGCCGCGGTGTGCCGCACACCGCCGAACGGTCGGCCCGGACCAGCCCTGGGCCTGGAACGACTGCAGGCAGGTCGGCCGACGACGGGACATCTCGACCGTCTCGAGGAGGTAGGTGCGGGCTTGAGGAGGTAGGTGCGGGCCGGGGCGAATCGGCGCCGAGTGCGTCCGTCAGGCCGTGAGCGCCCCGAGCGGGACGACGTCGACGCCGTCCTCCCGCCGGTACGCGTACTTGCCTCCCGTGATCACCATGAGCGCCTGGGGCGGCCGTTCGACCCGACGATCGGCCACGGCCCGCAGCGCCGCGGCCGCCTCGTCGATCCGGAAGGTCCCCAGCTTCACCTCGATCCCCATCCATGTGCCGTCGACCTGCTCGACGACGAGGTCGATCTCGAGGTCACCGGAGCGTTCGCGATAGTGGTGGACGGTGGCACCGAGCGCCTGCGCGTAGACGAGCACGTCCCGGATCGCCAGCGACTCGAACAGGAATCCGAGTGTGTTCAGGTCCCCGCGGAGCCGTGCGGCGTCGGCACCGAGCAGCGACGCGGCCAGCGACGGATCAGCGAGGTTCCGCTTGACCGCGCCGCCCAACCTGGTCCGGGAGCGGAGCCGGGGCGCCCAGGCCGGCACCTCGTCGACGATCATCAGTCGCCGTGCGGCGTCCAGGTAGGCGTCCGCGGTCGACCAGTGCAGGCCCTCGGCCGGGACGTCCGGGCCGACCGCTCGGGCGCGGATCGTGTTGAGCGAAGCGGTGCTTGCCACGACTTGGGCGTATGCCTCGAGGAATCGGCGGAAGCGGATCGGGTCGCGGCGACGGGAGTCCGCGATCTCGATGTCGTGCTCGACCGTGGCGCTGAGGTAGCCGGCGATGAACCGCGAAGCGGTGCGGGTCTTGGCGCCGATCAGAGCGGGCCATCCGCCACGCACCACCAGATCCGCATGGTCCAGCGGCTCGAGCTCGGAGCGTCCGGTTGCCGGTTGACCGTCCATCACCGCGGCGAAGGAGACCTGCTTGGACGAGTCGCCGCTCTCTGACAGGGACATCGGCCGCATGCGGAGGCGGGAGAACCGGCCTGCGCCGGAGTGCCGGCTCGCGTCCGGGGGAAGGACCGCCGAGCCGGTGAGGATGAACTGGCCCGGGCGTCCGCGGTCGTCCACCTCGCGGCGCGTGGCGTTCCAGATCGACGGGACCATCTGCCACTCGTCGATCAGTCTCGGGGTGGGCCCGGCGAGGGCGGGTCGGGGGTCCAGCCGAGCGAGCTCCGCTCCCTGGGGGTCAGAGTCGAGCCGGATCTCGCTGTTGGCCTGGCGGGACGCCGTCCACGTCTTTCCGCAGGCCCTTGGGCCTTCGATCACAACGGCGCCCAGGGCCTGGAGATCGAGACGCAGCTCTTCGTCAACGATGCGCGGCAGGTACTCAGGCATCGGTGCCTCTCTCGTGGGGCGGGTCGCGGTGGGGAGGAGATGCGACGGCGCTATAGAACTAGCAGCCACTCAAATGTAGAAGTAGCAGGATACACAGTGTAGGACTCGGAGGGCTCCCAGTGTAGAAGACAACAGAGAGGGCCGCGGGGCCGGAGGGTGCTCGCGTGCCTCGGCGTATGCGCTCGCGCGCGCGGAGAACGAGCGCCTCAGAGCCAGCCCCGCCGCTTGAACACCGTGTACAGGGTCACCGAGGTCGTGACCATCAGGGCCAACGCCAGGGGGTAGCCGGCCACCCACGCCAGCTCCGGCATGTGGTGGAAGTTCATCCCGTAGGTGGTGCCGACCAGCGTCGGTGCGAACAGGATCGCCGCCCACGAGGAGATCTTCTTGACCTCTTCGTTCTGCTTGAGGCTGGCCTCGGTCAGACGTTGGGTCTCCTCGTTCTGCCGCTGACCGAGCAGGGACGTCTGCACCATCAGGGCGTTCTGCAGCAACGCCCGGAACCCGTCGACGCGCTCGACGGTCCGCAGCGCGTGGTCGTGGACGTCACGCAGGTTGTGCTGCAGCTCCAGGTCGACCGCGTACTTGTCGAAGCCCTGCTGCAGCGCCTCCAGGATCGAGGGCAACGGGTGCGTCGCGCGCTGGAGCTCGATCACCTCGCGGGAGAGCTCGTAGATGCGCCGGGACACCGCAGGGTCACCTTCGAAGAGCTGGTCCTCGATTTCGTCGATGTCGTTCTCCAGCCCCGCGACGACGGGTCCGTACTCGTCGACGACCTGGTCGAGGATGGCGTACAGCACGGCCTCCGGGCCCAGACTCAGCAGCGCCGGCTTGTCCTCCAGCCGGCGGCGCACCTTGGCGAGGTCAGGGGACTCCGCATGGCGGACGGTCACCACGAAGGCCGGCCCGACGAACACGTGCAGCTCGCCGAACTCGACCTCCTCGACGTCGTCCAGGTAGCGGGCAGGCCGTAGCACCACGAACAGGGTGTCGCCGTAGCGGTCCAGCTTGGGGCGCTGGTGGGCGGAGATCGCGTCGTCGATGGCCAGGTGATGCAGCTCGAACTCCTGCGCCACCGAGCGCAGCTCCGCCTCGTCGGCTCGGTACAGGCCGATCCACGCCATTCCCTGCCGCTCGCGGAGCACCTCGTAGGTCTCATCGAGGCTTGCCGGATTCGCCGTGCGCAGGCCCTTCACATAGACCGCGTTCTCGACGATCGCCATGCCACTCCCACCGTCCGCACCGAGGCCGCCGACGGCGAGCCTAGACCTGCGCACGGGTCGTGCCGGGCGGGACCTCAGCCGAGCGGCGGCAGGTCCGCATCCGTTGGGAGCAGGCGCGTGAGCTCGAGCCAGATCTCGGTCGGGGTGGTTGCGGTCAGCGAGGTCTGGTCCGTCGCGTCGGCAACGTCCACCTGCGGTTCGTCCACGCGGACGACGCCGACCGGGGTGTCCAGCACGGTGACCGCCCGGCCGGTCGGCGTCAGGTCCGTCGCCGGCCACGTGGTGCGGGCCGACCACATCCGCCACCGTCCGCCGCGCAGCTCCTCGGCCCACTCGGCCCACTCCGTCGGGCAGGTCTCGGCCAGCCGGTCAACGCTCGCGGCGCGCTGCTCGGCGTCGGGCGCGGTGAGGCCGGCCACGACGACGAACGCGCACGGGACCGCACCAGGGGTGAGCCGCGGGCGAGGGCCCAGCCGCACCACCTTGGCCACCAGCGCCGGCACCTGCGTCGGGTCGACGACAAACACCTGGTACACGCCGTCCGAGACGTGCAGCAGGCACGCGGCCGCCGCGGGAGCCAGCCACATGCGGTGCTCCGTGCTGCCCTGAGTGCCGGCCACGGCGACGTCGAGCACGCACACCGGGGCCCTGGCCGCCTCGACCGCCGGGCGGATCGCCGGGTGCACCACGTCGCCGTCGAGCAGTCCGGCGTCCCGGAGGTAGGCGACGGCATCGGCGTCCCCACCGGCCACGAGGGCGTCGAATGCCTCAAGGTCCAGGCGCAGCCGGCCCGCGTCCGGCGCGAAGTCCACGATCACTGCGGCCACCCCCCATCGACGGACAGCGACCGGCCGATCGCGTCGACGGCCCTGGCCAGGACGGGGAAGTCGACGGTCGGGACGGTCGCGGTCAGGGTCACGCCGTGACCCTCGACGAGCACCGCCCACTGCTGCATGGTCACCGCGATCCCCTCGTCGGTCACGTGGTGGGCCAGACGGCGGACCGCCTTGAGCCCGGCAACGGTCACGTGCTCCAGGTCCAGAAGCTGGTACTGGTCGAGCGACTCCTTGAGCAGCAGGTCCGCCCCGGCATGCCACTCCCGGAAGGTCATGGCGGCGGGCACGTCCCCGACCGTCACCACCACGTTGGTGCGGAACGGCGTCGGCGTCGGCGGGGCCATCGCGGCCACCGGGATGCCGGGTGCGGCGTCGAGCGTCGTCTCCCAGTCCGCCGGGACGAGCAGGCCGACCCCTCCGTTCGCAACGCTCACCAGGGTGGTCATGGCTTCTCCGATCGCGCGCCGGGGGTGTCCGGATCTGTCAGCTCCGTGCGGGCCTTCGTCCGCTGCCGGCGGGGCTTGGTCTCCCGGAACCACCGGGGCTCGACCCACGCCGGGATCGGCAGGAAGAGCATGGCCCACTTCTGTCGGGCGAACGGACGATTCACCGACAGACGCTAGGGCTCTGCCCGCTTCCGGGGACGCCCGACGCCGCTCACCCCAACCGGTTATCACCTCGTTCACCCGACCGAGGACGACTCCGCGCGGAATAGTCTTCGCTGGGCGTCGGCGACAGGTGGACAACAGCTCCGCCTCCGATGGATCCGGGCGAAGCCAGACTGGAGGGGATGGTCGCCGTGGTGGTGCTGGTGGCCTTCGGCTCGTTCGTGACCACGTTGCTCGGGGGTCTCGCTGCGCTGCGGGTCCGTGACTACCGGCACCTGGTGCTGGGGCTCGCAGCCGGGTTGATGCTCGGCGTCGTCGGCCTCGATCTCATTCCCGAGGCACTCAAGCAGCAACCGTCCACGGTGTTCGGCGTTCCCGCCCCGCTGCTGACCTTCCTCCTCGGGTTCCTGGTGATCCACATCATCGAGCGCGCGGTCGGCATCCACCGCGGCCACGAGTCCGAGTACGCCAGCCACTCGCACGCCCCTGCCGTCGGCCTGCTGGCCGCCTCGGGCCTGGTCGGGCACAGCTTCATGGACGGGTTCGCCATCGGGGCGGCATTCCAGGCGGGTCGCGGCGTGGGCGTCACGGTCGCCGTCGCGGTCATCGCGCACGACTTCGCGGACGGGTTCAACACCTACACGATCACGAGCCTGTACGGGAACAACCGGCGCCGTGCGCTGACGCTCCTGGTGGCCGACGCCGCGGCCCCGGTGGTCGGTGCCGCGGTCACACTTGCCTTCGTCATACCCAGCGGTGCGCTCGGTCTGTATCTGGGGTTCTTCGCCGGGTTCCTGCTCTACCTGGCCACGTCGGACATCCTGCCCGAGGCCCATGCCGACCACCCGACCCGGTTGACCCTGGTGGCGACAGTGACCGGCGTGGCGTTCATGTGGCTGGTGGTCGGCCTGGCGAGCTAGCCGCACCCGACGGCCCGGGCCACCTGCGGCCGGCGCACCGCGGGGTTCAGGCCTCCGGCGCGGCGGTGTCCTGGGCGAGCAGGCGGTACAGCTCCTTGCGGGCCGTGGTGAGCGCGGCGGCCGCGTCGGTGTGCTGGACGGGTGTGCCCACCCGGGCGACCTGCCGGACGGCGTCCTTCAGGGCCAGGTACTCTTCACGCAGGGCGAGGGCGGGTCCGTGGTCGACGCCGACCGACTCCCAGGGCGTGCCGAGCTGCTCGCGGTTGGCCTCGACGTAGGCGGTCCCGTCCGGGGTGAGGGAGGCGGTCCGGCGGCCGTGCAGCCGCTCGATGGTCACCAGCCCCTCGTCCTCGAGGGCCTGCAGGGTCGGGTAGATCGAGCCGGGGCTGGGCGCCCAGGCGCCCGAGCTGCGCTCGGCGATCTCCTGGATCAGCTCGTAGCCGTGGCGGGGCTGCTCGTCCAGGAGCAGCAGGATGGCGGCGCGGACGTCGCCGCGCGCACGCGGCCCGCGGCCTCGCCAGCCGCCTCGGCCGTGCGGTCCGGGGGCGCCAGGTCGGCCGTGATGGGGCATGCCGCCGTGGCCGCCGCGGAACGACGGCGCGTCGCCGATGTCGTCGGGCCACTCGGGGCGGTAGCGGCGTTCGCCGCGGGACGTGGGGACGGGGTGATGATCGTGGATTCTCATGTCGGGGTGTCCTCTCTATCGACATGCTCACGATATATCGAGATAGGTCGGCCGTCAACCCGTCCCTGTCACCCGGTTCCCGCTCCGCCGGGCTCAAGCCGAGCGGGCAGCCCGACGCCGCACCCCGGGAGGGTTCATCACCGCTCAGCTGCCGTGACGGCGCTTGGCAAACAGAGGGCCGAGAGAGTGGCGTCGTCCACAGGATCTTCGGGTGTCCCCCGCCGGCGCAGGCTTGGCGCCGGTACCGTCCCGGGTCGTGAGGGCAACCGCTGGAGCAGCATCAGGTGTCATACCTGGCGGTATACTCGTAGGTATGACATCGGTCACCACCATCAAGGTGTCTCGTGAGCTCCGCGATCGGCTCGCGATTCGTGCGGCGCAACAGCAGACGACGCTGGCCGGCGCGATCGTCAAGGCGCTCGACGACTCCGACGAGCGCGCCTTCTGGGACCAGGTTCGCCACGACCATGCGGCGATGAGCCAGGCGGAGCGCCGCCGGCAGGTGGTCGACGCCACCCTCGCCGACAATCTGGCCGATCCCGTTGATGACGCGATCGGTGTGGACGAGTGGTGAGACGCGGGGAGATCTACCTCGCTGATCTCGGCGCCCCCGTCGGGCACGAGCAGTCCATGACCCGACCGGTGCTGGTGGTCAGCGCCCAGCCGTGGCTCGACTCCCACCCGCCGGTGCTCACGGTGCTGCCCCTCACCCGCACCCGGCGAGGCGCAGCCACCCACGTCGATATCGAGCCCGGAGCGTCCGGCCTCAAGCAGACCAGCTACGCCAAGTGCGAGGACGTCCGGGCGATCTCACCCCTGCGCCTCGGGCGCCGGTTCGGACGGGCGGAGGACGACGTCGTCGCGCGCGTCGATCTGGTGCTCCGCCGCCTGCTCGGGCTCTGAGTCCGGCTAGTCGGAGCGTTGAGGGCCCGCGAGGCCGACGGGGTGGTGCGCGGCGTACCAGGCGAGCGTCTCGCTCAGGGAATGCGCATCCACCGGGTCCACCAGGGTCGCGCCAGCCCGCTCGACTGCCGGCCGCAGCGCGTCGACGTGGTGGTCGCTCGCGTGGATCTCGACGACTGCCCCGGCCAGCGCCTCCCGCCCGGCCGGCGCCATCGCCCCCGCCAGCTGCCCGATGACGAACTCGGCCCACCCGTGCCGGTAGGCGACCGGCATGTCGCCGAGGGAGACCTCGGAGGGTGCGATCACCTCGTCGGGCGCCACCAGGCCCCAACGGCCGTCCACCACGAACCAGGGCCGGCCGGACGCCTCGGCGTAGCCGCGTCGTCGGACGAACAGAGGGTTGGTGTAGAGCTCACGGGCGGGTGCGGCAGCGTGCAGCGCCGACCGCACGCTCCCCACGAGCACCACGTCACCGAGCGGGTAGGTCGGGCCACCCGCGCCCGCAAGCCCGGATGACTTCCCGAACAACGCCAGCTGCGCCGGTCTCCCCCGCGCCCGCCGGTACAGCCCACGGTCCACCCGCTCCAGCACCGGCCGGCTGCCACCGAACTGGTAGTGGTCTCGGCTGGGCGCGTCGCTCGCGGTGAGCCCGAAGATGCGCGCGCCGACGGTGTTCGGTGGCACGTCCGAGTAGTGATCGCGGAACCACCCAAGAATGTCCTGCCTGGTGAAGGGCTCCGTGAGCTCCCGCGCGCACTCGTCGAGCAGGTCGCTCACCGGCCGGTCGTGCTTCATCGCGACTCCTCGCGCCGGCGACAACGGCCCCCGTGCCACGTGTCCGGCGTCGGGCACCACTCTGGCACCGCGCGGCGTCGTGCGTGGGGCGGCGCGACGGCGCGGTGCGCGTCCTCCGGCGCTCGAGGGTGGAATCCTTCGAGTACCCCAACGTTCCGGCTCCGTCGCACGTCGGACCAGGTGAGAGTGCGGGGAACTCGACTGAGGAGATCGCCATGGATCCCCGTTCACCAAGAGGCATCGACCTGAGGCTGCACATCCGTCGCGGGCTCGCGGCAGGGCTGCCGGCCGCCGTCGTGCTCGCTCTGCTGGTCGGCTGTGCGACGGGAAGCGCCGACCAACCTGAGCCATCGGCCACCGAGGGGCCGGAAGAGACGCTGGCGGCAACCCCCACCGAGACGCCCGCCGGGGAGACTGTCACGGCGAGCATCTACTACCCGCTCGACACCCGGACCGGCTTCCGGCTGGGCCGCGAGGCGCGCGAAGTGCCCGCCGCCGACGCGCTCGTCGGGGCTGTCGAGACGATGATCGCGGGGCCGCTCGACCCCGACTACGGCGCCGTCTGGAACGTCGCCACCGACGTGCAGGGCGTGTCGGGGGTGGTGGACGGCGTGGTGGCCGTCGACCTGTCCGCCGACGCGCGGACCGCGAACGTCGGCTCGGCGCTCGCAGGGCTGATGATCCAGCAGCTGGTGTACACGGTGACTGACGCCGCCCGCGACCCGTCCCTTGCCGTGATGCTCACCATCGACGGCGAGCCCGCCGGCGAGCTGTGGGGTGCGGTCACCTGGGACGCACCGGTCACGCGCGACGACCCGAACTCGGTGCGCCTGTTCGTGCAGATCGACAACCTCACCGAGGGCGCGACGGTCAGCTCGCCGGTCACGGTGAGCGGGGAGGCCTGCGCCTTCGAAGCGAACGTGCCGTGGAAGGTGCTGGACGCCAACGGCGCTGAGGTCGCGTCGGGCGCCACGCAGACGTCCGAGGGCCAGACCTTCGCGCCCTACTCGTTCGAGGTGGAGCTCGACCCCGGCACCTACATGGTGGTGATCACCGAGGACGACCCGTCGGACGGCGCGGGCGGCACCCCCATGAGCGACAGCCGGCGGATCACCGTCGAATAGGGGCGGCGCCGGCTCGCCCAGCGCGCCAGTTGCTCGAACTCGGTGGGTGCGCCGGGGCGGCGCCGGCGGGCGACCGTTACCGAACTGACGCCACCGGGAAGCGGCGCGCCCCCAACGCTCCGGCGCGCCCGCGCGTTTCAGCAGGCAAGAGGTGCCGCGACTCTTGGGGATGTCATGGACCGTCGACGTGTCGCGTGGTTGGTCCTCTGGCCGGCTGTGTCCGTGCTGGCCGTGGCACTGACCGGCGCTCTGTCGTTCGCCGCGGTGAGCCTCGGCGCAGGGCGGGACGCGGGCGAGCTCGTCACGCTCGGCCAGCTGGTCCCTGTGGCGGCGGCGTCGGCGTTGACGGCGGGTGTTGTCGTGTTCCTGCTCACCGGGCTTCGATGGCAGACGGCGGCGCCGCGCCACCATCGTGAGCCGCCGGTGTGCGCGCACCTGGCCGACCTGCTCCAGGGCCCCGGCGGGTGACCGTCGCCGGAGGCGATCTTGTTGGGGCGACCGGTGTCAGCACCCACGCCGGGGTGCACCATGGGCGCATGGGACCGGTGCCCGACGTGCTCGACGACGCCGAGCTGCCGACCGGGTTCCGCTACCCGGAGGAGTTCCTCAGGGTGATGCGACGGGGCGCGTCCGTCCTCGGGGGGTGGTGGATGCTCGACGGCCTCCTGCTGCGTGCGCGGAACAGCGGGTTGAGGTCGCGGTACCTGAACCGCTCGCTGGTCCCGTTCGCGCTGCGTCAGGACACCAACGACATCGCCTGCTGGGACGTGGACGCCGGCAACGTGGCAGTGGTCGACGACCTCGCCCCTCCCGGCTGGGAGCGTCGCGCGGAGTACCTGGACTTCTCCGCCTGGCTTCGGCACGCGGTCGACGAGCTGCTCGACGGGGTGTGAGCAGCTCGCGCGCCTCTGTGCTACGGCGTCGCGGGGCGCAAGGCCCGGATCAGCACGGCCACGACGGCGTCCAGGTCCCCGGGCTCACCGGGCTGGGCCAGCGGGACGGCCGCGTCCGGCGGCCGCATCTGGCCGACGAACGCGCGCAGCTGGCACACGCCGAACAGCAGCTCGGCGATCGCGACGGGGTTGACGTCGTCGGACGCCCGGCCCAACGCCTGCTCCGCCCGCAGGTAGTCGATCGTGGCCTTGAAGGCGTTCTGCGGGCCGTGCTCGGCGTGCAGGCCGGTGAAGAACCCGTGCAGCAGCCGCTCCTGTCCGATCAGGCCGATGAACAGCGGGACCGTCCCGATGGCCATGACGAGAGCGGCCCGCCCGAGCGCGGTCAGGTTCGCCTCGAGGGTTGCGCTGCCCGGCTCCGGGATGGCCGCGAGGAACTCGTCGACCTGCCGTGTCGCCTGCTCGGTGAGCGCGGTCAGGACCAGGTCGTCCTTGCCGGCGAAGTGGTTGTACAGCACCCCGTCGGCCACCTGCGCCTCGCGCGCGATCTGCCGCGTGGTCAGGCCGGTGACCCCGTGCGCGACGAGCAGCCGCTGCGTCACCGCGATGAGATGACGCCGCAAGGCCCCGGGTGAGGTCTCCCCACCCAGGACCTTGGCGCGACGCGGGCTCATGTCCGGATCCTCCCAGACCCTCCCGCCGTCACGCGACGCCGGGATCGGTGTCCCTGGGTGCCGGGACCGCCGTTACTCGGTGACATCCCGTCTCGACGCGATCGCGGCGGCGACCGAGAGCACCGCGACCCACCCGACCAGGACGGCACCGGCCCCGGCCTGCGGGAGGAGCCCGTCGCCTGGTGAGTTGCCCAGCGTGGCGCCGGTCGTCCACGGGAGCCACCTGCCGAGGGACACCACCAGCTGGGCGATCGCCGTCTCCGCTGCGAAGATCCAGATGAGCGCGGAGACGATCGCGACCGACTGCCCACGGATCAGCCCACCGACCGCGACCCCGAGGAGCGTGAACAGCAGGTTCGCCAGCGCCATGCCGAAGACGCTGCGGACCACGACCGCCGAGCCAAGGTCGAGCGGCACGTCCTTCGCGGCGTACCAGATGGCAGCCGTGGCAGCCGAGGCAGCGGCAGCGACCAACCCCGCGACGACGCCGACGGCAGACCCGGCGGCCAGCTTGGCGAGGAGCACGCGACCGCGGCGCGGTTCGGTGGCGAAGGTGTCGACGGCCGTCCCGTGCCGGTACTCGCCGGCGCTGATCATGATGCCGAGGATGAGGGTGAGGACCGCCCCCAGGCTGCCGTGCGCGAGCACGAGACGCATGCCGCTCTCGGTCGAGAGCTCGTCCGGCGGCACGGCGCCGGAGAAGATGACGCCGCTCATCATGAGCGCGACGAGGAGCCCGATGGACAGCAGGATCCAGCGCACGGCCCGGATGCTGGTCAGCTTGATCAGCTCGGCGGCGACGAGGCCGCCCAGTGTCGCGGTCATGCTGCTTCTCCGATCGTGAGGCGTAGGAAGGCGCTCTCGAGGGCATCGGCATCGCCCGGTCCGGCCGGCCCGGCGAGCCCGGTGAGGTCCCCGTCGAACCGCAGTCGGCCCTCGCTGATCACCACGATCCGGTCGGCGGTCCGGGCGACCTCGGCCAGCAGCTGGCTGGACACCAGAACGGTGCGACCCTCGTCGGCGGTGGCGCGTAGGAACCGACGCAGCCAGGCGATGCCCTCCGGGTCAAGGCCGTTGGCCGGCTCGTCGGCGATCAGCACCTCGGGGTCGCCGAGCAGGGCTGCGGCCAGGCCGAGGCGCTGGCGCATGCCCAGGGAGTAGGTGCCGACCCGGCGGTCGGCGGCGCCGGTCAGCTCAACGAGCTCGAGCACCTCGCCGATCCGGCTGCGCGCGATGCCGGCGGCCATCGCGACAACGCGCAGGTGGTCGCGACCGCTCCGACCGGGGTGGAAGCCGTCGAAGCCAAGGACGGCGCCGACGGCTCTGCGGGGGAAGGGTAGCTCGGTGTAGAGCCGGCCTCCGATCAGGGCGCGACCGGAGCTGGGTGCGACCAGGCCGAGCACCATCCGCATCGTCGTGGTCTTGCCAGCGCCGTTGGGGCCGAGGAACGCGGTGACGGCTCCCGGTCGGATCTGCAGGGTGAGGTCGTCGACGGCGGTGACCGCGCCGAAGCGCTTGGTCACGCGGTCGAAGGTGATGTCTGTCATCTGGCTTCCTCTCATTATGAACGAGCGTTCATGAACATTCGCTCACAACAAGCACCAGCGGGATGCCCGGTCAAGGGCGGCGGGCGGGTCGGCCGGTACCGGCCACGCCGGCCGACGCGATCTCCCACCGCCACGTTTCGTCGGGATCTGCGCGTCTGGTGCGCACATCCCGACGAGACGTCGCGAAGTTGCGCCGGCACTGCCGGTGGCGCCGCGCTCGGGTGCACAGTGAGTGCATGACTCCGGTGACCTTCAGCCCACCGTCCGCCCCGCGCCGTCCGTCCGACGTCGTGCCCCTGCGGGTCGCCGTCGTCGGCACCGGTGGCTGGGGCGAGCAGCACGCGCGGATCTTCAGCGACCGGACGGACACGGTGCTGTGCGCCGTCGTCGGGCGGGACCCGGACCGGACGGCCGCGCGCGCCACCGCCTATGGCACGACGCCGTACACCGACGTCGACGCGATGCTCGACGCCGAGCAGCCGGACCTGGTCACGGTGGCCCTGCCCAACGAGGCGCACTTCACCTCGACGCTGCACCTGATCCGGCGTGGGGTCCCGCTGCTGGTGGAGAAGCCGCTGGTCTTCGACCTGGCCGAGGCGGACACCTTGCTGGCCGAGGCTGCCGACCGCGGCCTGTTCTTCGCGATCAACCTCAACCATCGGTACGCCGAGCCGGTCGTGCGGCTGAAGCGCGCCATCGACGCCGGCGAGCTGGGCGACCTGGTGTTCGCGACCTGGCGGTTCGGTGGTGAGCCCAACTGGGGGACGTCCCCGCACGCCAACCTGATCGAGACCCAGGTGCACGGCCTCGACATGCTCGAGCACCTGTGCGGACCGATCGCCTCCGTGATGGCGCAGATGTACGACCGGACCCGGCCCGGCACGTTCACCACCCTCGCGGTCGCGCTGGAGTTCGCGGGCGGCGCGGTCGGCACCCTGCTCGGCAGCTACGACTCCTCCTACGCCTACCCGGGCACGCACCTGCTGGAGGTGAACGGCACGCTCGGGCGGGGCGTCGTCGAGGACACCGTGCGCCGGCTGGTGCTTTCCCGCGCGGGGGACGAGACGGCGTCGGTGTGGGAGGCGGGGTACTTCAACGACGAGGCGCGGTCCTTCCACATCACCTTCGACCGGCACGTCGACGCGGTGCTCGCCGCGCTACGGGCCGGCGCCGAGCCGCCGGTGCACGCCCGGGCCGGACGGCGCGCGCTGGAGCTGGCGCAGGCGATCATCCGGTCCGGCGCCGAGGGCGTGCGGGTCGGGACGTAGCCGGCGCGCGACGGCGAGAGTCTCGCCGACGACGGCGCGCCCGATCGCATGCGGGCGGCCGATCAGCGCAACTCTGACAAGCGGGCCGCGGACGGGCATTCCTCACCCCGCGACGCGATCAAGCCTGCGGGTTCTTCTGCCGACATCTGACACCGGAGGTAGTCCTCGATGTCCGCAGAAGAATCCCCCACCGCGGGAATACGCCCTCTGGCGAGGGTCGCGGCCGCGCCCGTCCGTCTCGAAGCGCGGCCGAGCCTGGTCGCTGAGCGCCCGCGGATCGACGAGGTCGCCGAGAGCGCGGTGGCTCGGGTCCTCGCCCCGCTGACCACCTTCGGGCACCATGTGCTGGCCGACCGCTCGCTCTCCGGGAAGCGGGGTCCGCGGGTGGACGTCCTCGTCGGGCCCGCCGGGGTGTTCCTGCTGGCCACCAAGGCGTGGAAGAACGTCACGATCCTGGGCGGACGGATCTACCAGGAGCGTGAGGAGGTCACCGAGCAGCTCGACGCCCTCACCGAGCTTCGCCGGGCAGTCGAGGCGGACCTGGCCACGGCGGGACTGGCGCCAGGGGAGGCCCGCGTCGCTGTCGTGCTCGCGGGGGCGCAGGGGATCCAAGGACCCGTGAGCGGAGTGCACGTGGTCGGCGCCGACGACGCGCTGCGACACGTGGCGGGCTTCGGCACGCGACTCACCAGCGCCCAGGTGTCAACGTTGCTCGCTCGCGCGCTCACCCTCTTCCCGCCGGTCGCCGTGCCTGCCCCGTCCGTCGTCGCGGACCGCCGTGGCCTCCATGTCGTCGGCGACGTCGACGACGCCCTGCTCGACGCCGCCGCGACCGCGGCCACCGAGGAGTGGATGACCTTCCTGGACCCGGTGCAGGCCAAGCTCGCGCGGCGCAGCTTCAACGGTCCGGCCCGGATCGGCGGCGCCACCGGGACCGGCAAGACGTGTGTCGGGCTGCTCCGGGCCGCTCACCTGGCGCGGAGCCGTCCGGGCACGGTCCTGTACACCTCGAACCTGCGGACCCTGTCGGGGGTCCTGCGGCGGACGCTGATCGGGATGGCCCCCGACGTCGCCGACCGGGTCGACTTCACCCACGTTCACTCCTTGGCGCGTCGGGTGCTCAGGGAGCGCGGGGTGCAGGTGAGCGTGCAGCCCGCTCAGGCGGACACCGCCATGGAGAAGGCATGGCACGACGTCGGAGTGCCCGGTCTGCTCGGAGCGACCGGGGTGGACCGCGGCTACTGGCGCGAAGAGGTCGAGTACGTGCTCAAGGGCCGCGGGATCACCGAGTTCGAGGGGTACGCCGACCTGGCACGCACCGGCCGCCGGCACCCGCTCGATCCCGAGCTGCGGCGCGCGGTGTGGGATCTGTACCAGGCCTACCAGGGCCAGCTTCGATCGCTCGGCGTGCACGACGATCTCGATGTCGTCCTGCTGGCCGAGGCCGAGCTGCGACGCGCACCCGAGCGGGGGCGCTTCTCGGCCGTGATCGTTGACGAGGCGCAGGACTTGACCTGCGCCATGTTGCGCATGCTGCACTCCTACGTCGGCAACGGGCCCGACGGACTGACGCTGATCGGCGACAGCGAGCAGGCGCTCAGTCCCGGCGGGTGCACGCTCGCGGAGGCCGGGATCTCGCTGGCCGGGCGAGGTGCGGTGCTCGATCTGAACTACCGCAGCACGGCGCAGATCCTGGAGTCCACCGCCCAGATCTTCACCGGGGAGAGGCGTGGCGCGCCGGCGACATCGTCGCGGACCGGACGGGAGCCGGTGATCGAGCGGTGCCCGACGGAGGCGGAGCGCGGGGATCGCATGGTCGCGTGGATCCGAACCCTGCTCACGGAGGCAAGGGCCGAGCTCGGCGACATCGTCGTGCTGTGCATGTCGCCGACCGGCGTGGCTCAGGCCTTCGGGCGGCTCATGACGGCCGCCATCCCGGTGATCGAGCTCACCGACTTTGACAGCGCGCCGGTGCGCGGGGTCAGGGTCGGGACCATCGAGCGGGCCAAGGGTCTGGAGTTCCGGCAGGTGGTGATGGGTGACGTCGCCGCCTCGTGGCTGGACGCCCTTCCGGATGACGCCGTCGAGCGCGAGCGGTGCGAGCGCCGCCGTCGCGAGCTGTACATGGGTATGACCCGGGCTCGGGAAGGGCTGTGGGTCGGGGTCGTGTGACGTCGGCGAGCGGGCAGCGCGACCTGCGCCGCGCCGTCGCCGGCCCTCTCATACCGGCAGCGGCGTCAGCGCAACGTAGTCCTCGATCGACCCGTCCCGCAGGCAGACGTCGATGATCTGACGCCCCAGCGGGTCCAGCTCGTCGGTCAGGTACTGGCGCAGCTCGCTCTTGAAGAAGTCGGTGAGGATCTTGGCCCCGACGTCGTACGCCTCAACGCCCACCTGGGACTGCTTGTCGGGTCGCAGGAAGGTCGGCCGGATCAGCTGGCCGTCGATCTTGATCTCCTTGAGCGTGTACCCGAACAGCGGGCACCGGGACGGGAGCAGCTGCTCCGGACGGATCCGCCCGCTGCCCCGCCGGGCGAGGTACTCCCGGGTGAGCCACTGGGCCGCGAAGTCCACCTTGTATGCCCCGACGTGCTGGTTGGGCGTGAGCACGTAGCGGGTGCGCGGGTGGTCCACGATCTGGCGCAGCAGGAGATTGGCCCCGCCCACCTTGGTGCCCGTCGAGAACGGCCAGAAGGAGCCGACGCCCTCGGACACCATGCCGCCGTGCTCCAGGGCACTCTCGGCCGACGCGTTCTCGCCGATCGACGGGTTCTTGTCCCCGCGCGGGGCGATCAGCCGCCAGATCCAGGCCAGGGCCGGCGGCACGATGTGCATCATGCCCATGATCCCGTAGCTGGGGTGGGTCCGGGTGCACGCGGGCATCCGCACCCCGAAGGTGCGGACGTCCACCTCTTCCGGCTCGTTGACCACGTTGGCCACCAGGCGCCGCGGCACCACGATCCGGGGGTTGGAGCAGGGCTTGCCGTTCTTGTCGAGCGTGTGCTCCCAGGGCAGGCAGGTGGCGTCCGGGATGCCCTCGATGTTGAAGAAGACCAACGGCTCCTCGGGGTGGATGAACACCTTCTCCAGGTGCATGTCGTCGCCGTAGGAGGTGAGGTTGTCCACCCGCACGAACCAGCCGTCCTCGGCGTCGGCCACCACGAGCTTGCCGCTGCCGTTCTGGATCACCCGGTGGCACAGGGTCATGTCGTCGGTCACCGGAGCCAGCGCGCTGGTCTCGGACAGGGTGATGAAGTACGGCTCGTCGGTGACCACGTTCGTGCCGAGCAGGATGCGGCCGTCCTCCTGGCGCCGGATCTCCTGGCACATCTCGGATTTGCCACCGCCCGAGGCGCCCTCGTGCATCAGGACCGTCTCGTTCTCGTACGGGGTGGTCACCCGGACCGAGGATGCGTGCGCGGTCAACCAGCCCTCCTGCTGACCGATGTCCAGCAGCACCGAGAACACGCCCTTCTTGGCGCTCGGACCCGGATACAGGTTGTAGGCGAAGAACTCGTGCAGGGCGGTGGTGCGCTGGTGCACGACGGCCTGCCGGCCGCCGAAGTGGGTGTGCCGGAACGGCGGCGCCACGTACATGATCGACCGCGGCGTGTACGGCCCGATGTCCTCGAACGTGCACCAGCCCTGCAGGTCCATCAGGGTCAGCGTGAAGAACGCGGCGTTGACCGGGACGATCGCCAGCGAGGGGTCACCGTAGGTGAGTCCGCCGGCCTTGAACGGCAGGACCACCAGCTCCTGGCCGGACAGCCACTCCAGCGTCTGTGCGCGCAGGTCGTCGAACCCCTCGCCGTACACGTCGCGGAACCGCGGCTTGTCAGTGGGCAGGTCGTCGGCGATCCGCATGCAGTCGGGGTCCCGACGGCGCATGTAGTCCTCGGGGTAGTTCACCGCGATGCCGTTCTTGCACCGCACGACCGTTGCTTCCTGGAGCGGGGAGCCGTCGACGTCGTACTCCACCGAGAAGGTCGGGCCGCCCTCTGGGCCGAGCGCCAGCTGGTAGAGCTCGGCGCGGGTCTTGGGGGAGAGGATCGTCGTGCAGGCATCGAGGGCCGCGCGGACGTCGTCGGGCAGGTTCAGGCCGGCCAGGGGGTGGCTCACGCCGTGCTCCTTGATCTGACCGGAGGCTCCGGTCGTCGAGGGTTGACGCAGCGCCGTCGTGCCCGCCATCGGACAGAGTGCGGCACGTGCCTTTGCCAAAGGATGACGTGCGGTTCGGGGGGTGCGTCTAGGACTTTCGGCGGTTCGCGTGCTCAGTTGGCGAGACGGCATCTCGCGATGTGGACACTCCGTGCGTGATGGAGGCCGAGCCGGCCGGCACCGGGACCCGCTCCGCCGCTTCAGCTGGTACGACCGGCCGAGCCGCTAGAGCGCCTGGCATCCGGCGCAGTAGTACACCGCCCCGCCCAGGTAGGGCTCCTTGACCTTGCGTCCGCCGCACCGCGGGCAGGGCAGCTCCAGCCCGGTCCGGCTCATCACGGTGGCGTACCCGCCCGGCTCGCCGAACAGGTTGCGCTCGGTGTCGCGGCCGCCCTGGTCGGCCATACCCGCCAGGGTTCCCTTCACGGCATCGAAGAGGACCTTGAGGTCGGCGTCGGGCAGTGTGCCGACCTTGCACCTGGGTTGCAGGCCGGCGTTCCACAGGATGTCCTGCAGGACGCCGTTGCCCAGCCCCGGGATGCGCTGCTCGGTGGCAAGGAACGCCTTCGCGGACAGGCGGGCGGCGGCATCGTCGGCGAGCAGGGTGGCGAAGTACCTGGCGTCGAACGCGGGGGTCAGCGGTGACGGCTTGGCCATCGCGACGCGGTAGTACGGGTTGTCGTTCTCCCCGTCGTGGAACACCTGGATCCCGCCGTACATCGTCACCGCGACCAGCAGAGTGCCGCCGTCGTCCAGGTCGATGCGCAGCTGGTGCTTGGCCGGCAGGGGCGCACCGGCGGCGTACAGCCGGGGGAACGCGCCCTCGCTGAGCACGACGCGGAGCTCGTCGGCCTCGATCACCACGTGCCCGGCCGACGACGTCGCACCCGAGACAGTGCGGCCGGTGAGCAGCTCCGGGTAGCGGGCGGGGTCGCCGTAGAACGCCACCATCTTGTACGGGGTGTGGTTGGCCTCGGCGCCGGTAATCGTGCGGCCACCGACGGTCCGGGCGATCTGGTCGGCCAGGCTGGCGGCCTCGGGCAGCTCGATCATGACGTCTCCCTGGGTGGGCGGGGCGACGCCAGCGTAGGACCGAGGCCGACGTCGCGGCGCCGCAGGTCGGAGCGAAACGATCGCTATGTGACGGTAGCGCTCCGACGTGGGCCTGGCGCCGCTCCCTACTCGAACCGGCTCGGGTCGCCGGCACCCACCCGGACCACCTGCGGATAGCCCTCCGACCAGTCCACGACGGTGGTGGGCTCGGTCCCGCAGTCGCCGGCGTCGACCACTGCGTCCAGCAGGTGATCGAGCTCCTCCTTGACCTGCCAGCCCTCGGTCATGGGCTCGGGCTGCCCGGGCAGCAACAGGGTGCTGGACAGCAGTGGCTCGCCGAGCCCGCGGACCAGGGCTGCGGCGACCGGGTGGTCGACGATCCGCACGCCGACGGTCCGCTTGCGCGGGTGCGCCAGCCGCCGCGGCACCTCCTTGGTCGCCGGCAGGATGAACGTGTACGGCCCCGGCGTCGACGCCTTGATCGCGCGGAACGCGACGTTGTCCAGCAGCACGTACTGCCCGACCTGCGCGAAGTCGGCGCACACCAGCGTGAAGTGGTGCCGGTCGCTGAGGTGCCGGATCCGGCGGATCCGGTCGACGCCGTCGTGGCTGTCCATCCGGGAGCCCAGGGCGTAGCAGGAGTCCGTCGGGTAGGCGACCAGCGCTCCGTCGCGCAGCAGCCTGACCACCTGCTCGATGAGCCGCGGCTGTGGGTCGTGCGGATGGACGACGACGTACCGGGCCATGGGTTCGAGCCTAGGCCGCAGGGCCGGGCCACCGGTCGGTGCCGCGCAGGGTCACGCAACGGCCCGCGGTGGTGATCACTTCACCGGATGGCTCCGGCGATCAGCGCCGGGGGGTCAGGCGGGTCACGTCACCACGCCGACCACCCCGGCGGTAGCTGGGGGCGGGTTGCGGCGTCGGCACGATGGTCGTTCCCATCGGGTCCCGAACCGGTTGAACAGCGCCGTCGGGAACGCCGGTGCGGTTGGGGCGAAGTTGGATCCGGGCTCCAGCTCCGGCGGCAGCGCCCGAGGGTTGGAGTACGCCGCGGTGTCCTGGGACGCGGTCGGGAAGAACGTGGTGCCGGTGGAGATCGCGCCGCCCCCGGACTCGGCCATCGGGCTGACCGGGCGGCCGAGCACCCAGGTCAGGATGCGCGTGATCTCGGCGACGTCTATCGGGGAGAGCCGCTGCGGCATCCCGACCAGCAGACTCGCCAGGTGCAGCCGGCCGACGACGTGCACGTTGGCGGTCAGCTGCGGTGCCATGTCCCGCGGGGCAACGTAGATGACCCCGACGACGGCGCTGCGGTGCTCCGGCGGCAACCGGGACCCGATGGTCCCGACGGCAGCGGACAGGCCCTCGAGATCCTTCTCGCAGCGGTAGCCGTTGTGCCGCAGGATGCCGTCGTCCACCACGACGTGCCCGGTCCAGGCCTTCTCGGTGACGACGACGACACCGCCCGGCCCAACGGCGACGTGCACGAGCTGCGGCTCGGTCTGGCCGGGCCAGTGATCCTCGTGCAGCACGGCCCAGCCGTAGCGGCCGAGGATCTCCAGGCTGGTGGTCGCGATGTGCTCGGCCTCAGGGCCCTCCAGCTCGGTGGCGAAGCTGAGGCGCTGACGCTCGGCGTGCGACACCGCGTCCAGGATGAGCTGGGATGCCGGATCGACCTGAGCGGGCTCGGGTGGCAGCAGCTCGGTCTTGCGGGCTCGTCGGCTGCTTCGTCTGTCGATCGTGCCGATGCTCATGGTCAACGCCCTCCAGTGTCACGACTGCTTTGACTATCGACACGGTGCGGCGTGACTCGTAGCGGCCGAACGGCTGAACCTGGTTGACCGACGCGTTACACGCGCTCGCGTGTGTCGCGCAGAAGGGTCCGCAAGTCACCGGACCAATTTGGGCCAAGTCGGTCACCCGCCGGACCGCGGCTCGTCGGACCGCGCATGGCTCGCGGTGCCTGTCGTGATCGCCGGGCTGTCAGCTCTGATCGTGCTGATCTCGATGGTGTTGTTCATGGTCGAGTTCGGCGGGTCCTACACGAACGCGGCGACGCTGCTGGCTTCGATGCTCTCCCTCCTGCTGGCCGTCGTCCTGATCGGGGTGCCGACGGTGGGCATGCTGGCCCGGGACCCCGCCTGGCGGCTGGTGCTGGTGACCGTCGCGGCGTCCGCGATCTGCCTGTTCCTGCTGACCAAGATGGGTGCTGCCACCGCCCCGCTGGTGGAGTCCATCCACTTCCTGAGCGCCGGCATGATGCTCTGGCCTGCGTTGGCGGCGGCGGCAGTGGCCCCATCGGCGCGACGGGCCATGCGCGCGGAGGGTCGGACCTGGGAGGCGGCGGCCGCGCGGGTGCTGACGCTCGCGATCGCCGCGGCCGCGATCCTCCTGGTGATCGCGATCCTCGAGGTGGTGGATGCCCCGTCCATCGTCCGCGCGGTGATCCTGGGCATGCTCGCCGCGATGTACCTGGCCCTCGCGGTCGTGGCGCGTCTGCTGATCGCGGGGCGCAACGCGCGGGTGAGGGTGATCGGGTTCGGCGCGGCGGCCGCGCTGCTCCTGCTCGGCATCGTGGTGCTGGTCGTGACCGGGACCGCCCCCTACCTGGGTGTCTCGTCGTCCGACCTGTTCCTCGCACTCGTCATCCCGACCGCGCTGGCAGGCTTCCTGGGAGTCCAGGCCGCCCGCGATGCTCGCGCAGCAGGGCTGCAACCCGGAGTCGGCACCAGGACGCCTGCCCCGCAGCCCTGGGGACCACCGGTGACCACCGCGCCCGTCCCGCCGCCTCCGCCGCCGACCCCGCCGACCCCGCCGACCCCGCCGACCCCGCCGACCTGAACCCAGCGGGTCGTCCTGCGCGTCCTCAGGCGTCCGGAGAGTGGTGGTCGAAGTGCACGACGCCGCGCCGCCAGTAGCCGGTGATCGCGGACGAGTCGCCCAGCCCACGTTCACGGGCCATCGCGCGGATGGCCCGGGTAGCGGTGGCCTCCCCGGCGGCGAACAGCCACCCGGCCCCATCGGGCTCGTCGGGCAGCACGGATGCGACGGCGTCGGGCAGCAGCATGGTGGTCCCCCGCTCCGCGCCGTCACGGTGCAGCCAGGTGACCTGGGTGCCGGCCCTTGCGGGCAGCGGCACCTCGTCCACGGGGCCGTCGACCTCGGCCAGCACGCGCACCGGGGTGTCCTCGGGCAGCCGGTCCAGCCAGTTCGCCACCGCCGGGAGACCGGTCTCGTCGACGGCCAGCAGGTACCAGTCGCGGTCGAGCGGCGGCAGCGTGGAGCTCTTGGGGCCGAGCACGCCGAGGCGCCGGCCGGGGGCCGCCTGAGCCGCCCACGTCCCGGCGAGGCCGCCGGTGTGCACGGCGACCTCCAGCACCAGCTCGCGGCTCTGGGGCCGGAACGTGCGGACGGTGAAGTCCCGGAAGGGCGGGGATTCGTCCCGGCCGGCCCACCGGCCGTCGTCGACGACCGGCATCCGGACCTCGCCGTCGGCGTCGGGGAAGAACACCTTGACGTGGTCGGTCGGCCCGTTGGCGGCGAACCCATCGAGGGCCGGCCCGCCGAGCGCCACCCGCCGCAGGGTGGGGCTGAGGTCGGTCACCCTCCGCACCGTGAGCAGTCGCGGCACCAGCGGGTGGTGGATCCGGGCGGCGCGGTGGGCATGCGTCGATGCGGCCGGGGCCATGGTCAGTTCCCTCGTGGACGACACGGTGGGCCTCCGAGCGAGACCACTGCTACCTGCAGGTAAGGATTACCTTACTCGCTGGTGCAGCTGCTTCGCCTCCGGCCGGCCGGTCACCGGCGGCTCAGCGGGAGTTCACCCTGACCCCGAGCCCGTGGGACGGGCTGCTCGCCGGCCTGGTCGAGGCACACCCCCACCGCCGACCCTCAGAATGCCCGGGCGAGGCCCGGAGTCGGGCACGATGGCCCCATGCGACGGCCCGACATGCACCGACGGCTGTCCGCCAGCCAGCGCGCCGGGATCGTCGCCGCGTCCGCGTCGGTGCCGACGAGCCTTGTCCCGTCGCTCCGGCCGCGCTCCGCGGTCGACCAAGGCGTGATCACCGGGCTCTCCTCTGCAATGAACTACGCACTGACCGCTCTTGCGCACGACATGGTGCTCGGCGGGTCGCACACCGTGCTGCGTCTCGCACGCGCCCGCGTCGACACCCGGAACACCGCGCGGACCACGCTCGCCGTTGACGTCGTCGCCTTCGCGGTCGCCTCGGCCGTCCATGCCGCACTCCCGCAGCGCGAGGACGAGTCGATCGCCCGCGCGCTCGTGAGGACCGGTGCGCACCGGATCCGAGCGGCGTCGCTCGCGAGCGCGCTGCCCGGCGCGCTCGACGCCCTGCCTGGTCGGGACACCCGGTTGGGCGTTGCTGTCCGCTCCGTCCCAGGGATGGTCGGGATCGGTACCGGTGTCTCGGCGGCCATGCAGCATCTGCGTGTCCGGCGGCTCCTGGCCGCTGGCATCGACCCCGCGCCGGATCACCGTGCGCCGATGCTGAAATCCCTCGGCGTCGGCGCGGCGACCGCCGCGGGAGCGGTTGCCTTCGCGTCCGTTGAGCGCCGCATCGCACAGGTCGCGGACCGGGCCATCCAGCGCGTGAGCGGCGCCGCCGGCCACGGCGCCGTGGTGAGTCACCTGACCTCGGTCGCGGCCATCACCGCAGGTCTGGTCGGCGCCGTCGCCTGGATCACCCATCGGGTCGAGGCGGAGATCTCCGTGCCGGACGGCGTGCTCGGCGAGCCACCCACGTCACCGTTCGTCAGCGGATGCCATGGCAGCGCGGTCTCCTGGGCCCCGCTCACCCGCGATGCCCGCCGCCACCTCGCGTCCGCAACCCCGGTGCAGCGGATCGCGTCGGTGATGGACGAGCCGGCGATCGAGCCGATCCGGCTGTATGTCGGCCTCACCAGCGCCGGCACCGCCGCCGAGCGGGCTTCCTTGGCCCTGGCGGAGCTCGAACGCACCGGGGCCCTCGACCGAGGCCTTCTCGTCCTCTGCTCCCCCACCGGGAGCGGCCTGGTCAACTACGTCGCTGTGTCGGCCTGGGAGTACCTCACCCGGGGGGACTGCGTCTCGCTCACCCTGCAGTACTCGCTGCGGCCGTCGGTGCTGTCCCTCGACCGGGTGGACGAGGGGCGCGAGCTGAACCAGGCCCTGATGGCGGCGCTGGCTCCTCTGCTCGCCGCGCGGGCTCCGGAGCGCCGCCCGCGGGTCGTCCTGTTCGGTGAGAGCCTCGGCGCGTTCACCAGCCAGGACACGTTCCTGCACACCGGTACCCGCGGGCTCCGGGTGCACTTCGTCGACCGCGCCCTGTGGCTCGGCACGCCGTACGCGAGTGGCTGGGCACGTGAGGTCCGCGACCTCGACCGGCCGGATGTAGAGCCGGGCGAGGTGCTGTGGTCGGCCGGCGCCGACGACCTCGACCAGCTCGAACCCGAGGTCGCCGAGGCGGCCCGCTACGTGCTGCTCTCCCACCAGGACGACGGGGTCACCCTGTTCAGCCTGGGGCTGCTCGTGCGGTGCCCGCCGTGGCTCGGGGACCAACGGACCCCGGCCGTGCCGCCGCAGGCGGGCTGGTCCACCCCGAGCACGTTCCTGCAGACCCTGATCGACGCGAAGAACTCCGCCGACACGACTCCGGGTCGGTTCACCCGCAGCGGGCACGACCACCGGGGCGACCTGGCCCGGGCCGTCCGCTTCGCCTTCGACCTGAAGTGCACGGATGACCAGCTCGCCGCCGTCGAGGCCGCCCTTCGCCAGGAGGACCTGGACCGCGCGACCGCCTGGTCCTCGGCCCAGGCGGTCGCGGTGGTCGGTGATCCGCAGGCTCCGTCGCCCTTGTGATGCGGGCGGGGCTGCCGTGCGGTGCGGGTCGGGCTCAGTGCTCCCTTGGGTCCTTGGCCGCCTTCGCCGCTGCGGCGATCTTGCCCACCAGGTGCGCCGGGACGACGTCGTAGTGGTCGTGCACGGCCGTGAAGGTGCCCCGGCCGCCGGTCAGTGACCGCAGGTCCAGCACGTAGCGCTGCACCTCCGCCTCGGGGACCAGTGCCTGGATCTGGTGCCGGCTCTCGTCGAGCGCCGTCGTGCCGGCGATCCGGCCACGCCGGGACGACAGGTCACCCATCACGTCGCCCTGCAGGGCGGACGGGACGATCACGGTGACCAGCGAGATCGGCTCGAGCACCACGGTCCCGGCCTTGGTCAGCGCCTCCTTGAGGCCGATCGCGCCGGCCGTGCGGAACGCCATGTCCGAGGAGTCCACCGGGTGGAACTTGCCCTCGTAGCACTCCACCTCGACGTCGACGACCGGGAAGCCGTGCACCCCGCCGTTCGTCATGGCCTCGAACACGCCCTTCTCCACCGCGGGGATGTAGTTGCGCGGGATCGAGCCGCCGACGATGTGGTCGACGAAGGACATGCCCGCGCCGCGGTCCACCGGGCTGACGCGCAGCTGGCAGACGGCGTACTGGCCGTGCCCACCGGACTGCTTCTTGAGCTTGCCCTCGGCCTCGATCTTCCTCGCGATGGTCTCCCGGTAGGGGATCCGCACCTCCTCGGTGCTCACGTTGACGCCGAACTTGCGGGAGAGCCGCTCGAGGGCGACGGCGATGTGCGTGTCACCGGTGCCGCGCAGGATCGTCTGGCCGGAGTCCACCGACCTGTCGATGACCAGGGTCGGGTCTTCGCCGACCAGGCGCTGCAGGGCGCTGGACAGCTTGTCGTCGTCTGCCTGCGTGAGCGGGTTCAGGGCGAGGGCGTACGGCGTCGGACGCGGCGCCGTGCCCGTCACGTGCACGGTCATGCCCCGCTTGGCCAGGGTGGAGCCGGTCGGGGTGGCCGCCAGCTTGGCGACCGCGCCGATGTCACCGGCGGCGATCCGTTCGACGGCGAGGTGCTCCTTGCCGCGCAGCTTGAACAGGCCGTGCAGGCGCTCCTCGGTGCCCGTCACCGCGTTGACCAGCCGGTCCTCGTTGGCCACCGTGCCGGAGAGCACCTTGAACAGCGAGACCTGGCCGACGAACGGGTCGGCGACGGTGCGGAAGACGTAAAGCAGCGGGTCTCCCTCGGGGTTCGCGTCGACCTCCGTCGCGGGACCGTCCGGCTTTCCCGCGTGCACGGTAGCGGGGCGGTCCGCCGGAGACGGGCCCAGCTCGCACAGGTAGTCAGCGAGGCGGTCGACGCCGACGCCGGTCAGTGCGGAGCCGACCACTACCGGGAACTCGGCGCACTCGCGCACCTCGTGCACCAGGGCCGTCTCGAGCTCGGTCGCCGACGGCACCTCGCCGGACAGGTAGCGCTCCAGCTGCTCGTCGTCGCCGGAGACGATCTCCTCGGCGACCTCGTCGTGCATGCGGTGCTCCTCGGCCGCGACGTCGTCCGGGATCGGCTCGTTGTGGTGCTGACCCTCGCCGTCGTAGCCGAACCCGGTGTCGGAGAGCACGTCGGCGACGCCGTGGAACGCCTCCTCCTCACCGATCGGGATCTCGAGCGGCACCAGACCGCTGCCGAACACCGTCCGCATCTGGTCGAGCACCCGGTGGAAGTCGGCCCTCGGCTTGTCCTCCTTGGTCAGGAAGACCATCCGCGGGATGCCCAGGTCGACGCACTGCTGCCAGACGATCTCGGTGCCCACCTCGACGCCGTCGACGGCGCTGACCACGACGAGCGCCAGGTCGGCGACCGCGAGGGCGGCGTCCACCCCGCCCGCGAAGTCGGCGTATCCGGGGGTGTCGATCAGGTTGATCGTGTACTCGAGGCCGTCAGAGGCCCGCCAGAGAAAGGGGGCGACCGCCGGGGACAGCGAGATGCCGCGCTTGATCTCCTCGGGTTCGGTGTCGCACACCGTTGTGCCTTCTTCGACCCGGCCCAAGCGGGGGACGACGCCGGCTCGGCGCAGCAGTGCCTCGGCCAGTGTCGTCTTGCCTGCGCCGCTGTGGCCCACCAGGGCCACGTTTCGGATCATTGGCGTCTGCGCCGTGTCCATGTCGGATCTCCTTCGTTGGAGTGGCCCTCGCGTGCAGGTTAGTCAAGCCGGGCGCTGATGGGTACAGGACCAACGTCGGACGGCGCCCGGACGCTCGTCGGATCAGGTCGGGGCGAACCGGGTGAATCGCTCGTGACGGGCCTGTCCCAGGTCACGATGCCTTCCCCCGGACGGCCCCTCGGCGGGTAGGATGAGCGCACCGTGGGAGCGCTCTCGCCCCGTCTCGACGCAGCCGCGCGCAGCACCGACGCCACTGCCGCTGTTGGTCGATCGCGAGCGTGCGTGCACCCCGGCCCATGACCGGCCATCACGAGAGGGTCCCTTCCCATGCGCTTCGGCCGCTTCGATGACGATGCCGGCGAGTACGTCATCACGACTCCGCACACGCCCTACCCGTGGATCAACTACCTGGGCTCGCAGGAGTTCTTCTCCCTGATCTCCCACCAGGCGGGCGGGTACTCGTTCTACCGGGACGCCCGCATGCGCCGGCTGACCCGTTACCGGTACAACAACGTGCCGACCGACACCGGCGGCCGCTACCTGTACGTCAACGACGGCGGCGACGTGTGGACGCCGTCGTACCTGCCGGTCAAGGCGGAGCTGGACCACTTCGAGACCCGGCACGGTCTGGGCTACACCCGGATCACCGGCGAGCGCCGCGGCGTGCGCGTCGAGACCCTGTACTTCGTGCCCAACGGCGAGAACGCCGAGATCCAGCGGATCACCGTCACCAACACGTCCGACGCCGCGAAGACGCTGACCCTCTTCACGTTCGTCGAGTTCGCCCTGTGGAACGCCCTGGACGACCAGACCAACTACCAGCGCAACCTCTCCGTCGGCGAGGTCGAGGTGGAGATGGACTCCCCGTACGGGAGCGCGATCTACCACAAGACCGAGTACCGCGAGCGTCGCAACCACTACGCCGTGCACGCCGTCAACGTGCGCGCGGCCGGCTACGACACGGACCGTGAGGCGTTCACCGGCGAGTTCAACGGCCTGTACGACCCGCAGGTGCCGCTGTCCGGGGTGTCCGGCAACTCGATCGCCTACGGCTGGTACCCGATGGGTTCGCTGAGCCTGCCCGTCGTGCTGGCGCCGGGCGAGTCGCGCGTGATCACCGTCGTGCTCGGCTACCTGGAGAACCCGGACGAGGAGAAGTGGGCCGACGACGCCCACCAGATCATCAACAAGGAGCCGGCGCACGAGCTGCTCGGCAAGTTCGCGACCACCGAGCAGGTGGACGCCGCGTTCGCCGACCTCGAGGCCTCTTGGACCGAGCTGCTCTCGCGCTATACCGTCACGTCGACGGACCCCAAGCTCGACCGGATGGTCAACATCTGGAACCAGTACCAGTGCATGGTCACGTTCAACATGTCGCGGTCGGCGTCGTACTTCGAGACCGGCATCGGCCGCGGCATGGGCTTCCGCGACTCGACCCAGGACGTCCTCGGCTTCGTGCACCTGGTGCCGGAGCGGGCCCGGGAGCGGATCCTCGACATCGCGGCCACCCAGTTCCCGGACGGGTCGGCGTACCACCAGTACCAGCCGCTGACCAAGCGCGGGAACCTCGAGGTCGGCTCCGGCTTCAACGACGACCCGCTGTGGCTCATCGCCGCCGTGGCGGCGTACCTCAAGGAGACCGGCGACTACTCGATCCTCGACGAGCAGGTGGCGTTCGACAACGACGACGCACTCGCCGACACGCTCTTCGAGCACCTGACCCGCTCGTTCCAGCACACGGTCACGCACAGGGGCCCGCACGGCCTGCCGTTGATCGGCCGCGCGGACTGGAACGACTGCCTCAACCTCAACTGCTTCTCCAGCACGCCGGGCGAGTCGTTCCAGACCACGGAGAAGTCGTTCCAGACCACGGAGAACCAGTCGGGCGGCGTCGCGGAGTCGGTGTTCATCGCCGCGCAGTTCGTCCTCTACGGCACCGACTACGCCGCGATCGCCGAGCGGCACGGCCTGGCCGACGTCGCGGCGGCCGCCCGTACCGAGATCGCCGCGATGAAGGCGACGGTCGAGGACAGCGGCTGGGACGGCAAGTGGTTCCGCCGGGCGTACGACTTCTACGGCACCCCGATCGGGACCGACGAGGACGCCGAGGGCAAGATCTTCATCGAGCCCCAGGGCGTGGCCGTGATGGCCGGCATCGGCGTGACGAGCACCGACCCGACCGCGCCGGAGTTCGCTTCGAGCAAGGCGGCCCAGGCGCTGGACTCGGTGGGCGAGATGCTCGGCTGCGAGCACGGCCTGGTGCTCGTCTATCCCGGGTACACCACCTACCGGCTGAACTTGGGCGAGATCAGCACGTACCCGCCGGGGTACAAAGAGAACGGTGGCATCTTCTGCCACAACAACCCGTGGGTGATCATCGGCGAGACGGTGCTCGGCCGCGGCGACCGCGCGTTCGACTACTACAAGCGGATCACCCCCGCGTACCGCGAGGACATCAGCGAGCTGCACAAGCTCGAGCCGTACGTGTACGCGCAGATGATCGCGGGCAAGGAGGCGGCCCGGATGGGTGAGGCGAAGAACTCCTTCCTCACCGGGACGGCCGCGTGGACGTTCGTCGCGGCCAGCCAGTACCTGCTGGGTGTCCGGCCCGATTACGACGGCCTGGTGATCGACCCGCAGATCGGTCCGGACGTGCCGGAGTTCACGGTCAACCGCGTGCTCCGCGGCGCGACGTACGAGATCACCGTGCACAACTCCGGGACACCGGGCGCGCGGGCACGGCTCACGGTGGACGGCAACCCGATCGAGGGTCGTCTGGTGCCCTACGCCGCTCCCGGTACGACGGTCCGGGTGGACTGCACGGTCTGAGTCCCGGATGGCCCGGCCGGCACCCCGTACCCCGGCCGGGTGTACGTCACGAACACCGGCGACGCCACGGTGTCGGTGATCGAGCCCGACGGCACCGTCAGCGCGACGATCGCCGTCGGGCCGGGCCCGACCGGGATCGTGGTCGCACCGTGAACCGTCCCGCAGCCCGACCGGGCAGCCTCCTGGATCGCGACAGTCGCGTCCGGTCGTTCCTCTAGGATTGGCCCGCTGGTGCGGCGCGGCCAATGGCGCCCGCGAACTCACCCGCCGAGAGGACCACCGCCATGAAGTTCGGGTACTTCGATGACGAGGCCCGTGAGTACGTCATCACTCGCCCGGACACCCCCAGGTCGTGGATCAACTACCTGGGCTCCCAGCTGTACGGCGGGATCATCAGCCAGAACGCCGGTGGCTACTCGTTCTACAAGTCCGGCGGCACAGGTCGCGTGCTGCGGATGCGGTTCAACGGCGTCCCGGTCGACGAGCCGGGCCGCTACCTCTACCTGCGCGACGACGCGTCCGGTGACTACTGGTCGGCGTCCTGGCAGCCGGTGGGCAAGCCGTTCGAAGAGTACGCGGCGCGGGTACGGCACGGCCTGGGCTACTCGGTCTTCGAGGCGGAGTATTCCGGCATCCGCTCGGAGATGACCTGCTTCATCCCGATCGGCCAGGCGTTCGAGTACTGGTCCCTTGTGGTCACGAACCCCGGCACGCAGACCCGGACGATCTCGGTCTTCTCCTACGCCGAGCTCGCCAACGAGTGGAGCTACCGCCAGGACCTGGAGAACCTGCAGTACAGCCAGTACGTGGTCCGGGCGTCCTGCACCGACGGGATGATCCACCGGAGCAACTCGACCCGGGATGCGATGAGCGAGCTGTGGTTCGGGGTGGCCGGGGCCGACGTCGTCGGGTTCGACACCGACCGGGACGCCTTCCTCGGGCGCTACCGCACCCAGGCCAACCCGCTCGCCGTCGAGCGCGGGACCTGCTCGGGCAGCGAGACCATCGGGGACAACGCCTGTGCGTCGCTGCAGGTGCGGCTCGAGCTGGCACCGGGCCAGACCCGGCAGATCGTCTTCTGCCTCGGCATCGGCAACCCGGACAAGCCGTGGCGCGACGAGCGCCTGGGCGTCGGCCACGCCCCCGGTGAGGCCTCGCTCCGACCCGGCCGCGAGGTGATGGCCGAGTACGCCAGGCCGGAGCGGGTGGCGGCCGAGCTCGAGGAGACCCGCAACGAGTGGGCAGTCCACCTGGCCACGCTGCAGGTCAAGACCCCGGACCCCGAGCTGAACTCCATGGTCAACGTCTGGCACGCCTACCAGACGCACATGACGTTCAACTGGTCCCGCGGCGTCTCGATGGTCGAGGCGGGCGGCCGGGACGGCCTGGGCTACCGGGACACCGTGCAGGACATGCTTGCCGTGACGCACGCCATCCCCGGGCACGTCCGGGAGCGCCTCGACCTGATCATCACCGGCCAGACGGCGGAGGGCGGCGCGCTGCCCCTTGTCAAGCCGCTCACCCACACGCCGGGCCGGGAGCCCGCGCCGAAGCTGGAGCAGTACCGGTCCGACGACGCCCTGTGGCTGCCGATCACCGTGGCGAACTTCGTCTACGAGACGGGCGACCTGGGCTACCTGGATGAGGTGCTGCCCTACGCCGACGCCGGTGAGGCGGCGGTCTTCGACCACCTGCTGCTGGCGCTGGACTTCAGCCTCGTCCACCGCGGGGCGAACGGTCTGGTGCAGGGTCTGGCCGCGGACTGGAACGACTGCCTGCAGTTCGGCACCACCGGCGAGTCGATGTTCTCCACGTTCCTGCTGGCCAACGGCCTGCGGATCACCCAGGAGCTGGCGCAGCAGTCCGGCCGCGAGGCCGCCGCCCAGTGGTGCGCCGACCAGCTGACCGAGCTGGAGTCGGCCATCGAGACGGCCTGGGACGGCGAGTGGTTCATCCGCGGCATCTCCGCCACCGGTGCGGCACTCGGGTCGCACCTGGCGGACGAGGGCCAGATCTACCTGGAACCCAACGCGTGGGCGGCGATCTCCGGTGCGACCTCGCGCGAGCGGGCGCAGACCGCGATGGACTCCGTGCACACCCACCTGGCCAGCGAGCACGGTGTTGCGCTCTGCCACCCGCCGCACACCAAGGCGATACCCGGCGTCGGGCTGTCCCTCCTGGTCTTCCCGGTGGGCCACAAGGAGAACGGTGGCATCTTCTGCCACGCCGACTCCTGGGCGATCGTCGCCGAGGCGATGCTCGGGAGTGGCGACCGGGCCTACGAGTACTACCGGTCGTACCTGCCCGCCCGCTACAACGACATCGCTGAGGTGCACCAGGCCGAGCCGTACGTGTACAGCCAGTTCACGTACGGCCCGACGTCGCCGCGTTTCGGCCAGGCCCGCAACCCCTGGCTGACCGGCACCGCGAGCTGGACGTACATCGCGGTGACCCAGTACATCCTCGGCATCCGTCCGGAGCTCGAGGGCCTGCGGATCGACCCGTGCATCCCGGCGGACTGGGACGGCTTCGAGGTGGTCCGCCGCTTCCGTGAGAAGGGGGTGACCATCCGGGTGAGCAACCCCGACCACGTGAGCCGCGGCGTCGTCGTGCTGGAGGTCGACTCGCAGCCGGTGCCAGGGTGCGTCGCCCCCGCCGACCGGCTGCGGGACGGCTCGGTCGTCACCGTTCGGCTGGGCTGACGGCGTGGGGGCCGGGGGCAGGCCATGGAGATCCAGAGTGATCGGTGGCGGGTCGGTGTGCTGCCCGGCACGGGTGCCTCGCTGGCGTACGGCAAGGTGCGGACGGCCGACGGCGCGTGGCGGGACCTCCTGCGGCCCACCCGCGCAGCAGCGCTGACCAAGCCACCGTGGTGCGCCAGCTACGTGCTGGTGCCGTTCTCCAACCGGGTGCGCGGCGGCCTGCTGCGCTTCGGGGATCGCTCGTGGCAGCTGCGCTGCAGCTCCGGGGACGGTCATGCGATGCACGGCACGGGTTTCGAGTACGGCTGGGACGTCGCGTCGGTGACCGACGACGTCGTCACGCTCGTTCTGGACACCGGCGCCCTGGTGGGAGCCAACTTCCCGTGGTCGTTCCTGGCGGAGGTCACCTATGCGGTCGCCGGACCTCGGTTGACCATCGGTACCCGCCTGACCAACACCGACGTCGAGCCCTTTCCCGCCGGCTTCGGGCACCACCCCTTCTTCCAGCGCGGCATCGTCGACCCGGCCGTCTCGGAGGTGCGCCTCCGCGTCCCCGCCGAGGGCGCCTACCCGATGCGCGACTCGATCCCGCTGGGCCCGTCCGGTCCGCTGCCCCCGCGGGTGGACTACCGCGAGCTGCGCGTCCTTGACGGGGCGTACGTCAACGAGTGCTTCACCCGGGCCCCGGGCTCGGCGCCGGTCCGGATGGAGTGGCCGATGTCAGGGGTGGCCCTGACGATGGATGCCGACCTGGTGCTCGCCCACACGCTCGTCTACGCGCCGCAGCGCCGGCCGTACTTCGCGGTGGAGCCGGTGACCAACGCCAACGACGGGTTCAACCTGATGGCCGACGGCGTCCCTGGGCACGGGGTGTTCGTGCTGGAGCCGGGCGAGACGCGCAGCGGGGACGTCCGGCTGGACCTCGAGGTGCTCGGGACGGTGGGCGTGGAGGCGTAGCCGTGCGGTCAGCGGGCTCGGGTGCCGTCGAGGAACAGCCGGACCACTGCCTCCGCTCTGCTGCGGACGTCCGGGCTCGGTCCACGGTGCTCGGGTGGCGTCGTACACCCGATGGTCCAGCTCCGGCCGGGTCCGCGCGACTTCGGGCAGGAGAGGAAGTACCTGACAGGCCCTGCACCCGGTGACGCTGGGTGCAGGGCCTGTCAGGTGGAGCAGGTGCCGGAGGTCAGCCTGCGGTCGCGACGGTGAGGAGGTCCACCACGAAGACCAGCGTGGCGTCCGGCGGGATCTCGTTGTACCCGTCGACGCCGTAGGCCATCTCGGGGGGGATCACCAGGAGCACCTGGCTGCCGATCGTCTGACCGACCAGGCCCTCGTCCCAGCCGGGGATCAGCTGGCCGGCCCCGATCGGCGTCGTCATCGGCGCCCCGCTCTCCCAGGAGGAGTCGAACAGGGTCCCGTCCCACAGCCAGCCCTTGTAGTGCACGGTGATGTTCTGGCCGGCCGCGATGACCGGGCCTTCACCCTTGATCAGGGTCTGGGCGACCAGCCCGGTGGGCTTCTGGGTGCCGGCCGGGATCTCGATGGAGGGCTCGCCGTTCTCGGCAAGGGTCACCACGGGGAGACCGGCGGGCGGCTCGACGGCCTGGCCCGAGGCGCGGGTCGGCACGTCCTTGGCGTCCAGCACCTCCATGACCATGACCACGGCCGGGGACGCCGCGGCGTCCGCTGTGGCCGCCGTGCCCGGAGCTGCGATCACGATCCGCACGCCGATCCGCTGGTCCTTCAGCACGTCGTTGAGCACTCCGACCACATTGGGGTCACCCACGGTGAGCGGTTCGGGGGCGCCGGTGTCCCAGGTGGACGTCAGCATGCTGCCGTCGTCGCCGCCCACCAACACGTAGTGCACGGACATCGACTGGCCGTCGACCAGGACGGCGCCGGTCCCCTCGACGTCCACCCGGGCAACGGGCGCGCTGACGTCGAAGGGCTGGTCGAAGGTCACCGTCGGCGCGGCGCCCAGCGGCCCCTCGACGGTGACCGCGGCGAGCGCTGCGATGTCCGCCTCGGTCGGCGCGGCGACCGCGGGGGTCGTGGCGTCCTGGGTGGGCGCGGCGGTCGGGTCGGCCGCTGGTCCGGGATCTGCCGAGCAGCCGGCGAGCAGCAGGCTGGTCGCGATCGCGACGGTGAGCAGGGCGGATCGGCGCACGGCAGTGTCCTTCGGTGTAGGGGTGCCGCCGTTGACGGCGGCAGGGGTCCGTCGAGCGTGGACCGGGGACGATGCTACGTCCTGTTCCTGTGTCCCGACCAAGCGTTGTCGCCATCGGGAGCGGGAGGATGGTCGGATGAGTGTCAACGACGCCGCCCCCGCCCTGCCGTCGGATGCCACGTCGGCCGCCGCCCGTCCCGCCCGTGTCGGGGTGGTCGGCAGCGGCTGGCGAGCCGAGTTCTACCTGCGGATGGCCCGCCTGATGCCGGAGCGGTCCCGGATCACCGCGGTGGTCACCCGCACCGCCGAGCGTGGTGACCAGGTGCGGGCCGCGTGGGGCGTGCCGACCGTGCGGACGGTTGCCGACCTGCTCGCGCTCGAGCGCCCGGACTACGTCGTAATGGCCGTGCCGTGGGACGTCACGCCGGTCGCCACCGGCGAGCTCGTGCGCTCCGACATGCCGGTTTTGGCCGAGACGCCGCCCGCTCCGGACCTGACCGGGCTGCGCGAACTGTGGTCCGTCGTCGGGCCGTCCGGGTTGGTCCAGGTGGCCGAGCACAGCCCGTTCATGCCCGCGCACGCCGCCCGGGCGGCGGTCCTGCAGGTCGGCGTGATCGGCGAGGTCACGCAGGTGCAGATCTCGTCGACGCACATGTACCACGCCATGGCGCTGGTCCGATCGATGCTCGGCGTCGGGCTCGGGCCGGTAGAGATCACCGCCCGGCGGTTCACCGGCCGGCTCGTCGACCCGCAGACCAAGGACGGCTGGACCGACGACCCGTCGCCGAAGGAGGCGGGCACCACGCTGGGGCTGCTCGACTTCGGCGGGGGCCGAAGTGCCGTCTACGACTTCACCGACAACCAGTGGCACAACCCGCTCCGGGTCAACCGGTTGCTCGTGCGGGGCAGCCACGGCGAGATCCTCGACGACCGGGTCACCAGGTGGGTGGATACCCGCACGGTGGTCACGTCGCACCTCGTGCGCCGCCAGGTCGGCGTGGAGCAGGACCTTGAGGGCTTCGACCTCGACCACATCTCGTTCGACGGCCGAGTGGTGTACCGCAACCCCTTCCAGGGCGCGCGGCTGGCCGACGACGACGTGGCGGTCGCAGCCCTGATGGCTGCCAGGACCACAGGGTGGCGCTCGCCATCGACGAGGCCGCCCGGAGTCGGTCGATGGTGCGGACGGAGCGGGAGCCCTGGTCCGGCGACCCGGGGCGCTGACGGTCGACCTTCGCGGCCCGCGCATGGCTTGGGCAGCACCGGTCCCAGGTCTTATGGTGAGGTGTCCCATCATGAGCGGCTGAGAGATCTGGCTCGACGACGCCGCAGCAACCCCCCGAGCCCGGGTGCGGGTGCTCAACGCCAGATTCGATGGAGCGGAGCACCGACGTGAGCACCAATGGACGTCCCTGGGGCGTTGCCGCGCGGGTCGCCGCGCCTGAGCCGTCGGTCTCGTTCGAGCTGTACCCGCCGAAGACCGACGCCACCCGGGCCGCGCTGCCGGATACCCTGGTCCGGCTGGCCAAGGCCCGCCCTGACTTCTTCTCGGTCACCTACGGGGCCTCCGGTTCCACCCGACACATCTCGCACGACGTCGTGCGGTGGATCCTGGCGAACACCGGGACCGAAGTCGTCGCGCACCTGACCTGCATCGGGCTGCCATGGGCGCAGGTGCGTCCGGTGGCCGAGCAGTTCCTGGCGGACGGCGTCCGCAACCTGCTCGCGCTGCGCGGCGACCCGCCGGCCGACGTCCCCGGCTGGCGGCCAGAGCCAGGTGGGCTGCGCTACGCCAGCGAGCTCGTCACCCACCTGCTCGAGCTCGGGGACGAGCTCGGGGTCCCGCTGAGCGTCGGGGTGGCGGCGACGCCGTCGGCGCACTGGCAGGTGCCCTACCACCCGTCCGACGCCGCCGCCGCCGCGGGGGACGACATCCAGGGCCTGCTGGCCAAGCAGGAGGCTGGCGCCGACTACGCGATCAGCCAGGTCTTCTTCGAGGTGAGCTCGTACACCCGGTACCGGGCGGCCGCCCGGGCCGCCGGTGTCACCATCCCCCTGCTGCCCGGCATCGTGCCGCTGACCGAACCGAAGCGCCTGCGCCGCCTGCAGGAGATCAGCGGAGTGCCCGTGCCACCGGAGATCCTGCAGCGCCTTGACGCCGCGACCGACGAGGAAGAGCGGCGCGCGGTGGGCACCGCGATGGGCGTCGACCTGGTCCACCAGGTGCTTGCGGCCGGTGCGCCCGGCCTGCACATCTACACGTTCAACCAGCACACGCCTGTGCTGGACCTGCTCGAGGGTGTCCACCTCGACGACAGGGGCCACCTGGGCCCCGACGTGGCCGGAGGGCCGCAGGCCACGGCACCCCTCTTCACGAAGGGATGACCATGACCGGCACCGCCGCTCCGTTCCCTGCCACGCCGTCCTCCATTGCCCGGTTCCCCGCCGCGACCATCCTCGGCTACCCGCGGATCGGGCCCCGCCGCGAGCTCAAGACAGCCCTGGAGGCGTTCTGGGCCGGCTCGATCGGCCTGGACCAGCTCGAGTCAACCGCGGCCGACTTGCGGCGCCGCACCCGACGGCGCCTGGTCGGCCTGGGGTTGACCGAGGACGCCGCCGTCCCCTCCAACTTCTCGTTCTACGACCAGGTGCTCGACGTGGTGGCGCTGATCGGCGCGGTGCCGGACCGGTTCGCCGACCTGGTCGGCGACGACGGCGTCGATCTGCCCGGCTACTTCACGTTGGCCCGCGGCGACGCCGGCCGCCCGCCGCTGGAGATGACCAAGTGGTTCGACACCAACTACCACTACCTGGTCCCGGAGATCGGCCCGACGACGCCGGTGCGCCTAGTCGGCGACCGCCCGCTGCGCGAGCTCCGTGAGGCGCTCACCGACGGGGTCGTCACCCGGCCGGTGCTGGTGGGGCCGGTGACGTTCCTGCTGCTGAGCAAGGCGGCCGACGGCGCGCCGGAGGGCTTCCGCCCGTTGGACCGGCTGGACGACGTCGTCGCGGCCTATGCGGACCTGTTGCGGGGGTTCGCCGACGCCGGCGCCCCATGGGTGCAGCTCGACGAACCTGCCCTGGTGGCCGACCTGGACGTGCCGCGCGAGGAGGTGCTGGCCGCCGCCGCGACCGCGTACCGGGCCCTTGCCGACGCGCTGGCCCGTCCCGACCGGCCGGCCCTGCTGGTGGCCGGCCCGTACGGCGGTCTCGGTGACGCACTGCCCGTGCTCGCGGCGACCGGCATCGACGCCCTCGGTGTCGACCTGGTGAGAGGTTCGGTGGCCGACGTCGCGGACGCCCAACGGCCGGACGGCACGCATCCGCTCGCCGGCCGCACCCTGGTCGCGGGCGTGGTCAACGGGCGGAACATCTGGCGCACCGACCTGGACGCCGCGCTGGGCACCCTTGCGGCCGTTGCCGACGCCGCCCCCGGCGTCGAGCTGGCGGTCGCGACAGCCACGTCCCTGCAGCACGTGCCGCACGACGTCGCGGACGAGCCCGCCCTCGACCCGCAGATCCGGTCCTGGCTGGCGTTCGCCGACCAGAAGGTGGCCGAGGTCGTCACCCTGGCGACGGCGCTGCGTGCCGGGCCGGACGCCGTCGTCGGCGCGCTGGACGAGGCGCGCGCCGCCCTGGCGGACCGGGCCGCCGCGCCGGGTGTCCGCCGGCCCGGGGTGCGGGACCGGGTCGCCGCGCTGACGCCGGCCGACCGGCACCGCGGGCCGTACCCCCAGCGTCGGGCAGCCCAGGCCGAGGTGCTGCCGCTGCCACCGTTGACCACCACCACCATCGGGTCGTTCCCGCAGACGGCCGAGATCCGCCGGGCGCGCACCGCGCTGCGTCGGGGTGAGAGCACCCTCGAGGCGTACGAGGAGGCGATGCGCAGGCAGATCGCCGAGGTGATCGCCCTGCAGGAGCGGCTGGGCTTCGACGTGCTGGTGCACGGGGAGGCCGAGCGCAACGACATGGTGCAGTACTTCGCCGAGCTGCTGGACGGCTTCGCGGTCACCGAGAACGGCTGGGTGCAGTCCTACGGCTCGCGGTGCACCCGTCCCTCGATCCTGTGGGGCGACGTTGCGCGTCCGGAGCCGATGACCGTGCGCTGGGCGACGTACGCGCAGTCGCTCACCGACAAGCCGGTCAAGGGCATGCTCACCGGCCCGGTCACGATCCTCGCCTGGTCGTTCGTGCGGGACGACCAGCCGCTGGGCGACACCGCCCGGCAGGTGGCGCTGGCCCTGCGCGACGAGATGACCGACCTGGAGGCCGCGGGCATCCGGATCATCCAGGTGGACGAGCCCGCGCTGCGCGAGCTGTTGCCGCTGCGGGTGGCGGACCGCCCGGCGTACCTGGACTGGTCGGTCGACGCGTTCCGGGTCGCGACGTCGGGGGTCGCCGACACCACGCAGGTGCACACCCACCTGTGCTACTCGGAGTTCGGTGTGGTGATGGGGGCGATCGACGGCCTCGACGCCGACGTCACGAGCATCGAGGCGGCGCGGTCGCGGATGGAGATCCTGCCCCAGGTGCGGCGGTCGGGGTTCGGGCGGGGGATCGGCCCGGGGGTCTACGACATCCACTCCCCGCGGGTGCCGGGTGTCGCCGAGGTCGAGGGCCTGCTGGTCACGGCGCTTGAGTCGATCCCGGCGCAACAGCTCTGGGTCAACCCCGACTGCGGGCTGAAGACGCGGCGTCTGCACGAGGTCGAGCCCGCGCTGGCGAACATCATGGCGGCGACGAGGGCGGTGCGGAACCGGATCGGCGCCTGACCGGGCCGACGTCGGCCGCCCTGACCAAGTTTCGCTCGGATCTGTGCGTGCGGCGAGCGGATCCGAGCGAAACGTCAGGGGCGCCGGGGGCGGCGGGTCGGCAGTCCCGTCGGTCGGGCCCCGCCGCCGCATGACACCCTGACGCCGTGAGCCCGCCAACGCCTGCCGATCTGCGCCGGTGGCGCCGGCACCTCGCGGACGAGTACGCCGAGGCCGCCGTCTACCGGGGCCTCGCCCGTCGCAGGAGCGGCGAGGAGCAGGAGATCCTGCTCGCGCTCGCGGAGGCCGAGGGCCGGCACGCCGCGCACTGGGCGGACCTCCTCGGTGACCGGGTGGGCCAGCTGCCCGGCTCCGGCCTGAGGTTCCGCGTGCTCGCACTGCTCGCCCGGTCCTTGGGATCGGTCTTCGTGCTGGCGCTGGCGCAGCGGGCCGAGACCCGGGCGGCCTACGAGGCTGACCCGGACGCCACCGCAACCATGGCCGCCGACGAGCGGATCCACGCCGAGGTGGTCCGGCGCTGACCGGCCTGCTCGCGGGCGCCCTCTCGATGGGCGCGGGGGAGTTCATCTCCGTGCGTTCGCAGCGGGAGCTGCTGGCTGCGTCCACCCCCAGCCCTGCGGTGGCCTCCGCGCTGCCTCACCTGGACGTCGACGCCAACGAGCTGGTGCTCGTGTACCGGGCGCGCGGCCTGTCGGCGGACGAGGCGAAGCAGCGCGCCGACGAGGTGCTCACCGACATCGAGCTCCTCGGACCGGCCTCGCGCCGGTTCCACGCCGGCACCGTGGACGAGGACCCGCACGAGGCGGTCGGTACGGCATGGGGCGCCTCGATCTCCAGCTTCTGCTTCTTCGCCTCGGGGGCGATGATCCCGGTGCTCCCGTACCTGCTCGGTTCGACCGGCACGACGGCGTTGCTGATCGCCCTGGTCTCGGTGGGCGTTGCGCTGCTCGGCGTCGGCGCGGTCGTCGGGCTGATCAGCGGCAGCCCGCCGGTGCGCCGGGCGCTGCGCCAGCTGGCCATCGGCTTCGGCGCGGCTGCGGTGACCTACGGGCTCGGTGCGGCCTTCGGCGGAACGGTCGGCTGAGGGGGCCACGCCCGACGACCGTCGCCCTCAGCCAGGGTTCCACCGCGTGCGTTCGCGGTGCAGTAGTCTCGGCCTGTTCCGCGTTCCCGGCCGACAGGCACGAGCATGAACCACGAGGCGTTCACGAATACCGAGCCCAACGACGTGTCCGAGCACGCCCGCGACGAGGCCTGTATCCGCAACCTGCTGGACGCGTCGAACGAGATCATCTACTTCAAGGACCTGCAGAGCAGGTTCATCCGGGTGAGCCTTGGCTACGGGCAGCTGCACCGCACGACCAAGGACAAGATCCTCGGGCTCACCGATTTCGACCTCTTCGACCGGGCGCACGCCGAGGCCGCCTATGCGGACGAGCAACGCATCATCGCGACCGGCGAGCCGATGATCAATCACGAGGAACGCGAGCGGTGGAGTGACCGCCCTGACTCGTGGGTCGCGAGCAGCAAGTTCCCGTTCCGGGAGGTCGACGGCACCATCATCGGGACTTTCGGGATCTCGCGGGATGTCACCGGGCGGGTGCTCCTCGAGCAGGAGCTGGTGCGGATCGCGATGGCATCCGAGGAGGCCAACGCCGAGCTGAGCCGGGTGGAGTCCCAGCTGCGCGCGGTCCTGAACGGGTCGACCGATGCGATCGCGCAGTACGACCGGGAGCTGCGGTACCGGTACATCAACCCGTCCGGTGAGCGTCTGCGGGGCGTGCCGCTGGCCGACCTCGTCGGCCGCACCGACCGCGAGTCCGCGATGGCCGACCTGCCGGCGGAGGTCTGGGAGGCCGCGTTGCAGCGGGTCCTGGACACCGGCGAACCCGGCGAGCTCGAGTACTCGACGATCGGCCCGGGGGGTGAGGAGGGCTGGTTCCACGCGACGCTCTCACCGGAGAACGACGCCGACGGCGCCGCCATCGGGGTCCTCACGTCCACCAGGGACATCACGGCGAACAAGGCCGCCGAGCGGGCGCTGGCTCACCAGGCGATGCACGACTCGCTGACCGGGCTGCCGAACCGGTACCTGCTGATGGACCGGCTCAGCCGGGCGTTGGTGCGGATGGAGCGGGCGCCCGGACGGGTCGTGCTGTACTTCGTCGACATCGACCACTTCAAGTCGATCAACGACACCTACGGCCACGACGCGGGTGACCGCGTCCTGGTCGAGCTGGCCCGCCGGTTGTCCGGCGTGGCCCGACGGGAGGACACGGTCGCGCGTCTTGGTGGCGACGAGTTCGTCGTCCTGTGCGATCGCATCACCACCGACGAGCACGTGCGCGAGGTCGCCGGCCGCTTGGTCCGGACCCTCGCCGAACCGTTCCAGGACGGCGACGCCCGGGTGCAGCTGTCGGCCAGCGTCGGTGCGGCCGTCGCGGACGACACCACCGTCAACGCTGCGGGTCTGCTGCACAACGCCGACGCGGCCATGTATCGGGTCAAGCAGGGTGGCCGCAACCACTTCCGCATCTTCGACCCCGATGCGGAGCACGGGCCCGACGGCCAGCTGCAGTTCGAGGCCGACCTGCAGCGCGCCGTGACCAACGACGAGCTGCGGCTCGTCTACCAGCCGCTGCTGTCGCTCGCCGACCAGCGCGTGCTGGGCTTCGAGGCGCTGCTGAGGTGGGAGCACCCCGATCGCGGGACCCTGCGCCCGTTGGAGTTCCTGGCGGTTGCCGAGCGGATCGGCCTGATGGGGCCGATCGGCGCGTGGGTGCTCGACACGGCATGCGCCCGCCTAGCCACGTGGTCAGCCCAGCGCGGAGCCGGGGCCGAACCGCTGAGCATGGCCGTGAACGTCTCGGGTGGGCAGTTGCATGCCGCCGGCTTCGCCGGGCTCGTCGCCGAGGCGCTGCGGACGCACGGCCTCGAGGCGGGGCACCTGCGGCTGGAGATCAGCGAGCGGGCCTTGATGGGTGACGGCCCTGAGCTCGCAGCCGTGCTGAACGAGCTCAGCGGCCTGGGCGTCCAGCTGGCCGTCGACGACTTCGGCGCCACGGTGAACTCCCTTGCCCGGCTGCCCCAGATACCGGTGAGCGTGGTCAAGCTCGAGCGGTTCACCGACGTCACCCGCCAGCGCGGCCTGGTCGCCGCGGTGATCGCGACCGCGCACGGTCTTGGCATGAGCGTCGTGGGGGGCGGTATCGAGGACGCGGCCCAGCTCGCCGAGCTGGTTGCGCTTGCCTGCGACGACGGCCAGGGCTTCCTGCTCGGCAAGCCGCTCGACGAGCTGGTGGTCGGACGGCTGCTAGCAACGGGTGGGGACTTCTCAAGCGTGTGACGGATCCTCCGGCGCCGTCGGCCGGGCACCGGCGCGCAGGGTGCGCAGCGACGCGAGCGTCGCCACGACGGCGTGGTCGGCCGCGCCGCCGACCACGAGGAAGCCGCCGTGGGAACCCACCCGGTCGATGGCCGCGCCGGCGACCGACGCACCGATCGACACTCCGACGCCGAGTGCGGTGCCCACCCAGGTGAGGCCCTCGGTGAGCTGGTCGCGCGTCACGAGCTCCTGCACCAGCCCGTTGCTGTTGACCAACGTCGGGGCGATCGAGAACCCGGTCACGAACATCACGGCCGCGCCCATGCTCGAGCCGGTGACCACCGCGGCCGCGTACAGCCACCAGGCGAGCAGATCCGAGCGAAACGTCGGGGCGTCGGTGGCCGGCTACGTCTCCAGCTGCTCAAGCAGCACCGCGCGGTCGCGCACCACCCGGCCGACGTACTCCCCGAGGTCGTCCCAGGTGTACTTCCGGGGCACCACCTCGATGGTCATGATCAGGGTGAGGTAGAGCCGGTAGAGGGTCAGGCGTCGGTGAGCCGCGGCGGTCAGGCCCGTGACGGTGCCTGCGGTCGGGTCGATCGGCAGCGACCCGCCGGCCGCCGCGTACCCGGCGATCGGCCCGGGAGACAGTGGGCCGGTGAGGAATGGCTCGTGCCCCACCAGGTCCATCAGCGGGTCGGCGAACAGGCCCCGTTCGAAGTCCACCACGCCCCGGATGAGCCCAGTCCCAGGGTCGAGCAGGACGTTCCCCGGCCACAGATCCATGTGGATCAGGTGTGGCGTCGTCACCTCGGCGAGCTGATCCGTGCTGCTCGCGACGGCGGCCCGCACCTGGGGCGCATCCACCTCAACGCCCCACCGCTCGGCGTCGGCCAGGAGGGCCGCCATCATCGCCCCGAAGGCCTCCGGCCAGGTGGCGCCGCCGACGCCGGACGCCGCGGCCGGGTAGCCGAACCGGTCGCCGGTCACGGTGTGCAGCTCGGCGAGCACGGCGCCCACCGCCTCCGCGGCGGCCCGCTCGGCCTCCGGCGTCATTACCGGGTGGGAGTCGTGCCAGGAGTCGCCGGGGAGCATCTCGGCCACCATCACGTCCACCTCGACGTGGGTCCGGGTGAGGTCGGTGAGCAGCACGCGCGGTGCCGGGACGCCGGGCACCGGAGCGGCCAGCCGCAGCAGCTCGATCTCGCCGCGGAGCAGGTTGCGCTCGTGCGTCAGCAGCCCGTCGCTGCCGTCCGGCTGGCCGGTCTTGGTCACGACGCACCGGCCGTCGTCCAGGTCCACCGCCTGGACAGAGGCGAACAGGCCGCCCTCGAGGGTCCGCTCCGCCACCGGCCGGCCGATCGGCTCCAGGAGGCCGGTCAGCTCGGCCAGGGTCAGCGGCCGTTGGGTGCTCATCCGACCGATGCCGGCACGGCGTCGTCCATCCGCTCGGCGGCCCGCTCGGCCTCCCCACGCAGCGTCGGTAGCGCGACCAGGGCCGCGACAACGGCCAGCCCGGCCGAGCCGATCACCACGAGGAACCCGCCGTGCGAGCCCACCCGGTCGATCGCCCCGCCGGCCACCGACGCCCCGATCGAGACGCCGACGCCCAGTGCGGTGCCCACCCACGTGAGCCCCTCGGTGAGCTGCTCGTGCGGCACCAGCGCCTGCACCAGGTTGTTGCCGTTGACGAGCGTCGGCGCGATGGAGAACCCGGTCACGAACATCACGGCGGCGAGCATCGGCAGGCTGGTGACGAGGAGGAACAGCGACGCGCCGACCCCGAGGCCGACGACGCCGATGGCGAACCGTCGCCACAGCGGGCTCAGCCAGTGCCGCAAGCCGTAGGCCAGGCCGGAGAGCATGGACCCGAGCGCGAACACGGCCAGGACCAAGCCCGCGGAGGACTTGGCGCCCTGCTCCTCCGCGAACGCGACGGTCGCGACGTCGGTGGCGCCGAGGATCGACCCGATCCCGGCGAAGACGACCGAGAGCACCACCATGCCGCCGGCGGCGAGGATGCTGCCGCGGCGTACCTCCGGGCCTCGCCGGATCACCGGCGGCTCCGTCGCGTGCTGCGCGAACAACAGCATGCCGCCGGTGAGCAGGGCGATCGTCGGTACCCACAGGCCCGCGGTGGGTGCGACGTTGGTCGCGAGCACCGTTGCGGCGATGGGCCCGACGACGAACACGAACTCGTCCAGCGCCGCCTCGAGCGAGTACGCGGTGTGGATGGTTTGCGGGTCGCGCAGCACGTGCGTCCAGCGTGCGCGGACCAGCGCGCCCACCGAACCGATGCTCGACCCGGTCACGATGGCGGCCGCGAACAGCAGCCAGGGGCTCCCTTCGACCAGGAGCGCGACGATCAGCCCGACCAGGCCGACAGCCGCGACCCCGATCGCCGGCCGCATCACGCGGGCCTGCCCGTGCCGATCGACCAGCCGGGCCAGCAACGGGGCGCAGATCGAGTGCACGATCACGTACACGGCGGTGATCTGCCCGGCCAGGCCGTACGAGCCGTAGATGTCCGAGACCGCGAGCACGACGGCGATCCCCACCATGGACATGGGGAGGCGCGCCAGGACGCCGGCGGAGGAGAAGGCCAACGCTCCCGGCCGCGCGAGGACGTCGCGGTACGGCTGGAGCATCAGACCATTGTCGCAGCGCCGTCCGACATCCGGACACCGGATAAGCCCCCGTGCGGGAGGCTCAGGCGAGCGAGGCGGTGACCAGGGCCTGGGCTGCTTGCTGGACCTCGGCGAGGTGCTCGGCGGAGACGAACGACTCCGCGTAGACCTTGTAGACGTCCTCGGTGCCGGACGGCCGAGCCGCGAACCAGGCGTTCGCCGTCGTGACCTTGAGACCGCCGATGGATGCACCGTTGCCGGGCGCCTCTGTGAGCCGGCCGGTGATCTGCTCTCCGGCGAGGGTCGTCGCGGTCACCTGCTCCGGACGGAGCTTCGCCAGCGCCGCCTTCTGCTCACGGGTGGCGGGCGCGTCGACCCGCGCGTACCAGGACCTCCCGAACCGCTCGACGAGCCCGGCGTGCAGCTGTGACGGCGAGAGCCCGGTGCGCGCGGTGATCTCCGAGGCCAGGAGCGCCAGCAGGATGCCGTCCTTGTCGGTGGTCCAGACCGTTCCGTCCTGACGCAGGAACGACGCGCCGGCCGACTCCTCGCCACCGAAGCCCACCGAGCCGTCCAGCAGGCCGGGCACGAACCACTTGAACCCGACCGGCACCTCGAGCAGGCGCCGCCCGTGGTGCGCGGCCACCCGGTCGATGAGCGCGGACGACACGAGGGTCTTGCCCACCGCTGCCTGCGCGGGCCAGCCGTCGCGCGCCCCGCCGTACAGGTAGTCGATCGCCACCGCGAGGTAGTGATTGGGGTTCATCAGGCCGGCGTCCGGCGTGACGATGCCATGCCGGTCGGAGTCGGCGTCGTTGCTGGTCGCGATGTCGAACGGGGAGTCCCCGGCCATCGCCGTCACCAGGGATGCCATGGCCGACGGCGACGAGCAGTCCGTCCGGATCTTGCCGTCCCAGTCCAGCGTCATGAACGCCCAGCGCGGATCGACCGTCGGGTTCACCACTGTCAGGTCCAGGTCGTAGCGCTCCCCGATGGCGCCCCAGTAGTCCACCGATGCCCCGCCGAGGGGGTCGGCGCCGATCCGCACGCCGTTGGCCCGGATCAGGTCGAGGTCCAGCACGGTCGCGAGGTCGTCGACGTACGCGGACATGAAGTCGTGCCGTCGCGTGGTCGGGGCGGCGAGCGCGGCATCGAGCCCCAGCCGGCGGATGTTCCCGACGCCGGACCGCAGCAGCTCGTTCGCCCGGGTCGCGATCCACCCCGTCGCCTCGGAGTCAGCCGGCCCGCCGTGCGGTGGGTTGTACTTGAAGCCGCCGTCGCGGGGCGGGTTGTGCGACGGCGTCACGACGATGCCGTCGGCCAGCCCGGTGCGCGCGGACGAGGTCCCGTCGAGGTGGACGCCCTCCGACGTCGCCGCGCCGTTGTGCAGCAGGATCGCGTGCGACACCGCCGGCGTCGGCGTGTACCCGTCGCGGGCGTCGATGTGCACGTCGACGCCGGCAGCTGCGAGCACCTCGAGCGCGGTCTGCCACGCGGGGAGCGACAGCGCGTGGGTGTCCCGGCCGATGAAGAGCGGTCCGTCGGTGCCCTGGCCGCGCCGGTACTCGATGATCGCCGCGGTGATCGCGACGATGTGCGCCTCGTTGAATGCACCGTCAAGACTCGAGCCACGGTGCCCGGATGTGCCGAACACCACCTGTTGGCCCGGGTCGGCGACGTCCGGGGCGCGGTCGTAGTACGCGGAGGTGAGGGCATCGAGTTCGACGAGGTCCTCGGGAAGGGCGACGGTTCCGGCGCGCGGGTGCATGGGTCGATCTTCCCACCGGGGTCCGCCGGCGCACCTTGGGTGCCAGCACCGGGTGGCACCTGCCCTGCCCGGTAGTCTCGCTGACCATGGCCAGAGCAGAGTTCGTCCTCCGTCCGTTCGAGGGGCTCCCCGGTGAGCCCGACTGGGTGGCGATGCGCGAGGTCGTGCCCGCTGCGACCGCAACGGCGCGCACGACGGCGGAGCACGGGTCGCGGGACATCCGGGTGGTCACTGTGCTCCCGCAGGCGTGGCCGGCGCTGCACCGGTCCGACGGCGTCGTGATGCTCGCACTCCAGCAGCATGCGGGCTCCGGGGACGCCTCGCGCGACCTGGCCGACCTGCTGCTGAGGGTGCTCGACCTGGAGCCCGGAACACCCATCAGGTCCGCCCCGGCCCCGGAGCCCGGCCCGCGTCTGCAGGACGTGCTCGACCTGTCCGTCCCGTTCGAGGTGACGGTGCACGACTCGTTCGAGTACTGGACCCCGGAGGGCACCGAGCTGCCACCGGAGGTCGAGGCCTCCAGGGCCGAGCTGGGCGCCGTGCCGACCCGGCGGCTCACCTCGGTGGACGCTGCCTACTGGACCCGGATGAGCGGCCGGGAGTTCCTGCGCTGGGCGATGCCGCACGACGAGGAGGCGTTCATGGACGCCCTCGCGCGGCTGCACGCGCGGCGCGAGTCCGGCCTGGGCGAGGCCGGGTCGCTGGGCCGGTTCCTCGGCGCGTTCCGCTCCTGCGGCCTGGTCGTCCCGGTGTGGGACCTGGAGCTCGGTACGCCCCTCGAGACGCTGGAGGCTGAGGCGCTCGCGCTCCGAGGCCGACTGGATGAGGCGCTGGCCGTCGAGGGTCCGCTGGACGCGAACGCGCGGCGAGCCCGGGCCGGCTTGGTGGCGCGTCAGCTCACGCTGCGCTGACCGCCCGGCGATGACCTCCTGTTGACGTGACCGTGGCCATTGGATGAAGCACCGTCGACCACGCACTAGGGTGTGAACGTGGCCACGGCACGCCGCTCTCGCACCCCGGACGACGCGCCGGAGTCTGCGTCGACGCAGCCGGTCGCCGATCCGCCGGTCGACGCCGCTTCGGAGCCCGATCCCGCGGCCACAGCCCCGCGTGCCTCGCGCAGGCCGGTCGGCGCCAAGCGAGTGGCCAGCCAACGTCGGGCCGATGCCGATGCCGACGCCGTAGCCGCCGATGCCGATGCGGCAGCCGCCGATGCCGCAGCGGACCCGGCACCAGCGGACGCCACCAGCGCCCCCCGGCGGCCACGCGCGGGCCGCTCGGCCCGACGCCGCGAGGCCCTGACTGCGATGACTCCGACCGCGACGAGCTGCCAGCGGGTCGCCGTCGTGATCCCGGCGAAGGACGAGTCCCGCCGGATCGCCGCCGCCGTCCGTGCCG
>JBBRCL010000011.1:0-62303 GCA_038204895.1 Actinomycetales bacterium | reverse complement strand
TGGGACATGGACGGCACCCTCGTCGACACCGAGCCGCGTTGGATGGCGGCGGAGATCGCCCTGATGGCGGACTCCGGCCGGGTCTGGACGGCGCAGGACCATGCCGAGCTGATCGGGATGCCGCTGCTGTCCGCGGCCAGGGTGCTGCACGAGCGCGGCGCCGCCCCTGCTCCGGAGGCCATCGTCGCCCGGCTGGTGGCCTCCGTCGCGGCGTCGCTCGCCGAGGACGTGCCGTGGCAGCCGGGCGTTGTTGACCTGCTCGCGGGGCTGCGCGCGGCGGGCGTGCCGTGCGCGATGGTGACGATGTCGTACCGGGAGCTCGCCGAGGCGGTCGCCGGGGACGCGCCTGAGGGGACGTTCGCCGTCCTGGTGCCGGGGGAGGAGGTCACGCACGGCAAGCCGCATCCCGAGGCGTACCTGCGTGCGGCAGAGCTGCTCGGGGTGGACATCGCCGACTGCGTTGCGCTCGAGGACTCCCCGCCGGGGGTCGCGTCCGCCTACGCCTCCGGTGCCCGCACGATCGGCGTCCAGAACATCGTCCCGGTCGAGCCGCGGCCCGGCCTGAGCCGGGTGGACTCCCTCACGCGCGTCGGGATGGCCGAGATCTTGCAGGTGGCCGCCGGGCAGACGATCGACCTGGTGGACGCGGCGGTCGGCTGAGCGAAGGTCCGCCGGATCAGGCGACGATCGGCCGGACCCCGATGGCGCGTTCGACGGCGTCCGGCGATGCCTCGGGGGCGACCCCACCGAACGCGGGGCACAGCGCCTGGTGCGCGCACCAGGAGCACAGCGCGCTCGGCCGTGGTTGCCAGCTGCCGCTCTCGGCCGCCGAGCGGATGCCGGCCCAGATCGCGCGGACCCGCTGCTCGGTCGCGACGAGCTCGGCGGCGCCCGGTGAGTGGCGCAGCAGCGTCCCATCGCCCAGGTACACCAGCTGGAGCATCGCGGGTACGCGGCCGCGCAGCCGGGAGAGCACCAGCGCGTAGAACCGCATCTGGAACAGCGCGCCGCTCTCGAAGCCGGGTTTGGGCGATCGACCGGTCTTGTAGTCCACCACCCGGATCGCGCCGTCCGGGGCGACGTCGACCCGGTCGACGATGCCGCGCAGCTGCAGCCCGTCGTCGAGCTCGACGGACACCACCAGCTCACGGTCGGCCGGCTCGAGGCGGTTCGGGTCCTCGAGGGTGAAGTAGGTCTGAAGGAGCGCACCGGCGGCCGCGAACCAGGCCGGTGTGCCGGCGTCGTCGAGGACCTCGGCGCACTCCGGGCGCTCGGCGAGCATCTGCTGCCAGCACGGGTCGAGCAGGGCTTGCGCGGCCTCAAGGGTGCGCAGGCCGGCCGGCGCGTCGAAGAGGCGCTCCAGGACGGAGTGCACCAAGGTCCCGCGCACCGCTGCGGCGCTGGGCGGTTCGGGCAGCCGGTCCACCACCCGGAAGCGGAACAGCAGGGGGCACTGGAGGTAGTCGTTCGCGCGCGAGGGGGACAGTCCCGGGATGCGCACCGGGGCGGCGTCGGTGGGGTCACCGGCGGCCACGACGTCCTCGGGGGACGGCACCTCCGGTACGGCGGTCTCGGTCACGGGGCGAGCGTACGTCGGGCTCCCGACACGCCCGTACGCTGACACGGTGCAGGCGACAGGGACTCCGGCCGGGCGGGCGACGCGCAAGGGACTGGTGATCGGCCGGGTCGGCAGCGCGCCGATCATGGTGGACTCCGGGTGGCTGCTGCTCGCCGTGCTGCTCGCCTTCGTCGTCGGGCCGGTCGCGAGTCACGCCCTGCCGACGCTCGGGGTCGCCGGCGGTTACCTGGTCGGCCTCGGGTTCGCCGCGCTGCTGCTCGGATCGGTCCTGCTGCACGAGCTGGCCCACGCTTGGGTCGCCCGGCACCGGGGCGTTCAGGTGCGGCAGATCGTCCTCACGCTGGTCGGCGGTCACACCGAGATGGCCCAGGCCGGTACAGCGGCGACGAGCGCCCTGATCGCGGTTGCCGGGCCACTGACGAACCTGGCGGTCGCGGCTGTGGCGTGGCTCGCCTGGCAGAACGTGCCCGGCGGCGGTGTGCCGGCCCTGCTGCTGGCGATGGTCGCCTCGTCGAACGCGTTGGTCACCGCCTTCAACCTGCTGCCCGGGCTGCCGATGGACGGCGGCTGGATCCTCGAGGCGCTGGTCTGGCGGGTCACCGGACGGCGTTGGACCGGGACGATCGCTGCCGCCTGGTGCGGTCGCGTGGTGGCGGTAGGGCTCCCCGTCGTCGCGATCGGGGTGCCGATGGCGAGTGGGGCCTCACCCAGCCTCTTCTCTGTGATCTGGGCGGCCGCCGTCGGCGCGATGCTCTGGACGAGCGCGGGCGCGTTCATCGCCGGCGCCGGTGTGTGGCGCAGGGTCGAGGCCTTCTCGATCCGTGGCGTGGCCAGGCCCGCCGTCGCGGCGCCGGTCCGCGCGGTCCTCGCCGACCTGCCGGCCGACGGAGAGGTCGTCGTGCTGGGCGACCGGGGCGACGTCGTCGGGTACGTCGACCGGGTCGCGACGGCTGCGGTGCCGGCCGAGGCGCGCGGGACCACGCCGGTCGGGGCGGTGCTCGTCCCGTTGCCCGCCGGTGCCGTCATCGACGGGCGGCTGACCGGCCGGGACGCGGTGCGTGCCGTCCAGCTCGCGGCGCGGATGTCGCCGGTGCTGGCCGTGCGCGGGTCCGACGGCGCCGTGACCGGGCTGCTCCGGTACCTCGATGTCGCCCGGGTGCTCGCCGGCACTCCTAGACTCGGGCACCGTGACCACCCCCGAGATCCCTGACGAGCTCACCGGCTCGCCGACCGGCGCGGCCGCGAGGCGCGGACCGCTGCGGCCGGGGGACCGGGTGCAGCTCACCGACCCGCGCGGCCGGTTGCACACCATCACGCTGGCGCCGGGTGCAACCTTCCACACGCACAAGGGCTACTTCCGCCACGATGAGCTGATCGGTGGACCGGAGGGTTCCGTCGTGGTCAGCACCGGCGGTGTGGCCTACCTCGCCCTGCGGCCGTTGCTGGCGGACTTCGTGCTCTCCATGCCAAGGGGCGCCGCCGTGGTGTACCCCAAGGACGCGGGCCAGATCATCGCGATGGGCGACATCTACCCCGGGGCGCGCGTTGTCGAGGCGGGAGTCGGGTCCGGCGCCCTCACCATGTCCCTGCTCCGCGCCGTCGGCGACGGCGGCCATCTGCACTCGATCGAACGGCGGGACGACTTCGCCGGGATCGCCCGAGCCAACGTCGAGAGCTTCTTCGAGGAACCGCATCCCGCCTGGACCCTCACGGTCGGGGACCTCAGCGACGTGCTGCCGGTGACCGAGCAGCCCGGCAGCGTCGACCGTGTGGTTCTCGACATGCTCGCGCCGTGGGAGAACCTGGCCGCCGTCGCCGACGCCCTTGCGCCCGGCGGCGTGCTGGTGGCGTACGTCGCCAGCACCACCCAGCTGTCCCGCCTTGCCGAGGACGTGCGCGACGACGGCCGGTTCACCGAGCCGCAGGCCTGGGAGTCCCTGGTCCGCGGGTGGCACCTCGAGGGCCTGGCGGTGCGCCCGGAGCACCGGATGGTCGGGCACACCGGGTTCCTGCTGAGCACCCGCCGGATGGCCGAGGGGGTCGAGCCCCCGCTGCGGCGTCGGCGGCCGGCCAAGGGTGCGTACCCCGACGCGGACGACTGGAACGAGGACGACCTCGGCGAGCATTCGGTGTCGGACAAGAAGGTGCGCCGGCTTCGGCGGCAGCTGAGCGCGTCGGCCGCCGACGACGCGGCCCGCGCGGTGCCCGACGACGCGGCTCCGGAAGCCTGACCGAGACCCACAGGCTGGGCGCGCCGGTCCTGCGGTGCTGTTTCCGCTTGACTCGGGTGCATAGGGTCGTGGGGTCAGGACGTTGAGCGGAGGCGATCATGGGCCAGCACCCGGAGCTGGATCAGGGCAGGGCAGCCGCCGAGTCGGCGCGGCACGCCGCAGCGCTCGCCGCCAAGAACGAGCGCCTGGCCGGCGCCCTCCGCCAAGCCAGGGACCAGATCGTCGAGCTGCAGCGCCGGTTGGAGGATCTGGGCAGGCCACCCGCCACCTTCGCGACGTTCCTGACCGCCCGTCCGGACGGCTCGGCGGAGATCATCTCCGCCGGTCGCAAGATGCATGTCCAGGTTGCGCCGCACGTCGACCTCGATGCGCTCCGGCCGGGCCAGGAGGTCAAGCTGAACGAGGCGCTGGCCGTTGTCGAGGCCGGCCGGTACGAGTCCGTCGGCGAGATCGTCACCGTCAAGGAGCTGATCGGTCCGGACCGCGCCCTGGTGGTGGGCCGGGCCGACGAGGAGCGCGTCGTACGTCTGGCCGGCCCCCTGCGTGACGAGCCGGTGCGGGTGGGCGACGCCCTGACCGTCGAGACCCGGAGCGGTTTCGTGTTCGAGCGGGTCCCGCGCTCGGAGGTCGAGGAGCTGATCCTCGAGGAGGTCCCGGACATCGGGTACGCCGACATCGGCGGGCTCGGCCCCCAGATCGAGGCGATCCGGGATGCGGTCGAGCTGCCGTTCGCCCACCCCGAGCTGTTCCGCGAGCACGGGCTGCGGGCACCGAAGGGCGTGCTGCTGTACGGGCCCCCCGGCTGCGGGAAAACCCTGATCGCCAAGGCCGTCGCGCACTCCCTTGCGGAGATGCGCGGCATCGGTCCGGACGGCAGCCCGGCCAAGAGCTACTTCCTGAACGTCAAGGGCCCGGAGCTGCTGAACAAGTACGTCGGCGAGACGGAGCGGCACATCCGGCTGATCTTCGCCCGCGCCCGCGAGAAGGCCGCGCTGGGGCACCCGGTGGTGGTGTTCTTCGACGAGATGGAGTCCTTGTTCCGCACCCGCGGCACCGGGATCTCCAGCGACGTGGAGACCACGATCGTCCCGCAGCTGCTCAGCGAGATCGACGGCGTGGAGCGGCTGGACAACGTCATCGTGATCGGTGCCTCGAACCGCGAGGACATGATCGACCCGGCGATCCTGCGGCCAGGTCGGCTGGACGTGAAGATCAAGATCGAGCGGCCCGACGCCGAAGGGGCTCGCGAGATCTTCGCCAAGTACCTGACCGCTGACCTGCCGCTGCACGCCGACGACCTGGGGGTGCACGGCGGCGACCGGCAGGGCACCGTCGAGGGGATGATCCAGAACGCCGTCGAGCGGATGTACGGGGAGACGGAGGAGAACGAGTTCCTGGAGGTGACCTACGCCTCGGGCGACAAGGAGGTCCTGTACTTCAAGGACTTCTCGTCCGGCGCGATGATCCAGAACATCGTCGACCGGGGGAAGAAGGCTGCGATCAAGGAGCTCCTGGCCACGGGCCAGCGGGGGATCCGGATGGAGCACCTGCTGTCCGCGTGCGTCGCCGAGTTCAAGGAGAACGAGGACCTGCCCAACACGACCAACCCCGACGACTGGGCGCGGATCTCCGGCAGGAAGGGCGAGCGGATCGTCTTCATCCGCACGATCGTGCAGGGCAAGGGCGGCAAGGAGAGCGGTCGGACGATCGAGACCGTCACCCCGACCGGCCAGTACCTCTGAGAGCTGCTGACCCGGTGCGGCCCGCCGATCTCGTGAGCCGCCGTGGTCGGCGTCTGCCATCTGCGGCGGCGGAGCGGCGAGGTGCCGGCGGGTGCGTCATTAGGCTGGCGCGGTGACCGTGCGCCGGGTGATGGGGATCGAGACCGAGTACGGCATCGTGCAGCCGGGGCGGCCGACCGCCAACCCGATGCTCCTGTCCAGCTACGTCGTCGCTGCCTACGCGGCGCTGAGCACGGCCCAGGCAGGGCACGCCCGCTGGGACTACGCGGACGAGGACCCGCTGGCGGACGCCCGGGGCTTTCGGCTGGACCGCGCGTCCGCCCACCCGTCCCTGCTCACCGACAACCCCACCCGCCCCGCGTCGGCGGGGCCGGTCACCGACGCCGCCCTTGACGCGCTCACCTCGGCCACCGCACCCCGGGGGGACGGCGGCGCGCACGTCGGGATGGACCCCTCGCCGCTCGATCGTCCCGAGTTCGAGGAGTACGAGGACCCAGGGGCAGCGACCACCATCCTGACCAACGGTGCGCGGCTGTACGTCGACCACGCCCACCCCGAGTACTCCTCGCCGGAGGTCACCAACCCCCGCGACCTGGTGCTGTGGGACAAGGCCGGCGAGGCCGTCATGCTGCGCGCGGTCCGGGCGCTCACCGCCAACGCCGCGATGCCGGACGTCGTGCTGTACAAGAACAACGTCTACGGCAAGGGGGCTTCCTACGGCACCCATGAGAACTACCTCGTGCAACGCGCCGTCCCGTTCGAGGACCTCGTCACCTACCTCACTCCGTTCCTGGTCACCCGACAGGTGTTCACCGGCGCGGGTCGGGTGGGGATCGGGCCCACCGGTCAGGTGCCCGGCTTCCAGCTGTCCCAGCGCGCGGACTACATCGAGGCCGAGGTGGGCCTGGAGACCACGTTGCGCCGGCCGATCATCAACACCCGGGACGAGCCGCATGCCGACCGCAAGCTGTGGCGGCGGCTGCACCTGATCCTCGGCGACGCCACCCTGCTGGAGGCAGCGACCTACCTGCGGGTCGGCACCACGTCGCTGGTCCTGTGGTTGATCGAGAGCGGCGCAGACCAGCCGTTCCTGGCCGAGGTCGAGCGGCTCCGGCTGGCCGACCCGGTGGCGGCCGTGCGGCAGGTCAGCCGAGACCTCTTCCTCACCGGGCGCCTCGAGCTGGCCGACGGTCGCCGGCTGACCGCCCTGGAGGTGCAGCGGGCGTATCTGGACATCGCAGGTCGCGCGCTGGCGGCGTCGGGTGGCACCGACACCGCCACCCAGGAGGTGCTGAGCCGCTGGGACTCGATCCTGCAGCGGCTGGCGACGGACCCGGCGTCGTGCGTGCGCGAGGTGGAGTGGCTGGCCAAGCTGCGCCTGCTGGATGGCATGCGTACCCGGGACCGTCTGGGTTGGGACCATCCGCGGCTGGCCGCGATGGACATCCAGTGGTCGGACGTCCGCCCCGAGCGGGGCCTGTACCACCGGCTGGCCGCCTCCGGGGCCGTTGAGCGGCTCGTCACCGACGACGACATCGCGCGTGCCGTGCAGGACCCGCCGACGGACACCCGCGCGTACTTCCGCGGCACGGTGGTCCGGCGGTTCCCCGGCCAGGTGCGGGCGGCGAGCTGGGACTCGATCGTCCTTGACGTCCCGGCGTACGCCTCGCTGCGCCGGGTGCCGTTGCGCGACCCGTTGCGGGGGACCAAGGCCCACGTCGGCGCTCTGCTCGACGCCTGCCCGGACGCCGAGACGCTGGTGGAGCGCCTGGCTGGGCGCTGAGCGTCCCCGTTTCCGCCCGGTAGGTGCGTTCGAGCGACGGACTGGAGCGCCGCGCGTCGGGCGTGCCGCCTAGGATCGTGGAGTCAGGGACTTCGCAGCGCCGCCAGACAGGGGAACCACCATGGCCGGTCAGGACCAGCGCCAGCACCACGACGACGACGCGGATGCCGCGGACGCCCCCGAGCCCGTCCCCGCGGCCGCGCCGCAGGCCCGCGACGCCGAGGTCGACGCCCTGCTCGAGGAGATCGACGAGGTCCTGGAGTCCAACGCGGAGTCCTTCGTGCGCGGATTCGTGCAGAAGGGCGGTCAGTGACCTTCGATGACCCCGGACAGCCACGGCCGCCTGCCGGCCTCCTTCACCACGCCGGGGACGTCGTCGTTCCTGGACTTCCTCGCCCAGCACGACCCATCGCTGCTGCCCGTCGGGCGGAACCTGCCGAGCGGTGAGATGCCTGGGACCACCCACGGGACCACGATCGTCGCGCTCGCGTTCGACGGCGGGATCGTGATGGCGGGCGACCGCCGGGCCACCGCCGGCTCGATGATCGCCAGCCGGCACATCGAGAAGGTCTTCCCGGCGGACGAGTACTCCGCGGTGGGTATCGCAGGCACCGCCGGGCTGGCGCTGGAGCTGGTGCGGCTGTTCCAGCTGGAGCTGGAGCACTACGAGAAGATCGAGGGCACCCTGCTGTCCCTTGACGGCAAGGCGAACCGGCTGGCAACGATGATCCGCGGCAGCCTCGGCCTGGCCATGCAGGGACTCCCGGTCATCCCGCTCTTCGGTGGCTACGACCTGGAGCGCCGCACCGGCCGGATCTTCTCCTTCGACGTGACGGGCGGTCGCTACGAGGAGACCGAGTACCACGCGGTCGGCTCCGGGGCCGTGTTCGCGCGCGGGTCGCTGAAGAAGCTGTGGTGGTCCGGGATGACCGCCGCCGACGCGGTGCGGGTGGCGGTGCACGCCCTGGTCGACGCTTCCGACGACGACTCCGCGACCGGCGGCCCCGACGCGTCCCGGCAGATCTGGCCGATCGTCGCGACAGTGACCGAGGCGGGCTACACCCGGGTGTCCGCCGACACCCTTGCCCAGGTGTCCGCCGAGATCGAGGCCAAGCGTCGGACCACCGATGCGACGGGAGGTGAGCCGCGATGAACATGCCGTTCTACGTCTCGCCCGAGCAGCTGATGAAGGACCGGGCCGACTACGCCCGGAAGGGGATCGCGCGCGGTCGCTCCGTCGTCGTGCTCGCCTACGACGGCGGGATCGCCTTCGCGACCGAGAACCCGTCCCGTGCCCTGCACAAGGTGTCCGAGATCTACGACCGGATCGCCTTCGCCGCGGTCGGCAAGTACAACGAGTTCGAGAACCTGCGGGTGGCCGGCGTCCGCTATGCCGACCTGCGCGGCTACTCCTACGACCGGGCCGACGTCAGCGCGCGCGCCCTGGCGAACGCGTACGCCCAGACCCTGGGGACCGTGTTCACCACCGAGTCCAAGCCGCTGGAGGTCGAGCTGGTCGTCGCCGAGGTCGGCAGGACGCCGGACAACGACCAGATCTACCGGCTCTCCTACGACGGGTCCGTTGCAGACGAGCACGGGCATGTCGTGATGGGGGGTCAGGCCGAGCACCTCTCGGAGCGGCTGAGCACGCAGTGGCGGGCCGGCATGGGTCTTGCCGACGTCGTCCAGGTGGCCGTCGCGGTGCTCGGCACGCAGCCCGACGGCGAGGACCGGGTGCTGCAGCCCGGCCAGCTCGAGGTCGCGGTGCTCGACCGGACCCGCCCGCGCAGGGCGTTCCGGCGCCTCGCCGCACCGCAGGTGGCGGACCTTCTCGGCCGCGACGACGTCCCGGAGGTGGACACAGCCGCCCCTGCGGGCGACGATCCGCCGACCGAGCAGGGCTGAGCGGTGGACCGACGGATCTTCGGGATCGAGACGGAGTACGGCGTCACATGTGCGGTGGACAACGGGCGCGGCCTGTCGGCCGACGAGGTCGCCCGCTACCTGTTCCGCAAGGTGGTCGCCTGGGGCCGCTCGTCCAACGTGTTCCTGCGTAACGGCTCGCGGCTGTACCTCGACGTCGGCTCGCACCCGGAGTACGCGACGGCGGAGTGCGACGAGGTGCCGCAGCTCGTCGCGCATGACCGCGCGGGGGAGCGGGTGCTCGAAGGGCTTGTCGTCGACGCCCAGCAGCGGTTGGAGCACGAGGGTGTCCCAGGCACCATTCACCTGTTCAAGAACAACACCGATTCGGCCGGCAACTCCTACGGCTGCCACGAGAACTACCTGGTCCGGCGTCAGGGCGACTTCGCGCGGCTCGCTGACGTCCTGGTGCCGTTCCTGATCACCCGTCAGGTGCTCACCGGGGCCGGCAAGGTGCTACCCGGTTCGCGGGGCGCGATCTACTGCCTGTCCCAGCGCGCCGACCACATCTGGGAGTCGGTGTCGAGCGCGACGACCCGGTCACGGCCGATCATCAACACCCGTGACGAGCCGCACGCCGACGCCGAGCACTACCGGCGGCTGCACGTCATCGTCGGTGACTCCTCGATGTCGGAGACGACAACGCTGCTCAAGGTCGGTGCCACCGACCTGATCCTGCGCCTGATCGAGGCGGGCATCCCGATGCGGGACCTCACCCTGGAGAACCCGATGCGGGCGATCAGGGAGATCAGCCACGACCTCACGGGCACGACGCCGGTCAGCATGGCCAACGGACGGACCGCCTCGGCGCTGGACATCCAGGACGAGTACCTGGCCTGGGTCCAGACCTACGTGACCGAGCACGTCGAGCTCACGCCGGTGATCAAGCAGGTCCTTGAGCTCTGGGAGCGAGGACTCCGGGCGGTCCGTACCGCCGACCTCTCGCTGGTGGACCGGGAGCTGGACTGGGTGATCAAGCACCGGCTGATCGAGCGGTACCGGGCCAAGCACGACCTGACCCTCGACGATCCGCGGGTCGCCCGGCTCGACCTCGCCTACCACGACATCTCGCGCACCGAGGGTCTGTACAACCTGCTGGCCGCTCGCGGCATGGTGGAGCGCGTCGTCAGCGACCTCGAGGTGTTCGAGGCGACGGCGACCCCGCCGCAGAGCACCCGCGCCAAGTTGCGCGGGGACTTCGTGCGCCGGGCACAGGAGGCACGGCGCGACTACACAGTCGACTGGGTGCACCTGAAGCTCAACGACCAGGCGCAGCGCACCGTGCTGTGCAAGGACCCCTTCCGCAGTGTCGACGAGCGGGTCGACCGGCTGATGGAGTCGATGTGAGGCGCCGTCGGCTGGCCACCGTGCTGTGCGTCGTCGTGGGGCTCGCGGTGAGCAGCGGCTGCGCGGCCGAGCCTGAGGCATCGGCGGGGGTCGTGGTGACCGGTGAGCCGGGTGCCGCGCCACAGCTGGCGTACCAGAGACCGCTCGAGGTCTCCGAGGCCACCGTCGAGGTCCTGATGGAGGGTTCGGGGCCGGCAGTGGTCGACGGTGAACCGATCCTGGTCAACTTCTATGCCGAGTCCGGCGCCGACGGCGCGGTGATCAACGACACGTACTCCAGCGAACCCCGGCCGTACCTGCTCAGCGCCGAGGTGCTCGGCGTCGACATCTACCACGCACTTAGCGGGCAGAAGGTCGGGTCGCGGATCCTGAGCGTCGCGCCGCCTGCCGCCGGCCAGGGCTCCGCGACAGTTGCGGTCCTCGACATCCTGCCGACCCGGGCGGACGGCGAGGCGGTCGCGCCACGCGAGGGGCTCCCGACGGTGCGCCTGGCAGCGGACGGAACCCCGACGATCACCATCCCGGACGCCGCGCCGCCCACCGAGCTGGTCGTGCAGCCGCTGCAGCGCGGCGACGGTCCCCAGGTGGCGGTCGGGCAGGTGATCACTGTGCAGTTCGTCGGTGTGGCCTGGTCCGACGGCAGGGTCACCGACTCCAGCTGGGCGCCGGGAGAGCTGCCGGACTCCTTCCCGATCGGTGTCGGGTCGGTGATCGCCGGATGGGACTCCGGGCTGGTCGAGCAACCGGTGGGCAGCCAGGTACTCCTCGTGGTGCCACCGCAGATGGCCTACGGCGGCTCGGAGGACGAGTTCGCGGCCGAGACGCTCGTCTTCGTCGTGGACATCCTCTCGGCGGTCGGCGGCCCCGAGGTGGAGGGGTCGTGACCGCGATCCGGGTGATCCCGTGCCTGGACGTCGACGCCGGCCGGGTGGTCAAGGGCGTGCACTTCGAGGGGCTCCGGGACGCGGGTGACCCGGTCGAGCTGGCGCGCCGGTACGACGCGGAGGGTGCTGACGAGATCACCTTCCTTGACGTCTCGGCCTCGGCCGGCGACCGGGAGACCACCTACGACGTCGTGCACCGGACCGCGCAGGAGGTCTTCGTGCCACTCACCGTCGGCGGCGGCGTGCGGTCGACGGCCGACGTCGACACGCTCCTGCGAGCGGGTGCCGACAAGGTCGGGGTGAACACCGCGGCCATCGCGCGGCCGCAGCTGATCGCCGAGATCGCGCAGCGGTTCGGCAGCCAGGTCCTTGTCCTCTCGGTCGACGCACGACGGGCGACCGGCGGGCGGGCCACCCCGTCCGGTTACGAGGTGACCACCCACGGCGGACGCCGCGGCACGGGGATCGACGCGGTCCAGTGGGCCCGCCAGGCCGTCGAGCTGGGCGCCGGTGAGGTGCTGCTCAACTCGATGGATGCGGACGGGACCACCGACGGGTTCGACCTGGAGATGCTGACCGCCGTGCGCCGCGAGGTCACCGTCCCGCTGATCGCCAGCGGTGGTGCCGGCGCCCCCGAGCACTTCGTCGAAGCGGTGCGGGTGGGCGCGGATGCTGTGCTCGCGGCGAGCGTGTTCCACTTCGGCGTGCTCACCATCGGTCAGGTCAAGGACCACCTCAGGGCAGCCGGCTTCGAGGTTCGCTGACCGCCGGCCAGGCGGCCGTTTCTGAAGGCGTCCCCCGGGCCACCCATGAGATGCTGGAAGATCCCCGCGATGGAAGGACATCTGCGTGCGCGTGCGCCACGGCACCGGCCGCCAAGGCCGCGCTGACCAGGCGCCCGCCGCCCTCACGGGTGGTGTGGCGCGCAGGTCGGCCCAGCTGATGTGGCGGGGGATGGCGGCGAACCCCGGTACCTATCTGCTCGCCGTCGGGCTCTCCGCGGTGTTCGGTGCCGCCACCGTCGGGGTCAGCCAGGTGCTCGGCATGGTCACCGATCGCGTCGTGATCCCAGCGCTCGCCGGGGACAAGGGAGCGCGCGGGGACCTGGGCACGGCCGGGCTGGTCCTGGTGGCGGTCGCGGTGGTGCTCGCCGTCGGCGTGGCCGGGCGGCGGATCTTCGCCGGGGTGGGGTATGCGGACATCCAGGCGGGCCATCGGCGCGGCGTGACGCGCCAGTACCTGCGCCTGCCGATGTCCTGGCACCGGGCCCACCCGACCGGCCAGCTGCTGGCCAACGCCAGCTCCGACGTCGAGGCCGCGACCGGGGTGTTCAACCCCCTGCCGTTCGCACTCGGCGTCGTGGTGATGATCCTGGTGGCCGCCGTCGCGCTCTTCTCGATCGACATGTGGCTGGCCCTGACGGCGCTGACCGTGCTCCCGCTCGCCACCCTGGCCAACGTCGTCTTCCAGCGGTACATGAGCCCGGCCGCGACGCACGCGCAGCAGCTCCGGGCTCGGGTGGCCGATGTCGCCCACGAGAGCTTCGAGGCGTCGCTCCTTGTCAAGTCCCTAGGGACCGAGGACCGCGAGGAGGCCAGGTTCGCCGCGCGGGCCGACGAGCTTCGTGCGGCCAACGTGCGGGTCGGCCGCCTGCGGGCGGTCTTCGACCCGGTCATCGAGCTGCTGCCGAGCCTCGGCACGCTGGCCGTGCTGCTCGTCGGGGCGCACCGAGCGGCGGTTGGTGCCGTGCAGACCGGCGACATCGTGTTCGCCGGGTTCCTGCTGACGATCATGTCCGTCCCGGTGCGCGCGTTCGGCTGGGTGCTGGGAGAGCTGCCGCGCGCCCTGGTCGGCTATGACCGGATCGCGCGGGTGCTGGACGCTCGCGGCAGTGCGGCAGCGGGGGACACCCCGCTGCCAGCCGGCCCGCACGGCATGCACGTGCGGCTGAGTGATGCGACGGTGCGGGTGCCATCGGGCGACGACCAGCAGGAGCTGCTCACCGGGATCGACCTGGAGCTGCTGCCCGGTCGGACCGTCGCCCTGGTCGGCCCGACCGGCGCCGGCAAGAGCACCCTCGCGGGACTGCTGGCCCGGCTGCGTGACCCCAGCGAGGGCTCGGTCCAGCTCGACGGCGTCGACATCCGTCGGTTGCGGGCCGCGGACGTCGCGACGCAGGTGGCCCACGTCGCGCAGCAGACGTTCCTGTTCGAGGACACCGTCCGGGCCAACGTCACGCTCAAGGATCCCGACGACCCGACCGCGCCGGCCGACGACGCCGTGTGGGCGGCCCTACGGGTGGCACGCGTCGACCACGTGGTCCGGGCCCTGCCAGGTGCTCTGGACGCGCCCCTGGGTGAACGCGGCGCGAACCTCTCGGGCGGCCAGCGCCAACGGCTCGCGATCGCCAGGGCCCTGATCCGGGCGCCCCGGCTGCTCCTGCTCGACGACGCGATGTCGGCCGTCGATCCCCGGGTGGAGCAGCAGATCCTCGGCGGGATGCGGGCCGGGTGGGGTCCCGGGACGGGGCCGACCGTGCTGCTGGTCGCCTACCGGATGTCCTCGGTGCTGCTGGCTGACGAGGTCGTGCACCTCGCTGCCGGCCGCATCGTCGACCAGGGGCCGCATGCGGACCTGATCGCCCGCGACCCCGGATACGCCGAGCTCGCCACCGCCTACCTGCGGGAGTCCGCGCGGCGCGCCGAGGACGTCGACGCCGAGGACGTCGACGACGAGGGGGAGGGGGTGCCCGAGTGAGCAGCCAGGACGACGAGCCGCAGGGGCCGGTCCGCCTGGAGACCACCAGCACGCTGGGCACGCTGGCGACGTTGCGCCGGGGGCTCCAGGTGTCGCCGCAGATGGCCGAGGGGCTCTGGGTGACCCTTGCTTTGGCCCTCGCTGCCGCCGGCGGCCGGGTGGTCGTGCCGATGGCGGTCCAGCAGACGATCGACACCGGCATCCTCGCCGCGGCGGGTCCGCAGCTGGGTCGTGTGGCGATCCTGGTCGCGCTGGCCGCGGCAGCCCTGGTCGCCGCCGGGTTCTGCTCCTCCCTGGTCAACATGCGGCTGGTCCAGCGCAGCGAGGCGGGCCTTGCCCAGCTCCGGGTCGCGGCGTTCCGCCGGGTGCACGACCTGTCGGTCCTCACCCAGGGCACGGAACGCCGCGGGAGCCTGGTGTCCCGGGTGACCGGCGACGTCGACACGATCTCCCTGTTCGTGCAGTGGGGCGGCATCATGCTGCTCGTCTCGGTGCTGCAGATCGGCGTCGCGACGGTGCTGATGCTGGTGTACTCGTGGCCGCTCGCGCTGGTGGTCTGGGCGGCCTTCCTGCCGCTGATGCTCATCCTGCGTCCAGCGCAGCGCCGGGTCAGCACGGCGTACGGGGCGGTCCGGGTCCGCACGGGCGCCATGCTCGGCGCGATCTCCGAGGCGGTCGTCGGCGCCGAGACCATCCGGGCGTACGGCGTTGGCGAGCGCACCCAGCGGCGGATCGATGCCGCCGTCCGGGACACCCGGGACGCCCAGGTGGGCGCGCAGACGCGGGTGGCAGCGGTGTTCTCCTCGGGCGTCCTGGTGGCCAACCTGGTGCTGGCCGCCGTCGTGGTGGTGGGCACGCTCCTCGGTGTCGACGACCGGATCACCGCCGGACGGCTGCTGGCCTTCCTCTTCCTGGTCCAGCTGTTCACGGGTCCGGTTCAGATGGCCACCGAGATCCTGAACGAGCTGCAGAACGCACTCGCGGGCTGGCGCCGCGTGCTGGGCGTCATCGACACCCGCGCCGAGATCACCGATCCCCCTGGCGGCGGGACCACGACCCCCCGCGGTGCCGGCCAGGTCGAGCTGCGCGGGGTTCGGTTCGCCTACCCGGACGGACCGGTGGTGCTGGACGACGTGTCGATCGTGGTGCCGGCCCGCGCCAAGGTTGCCGTGGTGGGGGCGACCGGATCCGGCAAGACGACGATGGTGCGGGTGATCGCCCGCCTGGTGGACCCCCTGGCCGGCCAGGTGCTCCTGGACGGCACCGATCTGCGTAACCTGAGCCTGGCCCACCTGCGCACCCGCGTGGTCCTGGTGCCCCAGGAGGGGTTCCTGTTCGACGGCACGATCGCGGAGAACGTGGCGTACGGCCTGCGTGGGCCGGCTCGGCAGCACGGACCGGAGGAGGTGGCCACCGAGGCGTTCACCGAGCTCGGCCTGGCCGACTGGCTCGCCGACCTGCCGGAGGGCGTGACGACCGACGTCGGGCAGCGTGGCGAGCGGCTGTCCGCTGGTGAGCGTCAGCTGGTCGCGCTCGCGCGGGCTCACGTGGCGGGCGGGGACGTGCTGGTGCTGGACGAGGCGACGAGCGCCGTCGACCCGGCGACCGAGGTGCGGATCGCCCGGGCCCTCGACCAGCTCACCGCGGGCCGGACCACCGTCACCATCGCGCACCGGCTGTCGACCGCGGAGGCCGCCGAGCTGGTGGTGGTCGTGGTGGAGGGGCGGGTCGTGCAAGTGGGCCCGCACGAGCGGCTGCTGGCCGAGGACGGCCCCTACACAGCGATGCACGCCGCATGGCTCGCCCAGACCCGGTGAGCGTCCGCGCAGGTCGGTTCCGTGGAATCCAGGGGCATCGCCGTGGCGTCCCGTGGCAGGATCGGCCCGTGCCTGCAGCCTCCTCGTCGCTCGATCCCGCTGTCGCATCCCGCCTGAAGCGGGACGACGCCGGCCTGGTCTGCGCCGTCGTCCAGGACCACGACACCCGTGAGGTGCTGATGGTCGGCTGGATGGACGATGAGGCGCTGCACCGGACGCTCACGACCGGCCGGGTGACCTTCTGGAGCCGTTCACGCGGCGAGTACTGGCGCAAGGGCGACAGCTCCGGCAACGTCCAGCACGTGCGGTCCGTGCACCTGGACTGCGACGGCGACGCGATCCTGGTGCAGGTGGACCAGGTGGGTGCGGCCTGCCACACGGGTACCCGCACGTGCTTCGAGGCGGGTGGCTCGCTGGGCGCCGTCGTCGGAGGACCGCCGGGACCGGTCTCGTGACCGCGGTGACCGCCCCCGACCTCCCGGTCGACCTGCCCTGGGGGACCACCTGGCCGAGCCTCGCCACCTTCCGCAAGCTGGCGAACGACCGCCGCGTGATCCCGGTGGTGCGACGCCTGCTCGCCGACGACGTCACGCCGGTCGGCCTGTACCGCTGCCTGGCCAAGGGACGTCCGGGCACCTTCATCCTGGAGTCGGCCGAGGTGGACGGGACCTGGGCCCGGTACTCGTTCGTCGGTGCTGCGTCTCGCGCCACCCTCACGGCGGTGGACGGACGCGCCGTCTGGCTGGGCGACGTGCCCGTGGGTGTCCCGCTCGATGGCGATGTCCTGCAGGTGCTGGCGGCGACGCTGGAGGCCTTGCGGACCCCCGCCGTGCCCGGGCTGCCGCCACTGTCCGGCGGCCTGGTTGGCGCGCTCGGCTGGGACGTGGTGCACCACTGGGAGCCGACGCTGCCGAGGCTGGCGCCGGAGGAGCTGGGCATCCCGGAGGTGGCCCTGTGCCTGGCGACGGACCTGGCCGTCGTCGACCACGTCGACGGGACCGTCTGGCTGGTCGCGAACGCGATCAACTTCGACGCGACCGACGAGCGCGTTGATGAGGCGCACGCCGACGCCGTCGCGCGCCTGGACGCGCTGCAGGCGGCATTGGGACGTCCGACGACGACGGCGCCCGGCGTGCTCGTCGAAGCGCCGGAGCCGGAGCTGGAGTTCCGCAGCAGTCGTGCGGAGTTCGAGGCCGCGGTCCGGCTCGGCAAGGAGGCGATCCGGGAGGGGGAGGTGTTCCAGGTCGTCGTCTCCCAACGCCTTGACCTGGACTGCCCGGCCGACCCGCTGGACGTCTACCGCGTGCTGCGCACCATCAACCCCAGCCCGTACATGTACTGCATGGTGCTGCAGGACGCCGTCGGGGCCGAGTTCGCCGTGGTGGGGTCGAGCCCCGAGACGCTGGTGAAGGTCACCGACGGGCATGTCACGACGTTCCCGATCGCGGGCTCGCGCCCCCGCGGCGGTACCCCGGAGGCCGACGCGGCGCTGGTCGCCGAGCTGCTGGCGGACCCGAAGGAGCGGGCCGAGCACATCATGCTGGTCGACCTGTCCCGCAACGATCTGGTGAAGGTGTGCGTGCCGACCAGCGTCGAGGTCGTCGACTTCATGTCGGTGCGCCGGTTCAGCCACATCATGCACATCTGCTCGACGGTGGTGGGGCGGCTGCGCCCGGGCGCGACCGCCGTGCAGACCCTGATCGCGACCTTCCCCGCCGGTACCCTGTCCGGTGCGCCGAAGCCGCGCGCGATCGCCCTGATCGACGAGCTGGAACCGGCCCGCCGGGGGATCTACGGCGGGACGGTCGGCTACTTCGACTTCGCCGGCAACATGGACATGGCGATCGCGATCCGCACGGCGTTGATCCGCGGCGGCCGGACCAGCGTGCAGGCCGGCAGCGGGATCGTGGCCGACTCGGTGGAGGCGCTGGAGTACGAGGAGTCCCGGAACAAGGCCGCGGCGGCCGTCCGCGCGGTGCAGATCGCCTCCCGGCTGCGGCCCGCGGGCCGATGACCGATCCGGCCGGACCGGGGCGGAGCCGGCGGGTGGGCTCGCTCGGCCGCCGCCAGGTGGTCGTGGTCGCTGCCGGGCTGGGGGCGGCGTTGCTGGGCACCACCCCTGCGGTGTGGGTGCGGGCGGCGACCTGGACGCCGCTGTCGGAGCGCGCGGAGGTCACGTTGACCGGCGTCCAGGCTGCACCGGCTGTCAGTGCTGCCGGACTGCTCATCGTCGCGTCCGCACTGGCCCTGGCGATGGCCCGGCGCTGGGGAGCCGTGCTGGCCGGAGTCGTCGTCGTCGGCGGCGCAGGCGTGGCCGTCGCGGCGGTGCTGTCCGTGCTCGCCGACCCGGCGGTGCCCGCCGTGGCTGCGGCCCGGGAGTTGGTCGGGGTGGGGCTCCTGGACGGTGCCGCCACGGTCAGCCCGGCACCGTGGGTCGCGCTGGCGCTGGCCCTCGTGACCGCGGTGGTGGGCTGTCTCGCGGTGCTCACCTCGCGGGCATGGGCCGCTCCCAGTGCCCGCCACGAGCCGGTGACCGGTGTCCTCGGACCGTCCGATGCGGATGACCCCGCCTGGGACGCGCTCAGCCGCGGCCAGGACCCCGCCTGGCGCGTCGCGTCGCGTCGCCCACTCCTGCCGGAGGTGTGTTCGCTAGTCTTCGCCATACCTGAAGAAGGGTGCACGCGTATGGTCGGCAAGCCCCTCGAGAGTTCGGAGAAGGCCCACCTGCCGAAGGTCGCGCCGCCGACGAACCACGGCCACACCACCGCGGCCTGGGTCACGGTGTCCGTGGTCATGCTCGGTGCCGTGGTGTCGGCGGTCGCCGTCGTTGCGGCCGAGCCGTGGCTCTTTTGGGTGGGCCTTGCCGTGATCGTGGTCGGCCTTGTGGTGGGCCGGCTGCTCAAGATGTTGGGTCTGGGTCAGCCGGAGCCGTCTGGTCCCACCCGTGGAAGTACCGAGTCCGGTTCGGACATCGTTCCGTCGTCGAAGGAGCAGAGATGAGCACGCCCAACGGTCCGCAGGACCCGTACCAGCCCTCGGGCGAGAACCCCTACGGGCAGCAGCCCCCGGTCTACGGCCAGCAGCCCCCGGTCTACGGCCAGCAGCCCGGCTACCCTGCCGCACCGTCCCCCGGCTACGGCTACGGCACGCCTCAGGGCGCCCCGCCGCCGAACTACCTGGTGTGGTCGATCATCACGATCCTGCTGTGCACCATCCCCGGCATCGTTGCGATCGTCTTCTCCACCCAGGTGAACTCCAAGTGGGGCATGGGCGACGCCGCCGGGGCCTACGACGCCTCCAAGAAGGCCAAGACGTGGGCCCTGGTCGGGACCATCCTCGGTGCGGTCGGCCTCGTGGTGTACATCGGCTTGATGGTGGCCGGCGTCTTCGCGTCGACGGCGACCTACGACTGGAACAGCTGACCGGTCCCTCGGCCCGGCCGGCGCCGCATGGAGCTTCCGATGGAGCCGTCCCGCCCGCTGAGGAGCGCCCGCGGGCGGGCGCTCCTCGGGCCGCTCGGGATGGCCGTGGTGACCGCCGCGGCCGCCGTCGTCGTGGCCACTGTCGACCCCAACCAGCCCGGGCACTACCCGACCTGCCCGTCGCTCCTGGTCACCGGCCTCTTCTGCCCCGGGTGCGGCACGCTGCGCGCCGCCCACGCGCTGCTCCACGGGGACCTCGTCGGCGCCCTGCAGATGAACGTCCTCGCCGTCCTGGTGATCCCCGTTGTCCTCGCCTCGTGGGTCGCCTGGCTGCGTCGCGCCGCGACCGGCCGACCGCGCTCGTGGCTCGCCCCCTGGTGGGTGCCGGCCGGCACGCTCGCCCTGTTTGTCGCGTTCACGGTGGCCCGGAACATCCCGGCCCTCGCGCCGTGGCTGGCCCCCTGAGCGGTCCCACCAGATGGGCGTGGCGGGAGGGCCCTTTGGCGCGCCCTACCATGGGGTCAGGCCCGCTGGGGGGCGGGTCGGACAGGGGAGGTGGCGCGGGTGTCGGTCCTGGAGGACATCGTCGCTGGTGTGCGGCAGGACCTGGCCGAGCGTCAGGCCGCAGTTCCCCTGGCTGCGCTGAAGGAGCGCGCCGCCAGGCTGCCCGGCGCCATGGAGTGCATGAGTCGCCTGCACGACGAGTCCGCGGTCGGCGTGATCGCAGAGGTGAAGCGCTCCAGCCCCAGCAAGGGGTCCCTTGCTCCGATCGAGGACCCGGCCGGGCTCGCGGCGGAGTACGAGGTCGGTGGGGCGGTCGCGATCTCGGTGCTCACCGAGCGCCGGCGGTTCAACGGCAGCCTGGCTGACCTCGACGCGGTGCGCGGCGCGGTCGAGGTGCCGGTGCTGCGCAAGGACTTCGTTGTCACGCCCTACCAGGTCTGGGAGGCCCGCGCGCACGGGGCCGACCTGCTCCTGCTGATCGTCGCCGCCCTCGAGCAGACGGTGCTCACGTCACTGGTCGAGCGCGTGCACTCCCTAGGCATGACGGCCCTGGTCGAGGTGCACGACGCCGAGGAGGTGGCCCGGGCCCTGGACGCCGGGGCCAGGTGCATCGGGGTCAATGCACGCAACCTGCGGACCCTTGACGTCGACCGAACCACTTTCGCGCGGCTGGCACCGCTGATCCCGTCCGGCGTCGTCCGGATCGCCGAGTCGGGTGTTCGCGGACCGCACGACGTGATGGACTACGCGCGGTCCGGTGCCGACGTCGTCCTGGTCGGCGAGAGCCTTGTCACGGGGGGGAACCCCCGCCAGGCCGTCGCCGACCTCGTTGCGGCCGGGGCCCATCCCTCGCTGCGGGCGGTGCGACAGTGACCGATCCGGGCAGTGGGGCTTCGGTGCAGCCCGCTCCAGGCCCTGGCGACGCGGCCGGATCGGCCGATGTCGGGGGGGCGCACCCCCTGGAGGAGGCCGCCGGGTCGGGGCCGTACTTCGGTGACTTCGGCGGGCGGTTCATGCCGGAGGCACTGGTCGCCGCCCTCGACGAGCTGGCGGCCGAGTACGGCAAGGCCAAGCACGACCCCGATTTCGCCGCCGAGCTGACCCGGTTGCACCGCACCTACACGGGCCGTCCGAGCATCATCACCGAGGTGCCGCGGTTCGCCCGGCACTGCGGGGGTGCCCGGGTGATCCTCAAGCGCGAGGACCTCAACCACACCGGGTCGCACAAGATCAACAACGTGCTCGGCCAGGCGCTCCTGACCAAGCGGATCGGCAAGAAGCGAGTCATCGCCGAGACGGGCGCCGGTCAGCACGGGGTGGCCACGGCAACGGCTGCGGCGCTCTTCGACCTCGAGTGCGTGATCTACATGGGCGAGGAGGACACCCGCCGCCAGTCGCTCAACGTGGCGCGGATGCGTCTCCTCGGCGCCGAGGTGGTGACGGTGCGGGCGGGGTCGCGCACGCTGAAGGACGCCATCAACGAGGCGCTGCGGGACTGGGTCACCAATGTGGAGACCACCAACTACATCTTCGGCACCGTCGCCGGACCGCACCCCTTCCCGGCCATGGTGCGGGACTTCCAGCGGATCATCGGCGTGGAGGCTCGGCAGCAGGTGCTCGAGCTGACCGGCCGGCTGCCGGACATCGTGGCGGCCTGCGTCGGGGGCGGCTCCAACGCGATCGGGATCTTCCACGCCTTCCTCGACGACCCCGTGCGGCTGGTCGGCCTCGAGGCCGGCGGCGACGGTGTGGAGACCGGGCGGCACGCGGCGACGATCAGCGGCGGCGCGCCTGGCGTCCTGCACGGAGCCCGGTCGTTCCTGCTGCAGGACGACGACGGGCAGACCATCGAGAGCCACTCGATCTCGGCCGGGCTGGACTACCCCGGGGTGGGCCCGGAGCACGCCTGGCTCGCGTCGATCGGTCGTGCGGAGTACCGGCCGATCACCGATGCCCAGGCAATGGACGCGTTCCTGCTGCTCAGCCGGACGGAGGGGATCATCCCGGCGATCGAGTCGGCTCACGCCCTCGCCGGCGCCATGCAGCTGGGACAGGAGGCTGCGGCGGCCGATCGGGCCGAGACCATCCTGCTGAACCTCTCCGGCCGCGGCGACAAGGATGTCGAGACCGCTGCGACGTGGTTTTCCCTGCGCGACGAGGACGCGCGGTGACCGCGACAACGGCGAGTCGAACGGCCGACACGCTCGACCAGGTGCGAACCGAGGGCCGCAGCGCCCTGGTGGGCTACCTGCCCGTCGGCTTCCCGGACGTTGCGACATCGGTCGCCGCTGTCCGGACGATGATCGACGCAGGCGTCGACATCGTGGAGCTGGGGGTGCCGTACTCGGACCCCGTGATGGACGGCCCCGTCATCCAACGTGCCGTCGAGCAGGCGCTGGCCGGTGGGGTGCGGGTGGCGGACACCTTGCGCACCGTCGAGGCGGTCGCCTCGACCGGCGTCCCGATCCTGGTGATGACCTACTGGAACCCGGTCCTGCGCTACGGGGTCGGCGCCTTCGCACGGGACCTGGCGGCAGCCGGCGGCGCGGGCCTGATCACCCCTGACCTGATCCCGGACGAGGCCGCCGACTGGATGGCCGCGTCCGACGCCAACAGGCTGGACCGGGTGTTCCTGGTGGCCCCGAGCTCCACCGTCGAACGGCTCGCCCTCACGGCCCGGGCATCCCGCGGGTTCGTGTACGCGGCATCGACCATGGGTGTGACAGGCGCAAGGGCGACCGTTGGTGCGCATGCCGAGGCGCTGGTGGCCGACGCGCGCCTCGCCGGCGCCCAGCGGGTCTGCGTCGGCCTGGGGGTCAGCACGGCTGCGCAGGCCGTCGAGGTCGCCCGGTACGCCGACGGCGTGATCGTCGGCAGCGCGTTCGTGCGGGCGCTGCAGGATGCGACGTCCACCGCAGCCGGCCTTCGGGACCTGGCTGATGTCGTCGGCGGCCTGGCCGTCGGAGTGCGAGGAGACGTCCGGTGATCACCCTGCTGCCCGCGGCCATCCCCAGCCCGCCCGAGTCGGTGTGGTACCTGGGCCCGTTCCCGGTGCGGGCCTACTCGTTGGCGATCATGGCCGGGATCGTCGTGTCGCTCTGGATCACCACACGCCGGTGGGTGGCCCGCGGTGGTGACGCCGACGCGGTGCTGGAGATCGCCTTCTGGGCGGTGCCCTTCGGCATCGTGGGCGGACGCCTGTACCACGTGCTGTCCTCCCCGGCCCCGTACTTCGGGCCGGGTGGCGACCCGATGAAGGCGTTCGCGATCTGGCAGGGCGGCCTGGGCATCTGGGGTGCCATCGCCCTCGGCGCGGTCGGGGCGTGGATCGGCACCCGGCGTGCGCACGTGCGGTTCGCCAGCTTCGCGGACTCGGCCGCGCCGGCCCTGCTGGTCGCCCAAGCCATCGGCCGGCTCGGGAACTGGTTCAACCAGGAGCTCTTCGGCTCGCCCACCGACCTCCCGTGGGGGCTGCGGATCGATCCGGCCGGCACGACGTTCCCGGACGGGATGTCGCCGGACACGCTCTTCCACCCGACGTTCCTGTACGAGATGCTCTGGAACCTGGCAGCCGCGGCCCTGCTGATCTGGCTGGACCGGCGCTACCGGTGGGGCCACGGGCGGGTGTTCTGGGCCTACGTCGTCGCCTACACGACCGGTCGGCTCTGGATCGAGATGCTGCGCATCGACCCCGCCGAGAGGATCGCCGGCCTGCGGCTCAACGTCTGGACGTCCATCCTGGTCGGTGTGGCGGCGCTGGTAGCCTTCGTGCTGGTAGGGCGACGTCATCCAGGCCGTGAACTCAGCCCAGAGCTCACCCCGGCCACCGATCTCCCGCCCGCCGAGGACGACGCCGAGCACGACGCCGAGCACGATGACGACACCCCGGCGTGAGGTGAGTGTGTCGGGTGTTGGGCCAGGGCCCTCACGGCCGGTATCGTCACCCCCCGGGCCGAGGGCGTCCCGCATCCCCAGATCACTCCGGGTACTCCCGGCGCAGTGAGGACGGTGCCCGTGTCCCACCCGCAGCTCAGCAGGCCCGCCGAGGGCCTGTATGACCCTGCGGCCGAGCATGACGCCTGCGGCGTGGCCTTCGTCGCGACGCTTCGGGGCACCCCGGGCCGGGACATCGTCGACGCGGCACTGACGGCCCTGGCGAATCTCAACCACCGCGGCGCGGTGGGCGCCGAGGCCGACAGCGGTGACGGCGCCGGGATCCTCACCCAGGTGCCCGATGCGTTCATCCGTGACGTCGTGGGCGCGGACCTTCCGGCACCGGGTCACTACGCGATCGGGCTGGCCTTCCTGCCCACCGATGCGGACGCCCTGCACGACGCCGTCGTCGGGGTGGAGAAGATCGTCCGGGACGAGGGGCTGGAGCTGCTGGCCTGGCGCGACGTCCCGGTGAAGCCCGAGATCATCGGCCTGACCGCTCGCTCGAGCATGCCGGCGTTCCGGCACCTCGTGGTGGCCGACCCGACAGCGACCCTGGCCGGGATCGACCTCGAGCGGCGGGCGTTCCGGGTGCGCAAGCGCGTGGAGCACGAAGTGGGCGTGTACCTGGCGTCGCTGTCGTGCCGGACCCTGACGTACAAGGGGATGCTGACCACCAAGCAGCTCAAGGAGTTCTTCCCGGACCTGTCCGATCCTCGCTATGCGACCGAGCTGGCCGTGGTGCACTCGCGCTTCTCGACCAACACGTTCCCGTCATGGTCGCTGGCGCAGCCGTTCCGGTTGATCGCGCACAACGGTGAGATCAACACGGTGCGCGGCAACCGGAACTGGATGGCGGCCCGGCAGAGCACGCTGAGCAGCGACGTGCTGGGCGAGCTGGCTCCGCTGATGCCCGTGTGCACACCGGGCAGCAGCGACTCCGGCAGCTTCGACGAGGTCCTCGAGCTGCTGCACCTGGGCGGCCGGAGCCTGCCGCACGCCGTGCTGATGATGATCCCGGAGGCGTGGGAGAACCACACGGCGCTCGACCCCGACCTGCGGGCCTTCTACGCCTACCACTCCACGCTGATCGAGCCCTGGGACGGCCCGGCTTCCCTGGCGTTCACCGACGGCACGCTGATCGGCGCGGTGCTCGACCGCAACGGCCTCCGTCCCGGGCGGTACTGGATCACCGACGACGGCCTGGTGGTGCTGGCGAGCGAGACCGGCGTGCTGGACATCGACCCGGCCCGCGTCGTGCGCAAGGGCCGGCTCGAGCCCGGGCGGATGTTCCTGGTGGACACCGGGTCGGGACGCATCATCGACGACCACGAGGTCAAGGCGCAGCTGGCCGCCCAGCGGCCGTACGCCGGCTGGGTCGCCGAGCACACGGTGCGGCTCGACCAGCTGCCCGAACGCGAGCACGTCCAGCACACCCCGGCATCCGTACGGCGTCGGCAGCGGGCCTTCGGGTACACGGAGGAGGAGCTCAAGATGCTCCTCACGCCGATGGCGCTGAACGGCGCGGAACCGCTCGGCGCGATGGGCACCGACACGCCGGTCGCGGTGCTCTCCACCCGCCCGCGGCTGCTCTTCGACTACTTCACCCAGATGTTCGCCCAGGTCACCAACCCGCCGCTGGACGCAATCCGCGAGGAGCTGGTGACCTCGATCGGCGGCGCCATCGGGCCGGAGCCCAACCTTCTCGCGGACGACCCGGAGCACGCCCGCAAGCTGGTCATCCCGTTCCCCGTGCTGGACAACGACCAGCTCGCCAAGATCATCCGGATGCGACCGGACCCTGACCTCGCCGGTGGGACGTTCCGGTGTGAGACGGTGCGCGGCCTGTACCGGGTGGACGGCGGGCACGAGGCGCTCGCGGCCCGCCTGCGGGAGGTCTTCGTGCACGTCGATCGCATCATCGAGGCGGGCGTGAACTTCGTCGTCCTGTCCGACCGGGACTCCGACGGGGACCTCGCACCGATCCCGTCGCTGCTGCTGCTCAGTGGGGTGCACCAGCACCTGGTCCGGCGCAACACCCGCACCCGGGTGAGCCTGCTGGTCGAGGCCGGTGACGTGCGCGAGGTGCACCACGTCGCGCTGCTGATCGGCTACGGCGCTGCCGCGGTGAACCCGTACCTGGCGATGGAGACCGTCGAGGGCCTGGCCCGAGACGGTTCGCTCGGCCAGATCGACCCCGAGGCGGCCGTTGCCAACCTGATCAAGGCGCTCGGCAAGGGCGTGCTCAAGGTGATGAGCAAGATGGGGATCTCGACGCTCGCGTCCTACCAGGGCGCTCAGACGTTCGAGGCGGTCGGCCTGTCCACCGACCTGGTGCAGCGGTACTTCACCGGGACGACGAGCCGGCTCGGCGGGGTGGGTCTTGACGTGGTGGCGGCCGAGTCCGCGGCCCGGCACGCGGACGCGTACCCGGTCAGCGGCAACCCGCAGGCGCACCGTCGCCTCAACGTCGGCGGGGAGTACAAGTGGCGCCGGGACGGCGAGGAGCACCTCTTCGACCCGGAGACCGTCTTCCGGCTGCAGCACTCGACGCGCACCCGGCAGCTGGACGTCTTCCGGCAGTACACCCGGCGGGTGGACGACCAGGCTTCACGCCTGATGACGCTGCGCGGCCTGCTCAGGTTCGCCGAGGGGGAGCGTCCGCCGGTCCCGCTGGACGAGGTGGAGCCCGTCGGCGAGATCGTCAAGCGGTTCAGCACGGGCGCGATGTCGTACGGCTCCATCTCCGCCGAGGCGCACCAGACCCTCGCGATCGCGATGAACCGGCTCGGCGCCCGCTCCAACACCGGTGAGGGCGGCGAGGACACGGAGCGCCTGCACGACCCCGAGCGCCGGAGCGCGATCAAGCAGGTCGCCTCCGGTCGGTTCGGGGTGACCTCGGAGTACCTGGTCAACGCAACGGACCTGCAGATCAAGATGGCACAGGGCGCCAAGCCCGGTGAAGGTGGGCAGCTGCCCGGCAACAAGGTCTACCCGTGGATCGCCGCGACCCGGCACTCCACGCCGGGCGTCGGGCTGATCTCGCCGCCGCCGCACCACGACATCTACTCCATCGAGGACATCGCCCAGCTGATCCACGACCTGAAGAACGCCAACCCGGCCGCACGTGTGCACGTCAAGCTGGTCAGCGAGTTCGGGGTGGGTACGGTCGCCGCGGGTGTCTCGAAGGCGCATGCCGACGTCGTCCTGATCTCCGGGCACGACGGCGGGACGGGAGCCAGTCCGCTCACCTCGCTGAAGCACGCCGGGACCCCGTGGGAGATCGGCCTGGCCGAGACCCAGCAGACGCTGGTCCTGAACAACCTGCGCGACCGGATCGTCGTGCAGGTGGATGGGCAGCTCAAGACCGGGCGCGACGTCGTCGTGGCCGCGCTGCTGGGCGCCGAGGAGTTCGGCTTTGCCACGGCTCCGCTGGTGGTCAGCGGGTGCGTGCTGATGCGGGTCTGCCACCTGGACACCTGCCCGGTCGGTGTGGCCACCCAGAACCCCGAGCTGCGGGCGCGGTTCTCCGGCAAGCCGGAGTTCGTTGTCACGTTCTTCGAGTACATCGCCACCGAGGTGCGCGAGTACCTGGCCGCGCTCGGCTTCCGCTCCCTCGGCGAAGTCGTCGGCCACGTCGAGCTGCTGGACACGCGGGCGGCCATCGACCACTGGAAGGCTTCCGGGCTGGACCTGGGGCCGGTGCTGATCCGGCCGCAGCCCGCCGCCGGGTCGGCCCTGCGGCACACCACCGACCAGGACCACGGGCTGCACAAGGCCCTGGACAACCAGCTGATCGCTCTGGCGCAGGAGGCGCTGGCCGACCGCCGGCCGGTCCGCATCGCTCTTCCGGTGCGCAACGTGAACCGGACCGTCGGGACCATGCTGGGCCACCAGGTGACCACCCGGTTCGGTGCGGCGGGCCTGCCTGACGACACCATCGACATCACGCTGACCGGCTCTGCCGGGCAGTCTCTCGGTGCCTTCCTGTCGCGTGGGATCACGCTCCGCCTGCACGGCGACGCCAACGACTACGTCGGCAAGGGCCTCTCCGGCGGCCGCATCGTCGTCCGGCCGGATCCGGCATCCGTCCTGTCCGGTGCACGGGACGTGATCGCCGGGAACGTGATCGGGTACGGGGCGACGTCCGGGGAGATCTACCTGCGCGGCGTCGTGGGGGAGCGGTTCGGCGTCCGGAACTCCGGCGCGACACTCGTGGTCGAGGGGGTCGGCGACCACGCCTGCGAGTACATGACCGGTGGGACCGTGCTGGTGCTGGGCCGGACCGGCCGCAACGTCGCCGCGGGGATGTCCGGTGGGCACGCCTACGTCCTCGACCTGCGACCGGAGGCGGTCAACACCTCCGCGCTGCGCGCAGGCGAGATCGCGCTGCAGTCGCTCGACGCCGACGGTGCCGCGGTCGTTGAGCGCTTGCTGCGCAGCCATCACCAGGAGACCGGGTCACCGCGCGCCGCCGAGCTGCTCGCCGAGCTGCCCGACTCGCTCGCCCGGTTCACCCGGATCGTGCCGACCGAGTACGAGCGGATGGTCGGCGCACTGCGAGCCGCGCGGGAGGAGGGGCTCGACCCCGCCGCCCCCGGTGTCTGGGAGAAGATCCTGGAGGTGTCCCGTGGCTGACCCGCGTGGCTTCCTCAAGGTGCGCGACCGCGAGCTGCCACCCAACCGCCCGGTACCCGTCCGGCTGATGGACTGGCGCGAGGTGCACGAGCACCTGGCCGCCGGAGAGTCGGAGGCGATCCTGCACCGCCAGGCCGGGCGCTGCATGGACTGCGGCATCCCCTACTGCCACTCCGGGTGCCCCCTGGGCAACCTCATCCCCGAGTGGAACGACCTCGTGTGGAAGGGCCAGTGGGCCGAGGCCAGCGACCGGCTGCACGCAACGAACAACTTCCCGGAGTTCACCGGCCGGATCTGCCCCGCGCCGTGTGAGACGTCCTGCGTCCTGGGCATCAACCAGCCGCCGGTGACCATCAAGCAGGTCGAGATGTCGATCGCGGACACCGCGTTCGAGCGGGACCTGGTGGCTCCGCAGCTCCCGTACTTCCTCACCGGTCACACCGTGGCGGTGGTCGGTTCGGGGCCCTCCGGACTGGCGGCAGCCCAGCAGCTCACCCGGGCCGGCCACACGGTTGCGGTCTTCGAGCGGGACGACCGGATCGGTGGCCTGCTCCGCTACGGGGTGCCGGACTTCAAGCTCGAGAAGCATCTGATCGACCGCCGGATCGCCCAGATGGAGGCCGAGGGCACCCGGTTCCGGCCCGGTGTGGAGGTCGGCAAGGACATCACCTTCAAGGAGCTCCGCGCCCGGTACGACGCCGTCCTGCTCGCCACCGGTGCCCGCGTGCCGCGGCGGCTGGATGTGCCCGGATCCGACCTGGAAGGTATCCACTTCGCGATCGAGTACCTGCACCAGTCCAACCAGGTCGTCGCGGGCGACGTAGTGCCGGACCAGATCGTGGCGACCGGCAAGCATGTCGTGATCATCGGCGCCGGCGACACCGGGTCGGACTGCCTCGGCACGGCTCTGCGTCAGGGAGCGGCGTCGGTGACCAGCCTGGACATCGGCGCCGAGCCGCCCTTCGACCGCCCGGTGAACCAGCCGTGGCCGGTCGACCCCCTGGTCTTCAAGGTCACGAGCTCGCACGAGGAGGGCGGTGAGCGGGAGTACCTCGCGTCCACCCGGGCGTTCCTCGGCGACGGGCACGTGTCCGCCCTGCGGGTCGTGACGACTGAGTACACCCCGGAGAAGCGACCGGTGCCCGCCGGCGCCGAACGGGACATCCCGGCGGGCCTGGTGATCCTCGCGATGGGCTTCACCGGTCCGGAGACCGAGGTGCTGACCAGCCAGACCGGTGCCGACGTCACCGGTCGCGGGCTGATCGCCCGCGGTGACGACTTCTCGACGTCGGTGCCCGGCGTCTTCGTCGCCGGCGACGCCGGACGCGGCCAGTCGCTCGTCGTCTGGGCGATCGCCGAGGGCCGGGCAGCCGCGGCAGGGGTGGACGCCTACCTGCGGGAAAGCACCGAGCTGCCCGCCCCGGTCACGCCGACGACCAGGGCGATGCGCCCCTAGACCGTGCCCGGCGAGCCGCGGCGGCCCGGTGGCTCGCGCTCCCGCGGACCTCCGGGTCGAATGACCTGAACCGGGATACACGCAGGACGTGCGGACCAGGTTGTCCGCCGCTCGACGACATAGGCTGGAGCCATGCGCAAAGCAAAGATCGTCTGTACCACCGGACCCGCCACCGAGACCGCGGAGCAGATCCAGGCCCTGGTGGACGCCGGCATGGACGTGGCGCGGATCAACCGCAGCCACGGCGCGTCGGCGGAGCACGAGGCGGTCATCCGCCACGTGCGAGCGGCCGCGAAGGCCTCGGGCCGCGCGGTCGCCGTGCTGGTCGACCTGCAGGGTCCGAAGATCCGCCTCGGCCGTTTCGCTGAGGAGAAGGTGCACCTCGACGAGGGCGACATCTTCACGATCACCACCGAGGACGTGCCGGGGACCAAGGAGCTCGCCTCCACCACTTACAAGGGCCTGCCGGGCGACGCGAGGGTCGGCGACCGGATCCTGATCGACGACGGTCGGGTCGCTGTCCGGATCACCGCTGTCGAGGGTCCGCAGGTGATCACCCGGGTCGAGGTAGGTGGGCCGATCTCCAACAACAAGGGCCTCAACCTGCCGGGCGTTGCCGTCAGCGTGCCCGCCATGTCCGCCAAGGACGAGGAAGACCTGCGCTGGGCCCTTCGCCTGGGCGCCGACTTCATCGCCCTGTCCTTCGTCCGCAGCGCCGCCGACTACGACGACGTCGCGCGGGTCATGACGGATGAGGGTCGCACGGTCCCGGTCATCGCCAAGATCGAGAAGCCGCAGGCGGTGGACAACCTGGTCGAGATCATGGAGGCGTTCGACGGCATCATGGTCGCTCGCGGTGACCTGGGGGTCGAGCTGCCGCTCGAGATGGTCCCGATCGTGCAGAAGCGAGCCATCGAGCTGGCGCGGCGGTCGGCCAAGCCGGTGATCGTTGCCACGGAGGTGCTGGAGTCCATGATCTCCTCGCCGCGCCCCACTCGCGCCGAGGCGTCGGACTGCGCCAACGCCGTCCTGGACGGCGCCGACGCGGTGATGCTCTCCGGCGAGACCAGCGTGGGGGAGTACCCCATCGAGGCCGTGCGGACCATGGCGCGGATCATCGAGCACACCGAGCTGCACGGCCGGGAGCGGATGGCCCCGCTGGGCTGGAGCCCGAAGACGCGCGGTGGCGCCATCACCCACGCCGCTGCCGAGGTCGGCGAGACGCTCGGGGTGAAGTACCTGGTGACGTTCACCCAGAGCGGTGACTCGGCGCGGCGGATGTCGCGGCTGCGGTCCCAGATCCCGCTGCTGGCGTTCACCCCGATCCCGCAGGTGCGCAACACGTTGGCCCTGAGCTGGGGCATCCAGACCTATGAGGTCCCAATGGTGGCGCACACCGACGCGATGGTGCTGCAGGTGGAGCTCACGCTCCGCGCGAACGGCCTCGCGGAGGTCGGCGACCTCGTGGTGATCGTCTTCGGGGCGCCGGTAGGCATTCCGGGGACCACGAACTCCCTTGTCGTGCACCGGATCGGCGCGTAGGTCGGGCACGGCTGAGACTGATGAACGTGTGGCCCCCGGCGCCCGCCGGGGGCCACACGTCATGTCCGGGGGTCGGCCGGCGCCGGTTCCTCGATCACGGTGATCGATCCGTGGTACGTGCCCATGGAGCAGGAGTACCGAAGGGTCCCGGGTTCGCCTGGGGTGAAGGTGAAGACGTTGAGGCCGGGCTCGAGGGTCGCTTCGATGCCCAGGTCCGGCGCGTAGATGGTCGAGGCGCAGGTGAGGGCCGTTGAGTCCATCTCCCACCGGACCTGGCGTCCGGCGTAGACGGTGGCGTCCGCCGGTTCGTAGCCGTTGGCCACCTGGGTGGTCCTGAGCACCTGGACGTCCCCGTCGAGGGTGACGTTCGCCGAGAGGGTGGTCCCGGCGGCCGAGGTCGCGAACAGCCCGGGCGCCAGCACCCCAAGGGCGCCGTTGACGTTGATCACGGCGAACGCGAGCACCAGCACGCCGGCGAACCGGAAGAACCGCTCGGCCGAGGCGCCGCGCACCGCGGCGGTCAGCCCGCCGAGGCTCAGCGACCCGGGCGTGGTACCGAGGGCTAACACCGCTATCACCGCGCCCGCCTGCATCGGTGAGCCGGTGGACAGTGCGTAGACCCGGACGGCCTGGGTGAAGCCGCAGGGCAGGAAGAACGACCCCGCGCCGAGCAGCAGTGCTGTACCGGTCGCTGTACCGGTCGCTGTACCGGTCGCCGACCCGGTCGAGGCGCAGCAGCCGGGACAAACCGGTGGGCAGAGCGAAGCCACCGCCGGACAGCCGCGGAGACACGGCGGTGAGCTTGAGACCGACGGCGCCCATCACCAAGGACACCGCGATCATCAGCACGGCCACCAGTCGGGCGCTCAGGGTGAGTGCCGAGCCCACGGCCCCTGCGCCGGCCCCGAGGACGGCGAAGCCCAGCACCCGACCGGCGTTGAAGGCCAGATGGGGCCGGAGCTTCTGCGCACCGGTCAGGTCCGGGCGGTGCTCCGCGAACCGCGCGGAGACGGCAAGGACCAGTCCGCCGACGAGCGCCATGCAGGTGGACAGCCCGGCGGCGAAGCCGAGCACGAGCACCACCAGCAGGCCGCCGGAGCCGGCCATCCCGCCGGCCCTGCCGGCGAGGCCGGTGAGCCCAGCCGCGGACGCCGCCAGGGCGATCACGGCAAGCACGGCGGCGGCCACTGCGACGTCGCGCCGGATGCGTCGGTCCCGGGTCAGCCACGGCCGGTCGCTCGCACCCACCTCGTAGCCGGCGTGGCGGACCGCCGCCACGAGAAGGGACCGCGAGACCGGCCCGCTCGCCTCGACGGTCGCCACGCCCCGCCGCGACGACGCGGTGGCAGAGGCGACACCTGGAACCTTGGACAAGGCGCGGCTGATCGTTGTCTCGCACGCCCGGCAGGTCATCCCGGAGACGGGAAGCTCGATGGTTGGCATGACTGCTTTCTCCGGTGCGTGCGGCGCGCTGGCCGTGGAAATGTCACTCGGACTCTACGCAGCGCCGGTGGCGATGGGGACCTCCGGAGGGCTCCGGGGCGGGATCTTCAGCAGGTCTTCATGATGGGCGTCGACGACCACGGCCGAGAGTCCGGCCGGACGCTGAGCGGTCCGGGTCTCTCGGCCTCGGCCCGCCCGGCGGACGCTCGCGTTCACCCCGTCGCCCATCTGGACAGGCGTGGGCGCCGGGAGGATCGTTCGAACATGGGAGACGTCATTGCGCTGCCGCTACCAGGTGCGGTTGCACTGCCTGACGTCCGTGGCGAGCACCGGGCGATGCAGGTCACGTGGCACGAGCGGGACAGTGTGTTCGTGGTCAGCATGTGGCGCTCCGGCTGCTGCGTCGCGAGCGTCCACCTGGCTCCGGTTGAGGCCGCTGCACTGATCGGGGCTCTCGCCGACGGCCTTGCCGGTCGGTCACGGGACTGACACCCGGCCGACGGCTCCGCCCGCCGGCTCGAACTGTGCCCTGCCCGGCTCGGTATGCCGGGCGCCCGACGACGTGACCGGCGGGAGGACCCGCGGGCTCCGGAGGTGCCGTGCTCGCGTTGACCATCCCGATCGGGCTGCTGGTCGGGCTCACCATGGGTGCGCTCGGCGGCGGGGGAGCGATCATCGCGGTGCCAGCCCTGGTCTACCTGCTGGGCCAGGACGTCAGGGAGGCGACGACCGGTTCGTTGATCGTCGTGGGGGTCACGGCACTGATCGGGATGTGGCCGCACCAGCGGGCAGGACGGGCCCGGATCGGCCAAGGGCTGGTCTTCGGCGTCCTGGGCGGGCTGGCGGCCTACCTCGGGTCCCGGCTGGCGGTCGGCGTGCCGGACGCCGCCCTGCTGACGGCCTTCGCGGCGCTGCTCCTGCTGGTCGCCGGCGCGATGACGTGGTGGCGGCGGCGATCGGCGAGCGATCCCTTGGCGGTGGAACGTCCCGTGGTGGCCCGCCGACCCCGTCTGACCGTCGACTGGCCGAGGGTCGCCCTGCTGGTCGTGACCGCCTCCGTCGTCGGGCTGCTCACCGGGTTCTTCGGCGTCGGCGGCGGCTTCGCGATCGTGCCGGCACTGGTGCTCGTGCTGGGCCTGCCCATGCGGGTCGCGGTCGGGACCTCACTGGTGGTGATCGCGGTCAACAGCACGTCTGCCCTGGCCTCCCGGCTCGGAGACGGCGTGAGCGTTGACTGGCCGGTGATCGGCCTGTTCGCGGCGGCGGCGGTCGTCGGGAGCCTGCTCGGCAGCCGGATCACGTCCCGCGTGTCGCCCGAGCGGCTCAGCCTCGCCTTCAGCGTGCTGCTCGTCGTCGTGGCCGTCGCCATGGCGGTGCGCAGCGTCCCTCTGCTCTGACTTCGGTCACGGTTCCGTGACCTGCGGCGATGGGCGTCGCGCGTCGAGGGCTGATCAGGTGCGGGGCAGCGGCCCTGCTGTTCGGCGCCTCGACACCCGTGGCATCCCAGCTCGCCGGCGGGATGGGGCCCTTCGTCCTGGCCGGCCTGCTGTACCTCGGGGCCGGGCTCGCCGCTGTGCCTCAGGCGCTCCGCACGCCGCCAACGCTGGCGGGCTTGCGGCGGGGGTGGGGCCGGTTGACGCTCGCCGTGGTCTTCGGTGGCCTGGTCGGACCGGTCCTCCTGGTCCTCGGACTGGCCCGGACGTCGGCGGCATCGGCGTCCCTGCTGCTCAACCTCGAGCTACCGCTGACCGTGCTCCTCGCCGGCTGGGTGTTCCGCGAGCACCTCGGGTCCCGAGTCGTCGCCGGTGCGCTCCTTGTGACGGCGGCTGCGGTCGTGCTGACGGCGCCGGAGGGCGCCTCGGCGGTGCGCCTCGGCGGCCTGCTGATCGCCGCAGCCTGCCTCGCCTGGGCAGTGGACAACGTGGTCACGGCGAACCTCGACGAACTCGCGCCCGCACACGTGACCCTGGTCAAGGGCCTCGTCGCCGGGTCCGTGAACACGCTGATCGGCCTCGGCGCGGGTGGCCTGCCCGGCACCGGCCCGGCCCTGGCCCCTCTGGCCGTCGGGGCCGTCGGCTACGGCTTCTCGATCACCTTGTGGGTGGCCGGCGCCCGGGACCTGGGCGCCGCCCGGGCTCAGGTGGTCTTCGCGATCGCGCCGTTCATCGGTGCCGCCCTTGCGTGGCTGGTCGTGCGAGAGCCGGCCACCCTCTCCCAGGTCCTTGTGCTGCTGGTCGCGGCAGCGGGGGTCTCGCTGGTCCTGGGCTCGGCTCACCAGCACGAGCACGAGCACCCCGCACTGGTGCACGACCACGAGCACACGCACGACGACGGGCACCACACCCACACGCACGACGGCGACCCGTCCCTGCGTCACCAGCACCCGCACAGTCACGAGGCGCAGCGGCACACCCATCCGCACGTCCCCGACCTGCACCACCGGCACAGCCACGAGCGGTGACCGTGGCAGCCGAGGGGAGGGAGTGCACGACGGCCCCCGACCCGTGGGTGGCGGGTCGGGGGCCGTCAGGGGTGCCCCGAGCGGGATTCGAACCCGCACTGGATCGGGTTTGAGCCGAACGCCTCTGCCAGTTGGGCTATCGGGGCGGGACCGTTGGCCAGGCCAGGCGGGGGCGCTGTTCCTGCACGTCCGGGTCGCCACTAGGCTAGCGCGCGTGACCACGAGCGACGCCCCACCCACCGCTGAGCCCGAGCCCCTGGACGGCGGTGCGGTGCGCAAGGAGCCTGCCGGCACCGAGCCCGTCGTCCGCGGTGCGCGTCGGGCGATCGTGGTGGAGGACGAAGCCCTGATCCGGATGGACGTCGTCGAGATCCTGCGCGAGGCGGGCTTCGACGTGGTGGGGGAGGCCGGTGACGGCGAGACGGCCGTTCGGCTCGCCATCGAGCTGCGCCCGGACGTGGTGGTGATGGACGTTAAGATGGCCGTGATGGACGGGATCACCGCGGCGGAGCGGATCGGCAAGGAGCGTGCGGCCGCCGTCGTGCTGCTCACGGCCTTCTCCCAGACCGAGCTGGTCGAGCGGGCCCGTGACGCGGGTGCCATGGCGTACGTCATCAAGCCGTTCACGCCGGCGGACCTGTTGCCGGCGATCGAGATCGCGATCTCGCGGTTCAGTGAGATCGGTGCGCTGGAGACCGAGGTCGCGGATCTGGCCGAGCGGTTCGAGACCCGCAAGCGGGTCGACCGGGCCAAGGGTCTGCTGATGACCAAGATGGGGCTGACCGAGCCTGACGCGTTCCGCTGGATCCAGAAGACGTCGATGGACCGCCGGTTGACGATGCGGGAGGTCGCGGACGCCGTGGTCGAACAAGTGGGCGGCGCGTCCTGAGAAGCTGAGCGGTACCGGTCCAGCCTGGCCCGGCTCTCGACTTCCGTTCTGCCGGTCAGGGCAGTTATCGTTTTGACGTCTCACCCGGCCCTCCCTCAGGCCGGGTCCGCGCGGAGGAGGCCCGTCGACGTGCGTCCTGGCATCGAGGTCTGTCCTACCCGGCCCGAGGACCTGGACGGGCTGGTCGAGGTGTGCCTGACCGCCCGACGGGAGACCTGGACCGGCTCCCAGGTGTGCAGCTCGGATGTGACCGCCGTCACCCACCAGCTCGGCGCCCTGACGGCCCTGCCCGGTTCATCTGTCCTGGTGGCACGGTCCGAGGACGCCATCGTCGGGCTGCTCCTCGGTCGCGCCGTCGGCCCCAACCCGTTCACCGAAGACGTCAGCTTCGCGGTGGAGGCCGTCTACGTCGAGCCTCACCACCGACGGCACGGTGTCGGCCATGCCCTGATGCTGGCCGCCGTCGAGGTCGCAACGGCGGCTGGCGCGGAGCAGGTGTTCGCCGCGCCGATCCCGGGCGCCCGCGGGATGCAGCGGTTCTTCGTCCGCCTCGGCTTCACCCCCGCAGCCGCCTACCGGGTGACCAGCACGACAGCGCTGCACCGCAGGTTGAGCCCGGAGGGCGTCACCCGACGCACCGGCCCGCGCGGCCTGGAGGAGCTCATCGCCCGACGCCGCAAGTCACGGGCGGATACCGGTCCGATCCCGGTCGCCCCCGCCTAGGACGACTGGCGCGGAGCGATCAACAAGCACGTCAGCCGCGCGGTGCAGACTCGGCGGGCCATCGAGTCCTCGACGACGATCTCGTAGGTCGCCGCGGCTGAGCCGAGGTGCACGGCGGTGGCCCGGCCCGTGACGACCCCGTCCCGGACGCCCCGGTGGTGAGTCGCGCTCACCTCGATGCCGACCGCCTGGCGGTCCGGGCCGGCGTGCAGGGCCGCCGCGTACGACCCGAGTGTCTCGGCCAGCACGACCGACGCCCCGCCGTGCAGCAGGCCGTGGGGCTGGGTGTTGCCGGCGACCGGCATCGTGCCGACGACACGCTGCGGCCCGACCTCGACCAGCTCGATGCCCATCCGTTCGATCAGGGTGCCGACACTCGCGCGACGGAGCTCGGCGAGGACGGCATCGGGTGGGGGGGTCCGGCCTGCCGTAGTGGGCTGGGCGGGCTCCGGGGCCTCGGTGGGCTCGATGTGGCTGTCGCTCATGGCCGATAGGTTGGCACCCGTGACCGATGTCGCGCGACCCCTGCTGCTGCTCGTGGACGGCCACTCGATGGCCTACCGCGCGTTCTTCGCCCTGCCGGTCGACAACTTCTCCACCACCACCGGTGTCCCGACGAACGCGGTGTTCGGCTTCACCTCGATGCTGGCGAACCTGTTGCGGGACGAGAAGCCGACGCACATCGCGGTCGCCTTCGACGTCGGCCGGGTCACGTTCCGCACCGAGCAGTTCCCCGCGTACAAGGCGACCCGGGACGTCTCTCCGCCGGAGTTCTCCGGCCAGGTGCCGTTGATCAAGGAGATCCTCGGCACCCTTCGCATCTCGACGGTGCAGAAGGACAACTACGAGGCAGACGACGTCATCGCCACGCTCACCCGTCGTGCCGTAGCCGCCGGCATGGACGTGCTCGTCTGCACCGGGGACCGGGACTCCCTGCAGCTCGTGGAACCCGGCGTGACGGTCCTGTACCCCCGCAAGGGAGTGTCGGACCTGGTGCGCTTCACTCCTGCCGCGGTGCAGGAGAGGTACGGCGTGACACCCGAGTGCTACCCGGACCTGGCCGCGCTCGTCGGGGAGTCCAGCGACAACCTGCCCGGGGTACCGGGTGTCGGGCCCAAGACGGCGGCGAAGTGGATCACGCTGTACGGCGGCCTGGAGGGTGTCCTCGCGGCCGCTGCCCAGATCCCCGGGAAGGCCGGCGAGAGCCTCCGCGAGCACCTGGACCAGGTGCGGCTGAACCGCGAGCTCAACCGCGCCGTCGACGACCTCGAGCTGCCCGTCGCGGTCGAGGACCTGCAGGCGCGCCCGTGGGACCGCGAGGCGATGCACCGGGTCTTCGACGCGCTCGAGTTCCGCACGCTGCGCGAACGCCTGCTCGCCATGGTGCCGGAGGAGCAGGGGGAGGCCGAGGGTTTCGACCTGGAGGTGCTGACGCCGGCACCCGGCCAGCTCGTCACCTGGCTGGCGTCAAGGACCGGTCGAACCCTTGCCGTCGAGGTGAGCGGCCGAGCGGTCCCCGGCCGTGGTGATGCGTGGGCGTTGGCGATCGCCGACGGGCCGAACCACGCGGTGAGCGTCGACCTGACCGAGATCGCCCCCGAGGACGAGGTTGCCCTCGCGGGCTGGCTGGCGGACCCGGACCAACCCAAGGCGATGCACGGCGCCAAGGACGGGTGGCACGCTCTCGACGGCCGGGGACTCCCACTGCGCGGGGTGGTGTTCGACACGCTGCTCGCCTCCTACCTGTGCCACCCCGACCAGCGGTCATACGACCTGTCGGACCTGGCCGTTCGCCACCTGCAGCGGGAGCTGCGCACCACCGGGTCGGCCGACGACGCCCAAGGGGCCCTGGAGCTGGACCTGGACGGCGGCACGGCCGAGCGGGCAGCGGTGCGGGCAGCCGCCGTGAGCGAGCTGACCGAGGTGCTCGGCGAGGCGCTGGACGACCGGGGCTCGCGGCACCTGCTCGACGACGTCGAGCTCCCGCTGGTCGACGTCCTTGCGGTGATGGAGCGGACCGGCATCGCGGCGGACACCGACCGGTTGACCGCCCTGGAGCGGGACTTCGCCGCAGCCGTGACGGATGCGGCAGTGGAGGCATTCGCGGTGATCGGGCGGGAGGTGAACCTCGGCTCGCCCAAGCAGCTGCAGGAAGTGCTCTTCGACCAGCTGGGCATGCCGCGGACCAAGCGGATCAAGACCGGGTACACCACTGACGCTGCGGCGCTCGGCGAGCTGTTCGAGCGGACCCAGCACCCGTTCCTTGCGCACCTGCTGGCGCACCGGGACGTCTCGCGCCTGCGGCAGACCGTCGAGGGCCTGCTGCGCTCGGTGGCCGACGACGGGCGCATCCACACGACCTTCCAGCAGACGATCGCCGCGACGGGACGGCTGTCGTCGACCGATCCCAACCTGCAGAACATCCCCATCCGCACCGAGGCAGGACGCCGGATCCGGGAGGCCTTCGTCGTCGGCCGGGGGTACGAGACCCTGCTGACCGCCGACTACAGCCAGATCGAGATGCGGATCATGGCGCACCTGTCCGGCGACGCCGGCCTGATCGCTGCACTCAGGTCCGGTGAGGACCTGCACAGCTTCGTGGCCTCCCGGGTCTTCTCGGTAGCCCCGGATGCGGTCACCCCCGCCATGCGGTCCAAGATCAAGGCGATGTCGTACGGCCTCGCGTACGGCCTGTCGTCGTTCGGCCTGTCCAAGCAGCTCAACATCTCGGTCGGTGAGGCGAGCGAGCTGATGGACGACTACTTCGCCCGGTTCGGTGGCGTGCGGACCTACCTGGCAGGCGTCGTGGACGAGGCCCGGCGGACCGGGTTCACCGCGACGATCCTCGGCCGACGTCGGTACCTGCCGGACCTGACCAGCGACAACCGCCAGCGCCGGGAGATGGCCGAGCGGATGGCGCTCAACGCCCCGATCCAGGGCAGCGCGGCGGACCTGATCAAGGTCGCGATGCTGGGCGTCGCGCGCGGCCTGGCCGAGCGCGGCCTCCGGTCGCGGATGCTGCTCCAGGTCCATGACGAGCTGCTGCTCGAGGTGGCGCCCGGGGAGCGGGACGAGGTCGAGGAGCTGGTCCGGACCCAGATGGGCGCCGCCGGCGAGCTCTCGGTGCCGCTGGACGTGTCGGTCGGCACCGGCTCCAGCTGGCACGACGCGGGCCACTGACCGGGGCGCCCGATAGGGCGAGGTCCGGTCGGCCGCGGGTGGACCTCATCCCATGCCGGGGCGGAGGCCTGGACCTTCGCCGGGCCCGTCCGACCGGCAGACGAAGATCGCGGTGCCCGGCAGGCGGGCACCCCGCACCGGGCCCCAGCCGCCCCAGACCCGGCCGTGGCCGGTTGGCCACTCGGGCTCGACCAGGCGCTGCAGCCGGAACCCGGCCGCGACCAGCTCGTCCACATGGTCGCCGAGCGTGCGGTGGTGCTCGGCGTACCTGACCTGACCGGCGTCGTCGGTCTCGACGTACGGGCGGCGGTCGAAGTAGGAGCGGGTGACCCGGAGGCCCCGCTCCGAGGGATCGTCCGGAAAGGCCCACCGGACCGGGTGGGTCACCGAGAACACCCAGGTGCCTCCGGGTACCAGCACCCGTGCGACCTCGGCGTGCACGCGGTGCGCGTCCGGTACGAACGGCAGCGCTCCGAAGGCAGTGAACGCGACGTCGAAGGCGGCGTCGGCGAACGGGAGCCGGCGCGCGTCGGCCTGGACCATCGCGACCTCCGTGCCGAGCTCGCGGTCGATGCGGCGGCTCTCGGCGAGCATGCCGGCGGAGATGTCGGTCGCGACCACCATCGCGCCCGCGGCGGTGAGCCAGCGGGAGCACTGGGCAGCACCGCAGCCGACCTCGAGGACATGTCGGCCCGCCACCGGTCCCAGGAGCCCCGCGTCGGCCTCCCGGAGGCCCTCGGGGCACCAGCAGAAGTCGGCCGCACCCAGGAAGTCACCGTGCTCGGCGAGGTACTCGTCAGCGTTGGCGTCCCACCACTTGCGGCCGGGGTCCGGACCGTCGGCGGGGACGTTCGCGAATCCGGCGAAGGGCGGCGGCAGCTCGGTCATCGGGATCCTCCTGCGGTGTGCGGTCATCCTCCCAGTCACCGCATCTCCCAGACACTGTGTCCCGTCCACGACGCCCGCGTCTCGCTAGGGTGGATGCGCAGTGGTGGGACGGACACCACGCCACTACGAAGGAGATACGCACGTGCGCATCGGACTGCTCACCGGGGGCGGCGACTGCCCAGGGCTCAACGCGGCGATCCGAGCCGTCGTCAAGTACGGCGTCGGCACCCACGGTCACACGATCATCGGCTTCCGGAACGGCTGGAAGGGCGTCGTCGACGGTGACGTGCTCCCAGTGGACCGCCAGCAGATCCGTAACGTGCTGTCCCTCGGTGGGACCCTGCTGGGCACCGCGCGGTACCACCCGCATGCGCACGAGGGCGGCATCGAGGCAGTCCTGGCGACGCTCGAGGCCGAACGGCTCGAGGCCCTGATCTGCATGGGTGGCGACGGGACCCTGCATGCGGCCAGCAAGGTCGCCGAGGCCGGGGTGCGGGTGGTCGCGATCCCCAAGACGATCGACAACGACGTCGAGGGAACCGATCTGTCGATCGGCTTCCACACGGCGCTGAACATCGCGACAGAGGCCATCGACCGGTTGCACACCACCGCTGAGAGCCACAACCGCGTGATGGTGGTCGAGGTGATGGGGCGGCGCTCCGGCTGGATCGCGGTCAACGCGGGGATCGCCGGCGGCGCGGAGATCGTGCTGGCCCCCGAGGAGCCGTTCGACATCGAGCAGGTCGTGCGGTTCCTGACGCACCGGCACCGCGCGCACGCCTCGTTCTCGATCGTGGTGGTGGCAGAGGGTGCGGTGCCCCGTGAGGGCAGCCCGATGGACTACACCACCCAGGTTGGGGCCTTCGGCGAGATCGTCGCCGGTGCGATCAGCGAGCGGGTCGCCGCGGAGATCGCGCAGCGGACCGGGTTCGAGACCCGGGTGACGATCCTCGGGCACGTGCAGCGCGGCGGGTCGCCGACGCCGACCGACCGGATCCTCGGCAGCCGGTTCGGCGTCGCCGCGATGGACGCGGTCACGGCGGGGGAGACCGGCGTGATGACGGCACTGCGCGCGGAACGGGTCGAGATCATCCCGCTTGCGGACATCGCCGGGAAGGTCAAGATGGTGCCGCCCGAGCTGCTGCGCGCGGCACGGGTTCTCGCCTGACCGTCCCCTCTTTGACCGTCGCTTCGGTGCCCGCCTAGGATGGCGCGTGGTGTAGCACGTCTCGCGTCAGGTTGACCCCGGGCTCGGGCCTTCCCCTGTGCTGGGTATGGGCTGACCGGCCCGTGGCCGGTCCAGCGCTACGCCGCCTCGCACCACACCCTGTCCGAACTACTTCCCTGTCCGCAACGGAGCTCATACCTCAATGACCATCTCCACTACTAGGCCGGCGGCGCCGCAGGTCGCGATCAACGACATCGGCTCGAGCGAGGACCTGCTCGCCGCGATCGACTTGACCATCAAGTACTTCAACGACGGCGACATCGTCGAAGGCACCATCGTCAAGGTCGACCGCGACGAGGTCCTGCTCGACATCGGCTACAAGACGGAGGGCGTCATCCCCTCCCGCGAGCTCTCGATCAAGCACGACATCGACCCTGACGACGTCGTCAAGGTCGGGGACGCCGTCGAGGCCCTCGTCCTGCAGAAGGAGGACAAGGAGGGCCGGCTGATCCTGTCCAAGAAGCGCGCGCAGTACGAGCGCGCCTGGGGCACGATCGAGAAGATCAAGGAGGAGGACGGCGTCGTCACCGGCACTGTCATCGAGGTCGTCAAGGGCGGCCTGATCCTGGACATCGGCCTGCGCGGCTTCCTGCCCGCCTCTTTGGTGGAGATGCGCCGGGTGCGCGACCTCCAGCCGTACGTCGGCAAGGAGATCGAGGCCAAGATCATCGAGCTGGACAAGAACCGCAACAACGTCGTGCTCTCCCGCCGCGCCTGGCTCGAGCAGACCCAGTCCGAGGTGCGCTCGACCTTCCTGCAGACCCTGCAGAAGGGCCAGGTCCGCCCCGGCGCCGTCTCCTCGATCGTCAACTTCGGTGCGTTCGTCGACCTCGGCGGTGTCGACGGTCTGGTGCACGTCTCGGAGCTGTCCTGGAAGCACATCGACCACCCGAGCGAGGTCGTGGAAGTTGGCCAGGAGGTCACCGTCGAGGTGCTCGACGTCGACTTCGACCGCGAGCGGGTCTCGCTGTCGCTGAAGGCGACGCAGGAAGACCCGTGGCAGGCCTTCGCCCGGACGCACGCCATCGGTCAGGTCGTGCCCGGCAAGGTCACCAAGCTGGTGCCGTTCGGCGCGTTCGTGCGGGTCGAGGACGGCATCGAGGGCCTGGTGCACATCTCCGAGCTCGCCCAGCGTCACGTCGAGCTGCCTGAGCAGGTCGTGAACGTCGGTGGCGAGACCTTCGTCAAGGTGATCGACATCGACCTCGATCGCCGTCGCATCTCGCTGTCGTTGAAGCAGGCCAACGAGGGCGTCGACCTGAGCAGCGAGGACTTCGACCCGGCGCTGTACGGCATGGCCGCCGAGTACGACGAGAAGGGCAACTACAAGTACCCGGAGGGCTTCGACCCCGAGACGAACGAGTGGCTGCCTGGCTACGAGACCCAGCGCGAGGTTTGGGAGGGCCAGTACGCGGCCGCCCACGAGCGCTGGGAGTCGCACAGGAAGCAGGTCGCCGAGGCGATCAAGGCCGACGCCGAGGCTGTCAGCGCTCCCGGCGAGGCGGCTCCTCCGAGCAGCTACTCGTCGGCGCCCGAGCCTGAGGCCGCGGGCACCCTGGCCTCGGACGAGGCCCTCGCGGCACTGCGCGAGAAGCTCACCGGCAACTGAGCACGACGAAGGGAGGGGCCGGTCCGTCCGCGGGCCGGCCCCTCCCTTCGTGCGTTGCGCCGCCGAGGGCCACTGATGCCTGCCTGGTGGATGTCGCCCGGCGGCCCTGTCCTACATTGGTGTGGTGGCAGTGCACGAGGAGGGCGCGCACCTGGAGCACCGTGTGCTCCGGGTCGGCCTGACCGGCGGCATCGCGGCCGGCAAGTCGACGGTGGCCGCGCGGCTGGCCAGGCTCGGTGCTGCGGTGGTCGACCATGACGTCCTGGCCCGGGACGCCGTTGCGCCCGGCAGCACGGGTCTGCTCGCCGTCGTCGCGGCCTTCGGGGCCGTGCTCGACCCGCTCGGCCAGCTGGACCGGCAGGCTCTCGGTGCGATGGTCTTCGGGGACCGGGCGGCCCTCGCGACGCTGAACGGGATCATCCACCCGATCGTGACGGAGGCTGCGGGCCGGGCGGAGGCGGCAGCCGTCGCGTCCGGGCACGACGTCGTCGTGCACGACGTCCCGCTGCTCGGGGAGACCGGCCAGGCCGGTCACTTCGACGTGGTGGTGGTGGTGGACGCGCCCGCCGAGTGCAGGGTTGCGCGCCTGGTGGAGGAGCGTGGGCTGAGCCGGGAGGATGCCTGGTCGCGCCTCGAGGCGCAGGCCGACGACGAAGAGCGTCTGGCGGCCGCCGACATCGTGCTGGACGGGTCCGGGCCCGTGGCCGACCTGGAGACCCAGGTCGACGCCCTCTGGGAGCAGTGGGCCGCTGTGCGGGCTACCGCTCGACCGTCCGGAGCCGCCCGGTGACCGTGCTGCTCGCCGGGTTCGAGCCGTTCGACGGTCAGCCCGTGAACGCGTCCTGGCTCGCCGTCCAGGCGGTGGCGCGGGCGTGGCGCGGATCGGATCTCCTGACGGCGGAGCTGCCGGTCTCGTTCGGGAGGGCGCCCCAGGTGCTGTGGGACCGGCTGCAGGCCGTCCGGCCCGACGTCGTGGTCTGCGTTGGCGAGGCCGGTGGGCGTTCGCGCGTCGGGATCGAGCGGGTGGCGGTGAACATCGAGGATGCGGAGCTGGCCGACAACGACGGTGCCCGGCCGGTCGATGCCCCGGTGGTGCTCGGCGGGCCGGTCGGGTACCTGACCGGGTTGCCGTTGCGGGCGTGCCTTGCCGCAGCCCGGGCGACCGGGGTGCCGACGGAGATCTCCGCTACGGCCGGCACGTACGTGTGCAACGCCACCTTCTACGCGCTGATGGATGCGCTCACGGGTATGCCCGGGGTCCGCGGCGGGTTCGTGCACGTGCCCCGAACCCCGGACCGGGCCGGGGGCGGCCCGGCGATGACGTCCGCAGACGCGGCCCGGGCACTTGCAGCAGTGGTGACCGCGGCGGTTCAGCCGGCGAAGGTCGGCTGAGCAACTGCCGGCCTGGCCGCGTGCGGGTTCGGGGTGTCTCGGCCACCGCTCACGCTGGAGGGGTCTGTCGGTGGGGAGACGTACCGTTGCTGCATGCGTCCGGTGACCGACCTGCAGCGCCAGTCCGCACCGTTCGAGGTGGTGTCGGGCTTCCGACCGTCCGGTGACCAGCCAACGGCGATCGAGGACCTCCGGCGGCGGATCCTGGCGGGGGAGAAGGACGTCGTCCTGCTGGGCGCCACCGGGACCGGCAAGTCGGCGACGACTGCCTGGCTGATCGAGCGGTTGCAGCGGCCGACCCTGGTCATGGCGCCCAACAAGACCCTCGCCGCGCAGCTGGCGACGGAGTTCCGTGAGCTGCTGCCCAACAACGCAGTCGAGTACTTCGTCTCGTACTACGACTACTACCAGCCCGAGGCGTACATTCCGCAGACCGACACCTACATCGAGAAGGACTCCTCGATCAACGACGAGATCGAGCGGCTCCGGCACTCGGCGACGAACTCCCTGCTCACCCGGCGCGACGTCGTCGTGGTGGCATCGGTGTCCTGCATCTACGGGCTGGGCACACCGCAGGAGTACGTCGACCGGATGGTCCCGCTCGCGGTGGGGGACCAGATCGAACGGGACCAGCTGCTGCGCCGGTTCGTCGCGATGCAGTACACCCGCAACGACATGGCCTTCACCCGTGGGACGTTCCGCGTGCGCGGCGACACCGTCGAGATCATCCCGGTGTACGAGGAGCTCGCCGTGCGGATCGAGTTCTTCGGCGACGAGATCGAGGCGATCCACATGCTGCACCCGCTCACCGGGGAGGTGCTGCGCTCGGAGAACCAGACGTTCCTGTTCCCGGCCTCGCACTACGTGGCCGGCCCGGAGCGGATGGGGAAGGCGATCGCCGGGATCGAGGCCGAGCTCGAGGACCGGCTGGCCGAGCTCGAGTCGCAGAACAAGCTCCTCGAGGCGCAGCGGCTGCGGATGCGGACCAGCTACGACCTCGAGATGATGCGTCAGGTCGGCTCGTGCTCCGGCATCGAGAACTACTCACGGCACATCGACGGCCGCGGCCCGGGCACCCCGCCGCACACCCTGCTGGACTACTTCCCCGAAGACTTCCTGCTGGTCATCGACGAGTCGCACGTCACGGTGCCGCAGATCGGTGCGATGTTCGAGGGCGACATGTCCCGGAAGCGCTCATTGGTCGATCACGGCTTCCGCCTGCCTAGCGCGATGGACAACCGGCCGCTGCGCTGGGAGGAGTTCGTCGAGCGGATCGGGCAGACGGTCTACCTGTCGGCCACACCGGGGCCGTACGAGCTGGCGCAGTCCGACGGGGTGGTGGAACAGATCATCCGCCCCACCGGCCTCGTCGACCCTGCGGTCGTCGTCAAGCCCACTCGTGGGCAGATCGACGACCTGCTCGAGCAGATCCGCGCGCGGGCCGAGCGCAACGAGCGGGTCCTGGTGACCACCCTGACCAAGAAGATGGCCGAGGACCTCACCGACTACTTGCTCGAGAAGGGCGTTCGGGTGCAGTACCTGCACTCGGAGGTCGACACCCTGCGCCGCGTGGAGCTGTTGCGCGAGCTGCGGCTGGGCCAGTTCGACGTGCTCGTCGGCATCAACCTGCTGCGGGAAGGCCTCGACCTGCCGGAGGTGTCGCTGGTCAGCATCCTGGACGCCGACAAGGAGGGCTTCCTCCGCTCCGGCAGGTCCCTGATCCAGACGATCGGTCGGGCTGCAAGGAACGTGTCAGGTGAGGTGCACATGTACGCGGACAGGGTCACTGCGTCGATGGCGCAGGCGATCGACGAGACGACTCGCCGGCGGGACAGGCAGATCGCCTACAACACCGAGCACGGGATCGACCCGACCCCCTTGCGCAAGCGGATCAGCGACGTGACGGACATGCTCGCGCGAGAGGACCTCGACACCGCGGAGCTGCTCAAGGGCGGGTACCGCAAGCCGGGCCGAGGAGGGCCGTCGACGCTGAGCGGGGCAGGGAAGGGCAGGCCGGCCCGCGCCCGCCTGTCCGACGTGCCCGCAGCCGAGCTCGCGGACCTGATTCAGGAACTCACGGAGCAGATGCACGGCGCCGCGGGGGAGCTGCAGTTCGAGCTCGCTGCGCGGCTGCGGGACGAGATCTCCGGTCTGAAGAAGGAGCTGCGGCAGATGCAGGCGGCGACAGCCTGAGGCGCTGACCTGCTGCACGGCTGACGCGGGGCCGCCGGCCGGCCGGGATGCGGCAGTCCCGCGGGGAGCGGCCTATCCTCTGGGATGAGGAGGGGAGTACTCCCGTCGCAGGGGCGCCGTCATCACGGCCGGACGTCAGCCCGGTACCCCTGGTCCTGTCGCTGCTGAGCCGCGATCGGGCGGAGGAGACCTCCGGTGCCCATCGCTACGTACCGGAGGTGTCTGCATGGGTGTACCCACTTGGGTCTGGGCGGCGACGGTCGTCGGAGTGCTCGGCCTGGTCGTCTTCGACTTCTACGCCCACGTTCGGACGCCGCACGAACCCACCTTCCGCGAGGCTGCGTTCTGGTCCGCGTTCTACATCGGCCTGGCGATCGTCTTCGGTGTGGGGCTGCTGCTCGTCTGGGGCACCGGCCATGGCGGGGAGTACTTCGCCGGATACATCACCGAGAAGAGCCTCTCGGTGGACAACCTGTTCGTCTTCCTGATCATCATGACCCGCTTCGCGGTGCCTCGGCACTACCAGCAGAAGGTCCTCCTCGTCGGTGTCGCGATCGCCCTGTTCTTGCGGGGCATGTTCATCTGGGCGGGGGCCGCGGCGATCGCCGAGTTCTCCTGGGTCTTCTACCTCTTCGGCGCGTTCCTGGTCTACACGGCCGTCAAGCTGGCCCAGGAGGAGCACGACAGCGAGGCGCCGGTGGAGTACCACGAGAACCGGCTGCTCCAGCTGGTTCGACGGGTGGTGCCCGCCACCACGGAGTACGACAGCGACCGGGTGAGTGTCGTGCGCAACGGCAAACGGCTGGCCACCCCGATGCTCGCGGTGATGGTGGCCATCGGGTCGACCGACGTCCTGTTCGCCCTCGACTCGATCCCGGCGATCTTCGGCCTGACCAAGGAGCCGTACATCGTCTTCACGACGAACGCCTTCGCCCTGCTCGGCCTGCGACAGCTGTACTTCCTGCTCGGTGGCCTTCTGCGGCGCCTGGTGTACCTGTCCGAGGGTCTGTCGGTGATCCTTGCGTTCATCGGGGTGAAGCTGGTGCTCGAGGCCCTGCACACCAATGAGCTGCCCTTCATCAACGATGGTCAGCCTGTCGCCTGGGCGCCCGAGATCCCGATCTGGCTCTCCCTCGTGATCATCCTGGGCACCCTGACGGTCGCGACGGTCGCGAGCTTGATCTCCACCCGTCGGGCCGTCCAGGCTGCCGAGGTCCAGCCGCTTCCGTAGGTGCCGGGACCCGGCAGTCGGTGTAGGCCACGGGAGGCGACCGACCTCCGTCGGCGGCCGGCGTGCGGGACCATCCCGGGCCGCCTACCGTCCAAGGGTTGGCGTGCCCCCTGCCCACCACGAACTACGGTGGTCCTGCCGAACCCGAACCGAGGAGGTCGCGTGCCTGCGATGGACATGGCTCGCGGGTTGGTGCTCGGCGATCGCTACCGGATCGACGAGGTCGTGGGCGTCGGCGGGATGTCCACCGTGTACCGGGCTCGCGACGAGCTGCTCGGGCGGGACGTGGCGGTGAAGCTGTTCCCGCCCACCCCCAGCGTCGACGACCTCCGGCGGCAGGAGGCGGAGATCGCCGTTCTGGCCCGGCTCAACCATCCGAACCTGGTGATACTCCTGGACGCCGGCTCCGGCCTCGCCGGCGGCCCGGCACCGCAGGCCTACATCGTGATGGAGTTCGTGGCCGGTCCAACCCTCGCCGCGCTGTTGCAGGTGGGCCCGCTGCCGAAGCGGACGACGGCGGTGATCGGCCGCCAGCTCGCGGAGGCGTTGATGGCCGTGCACGACGGCCAGGTGATCCACCGGGATGTGAAGCCGGCGAACGTCCTCCTGGTGGACAAGGCCGAGACCCCGGGCGGTGAGCTTAGCCCGCCCCGCGTGAAGCTGGCCGACTTCGGGATCGCGCGCGTGATCGATGCGGCCCGGCTCACCCTCACCGGACTGACGATGGGGACGGCGACCTACCTGAGTCCGGAGCAGGCCGCCGGGGCCGAAGTGGGGCCCCCGAGCGACGTCTACTCCCTCGGGCTGGTGCTGCTGGAGTGCCTCACCGGCCACACGGCGTTCAGCGGGTCGATCGTGGAGGTCGCCGCTGCGCGGTTGGCCACAGCTCCGTCCATCCCCGCCGACCTGGGCAGCGAGTGGGCGCACCTGCTCACCGCGATGACCCGACGGGAGCCTGCGGAGCGGATCAACACGGCGGAGGCGGCCTCCTTGCTCAGCGCCCTGGAGCTGGGCGCACCGGCGCCGGATGCACTCGGTGAGGTCCCACCGGTGGAGCGGACGATGGTCCTGCCACCGGTCGCCGACGACGTCCACCTTGTCGGCGACCCCGCTGTGACGTCGGCCATGCCGAGCCCGTTCGAGCCGCCGACGTTCGAGCTGCCGACGTCCGAGCCAAGCGCGCGGACGCGTCCTCGTACCGCAGTCCTCGCCGTGGTCGGGACGCTCCTGGTGGCGGTGGTGGTCGGGCTGGTGCTCATACTCGGTCGACCGGGCGTCGGGTCCACCGCGCCCGGTGGCGTCCTGGACCCACCCGCGGTGCAGGGGCCGCTCGGAGCGGCTCTGACCGACCTGGTCGAGAGCGTGCAGCCGTGAAGGCGCCGGCCAGGAGGTCTGTCGCCGCGTTGGCCGGGGCGCTGCTGCTGGTGAGCCTCGGTGGGTGTGCATCGGCCGACCTGGCACCGACGACGGCGGAGCAGCTGCAGGCGGCCGTTGACGACGTCGTGACGGCAGCCGAGCAGGGCAGGTACGAGGACGCGGTCGCCGCCGCAGCCGAGGTCCGGGCGGCGCTGGAGTCAGCGGCCGACGACGGCCGGCTGAGCGTCGACCGCTATCGCACCATCGACGACGCGCTGACCAGGACCGAGGCTGAGCTCACGGCGGTCATCCAGGCGGACGGCGCGGGGCAGGAGACCACGCCGGCGACCGAGACGCCGGGTACCGCCAAGAACCCGGGCGACCGACCCGACAAGGACAACGGCCACACGCCCGGCAACCGGGACGCGGGGGACTGAGCGGTCCCGCTCACCAGCCCCCAGGCCCACCACCGGAGGATGTGCGGACGCTGCGCGCCACGGGCCGATCGCCACGTCACCGCCCGGTACCACGGCGTCGGACCGCGAGGTCGTAGCTGTGCACGGCCCGCACCAGTGCCAGGTGGGAGAGCGCCTGCGGGAAGTTGCCGGTCATCCGCTCGCCCTCGACGTCGTACTGCTCCGCCAGCAGCCCGACATCGTTCGCCAGGCCGGTCAGCCGGTCGAGGACCCGGGTGGCGCCGTCGACGTCGTCACACCGGGCGAGCGCGTCGGCCAGCCAGAAGCTGCAGGCGAGGAAGGCGTGCTCGCCGCCCGGCAGCCCGTCGCCGGTCTGCTCGGTCAGGTAGCGGTGGACCAGGCCCTCCTCGACCTCGAGGTCGGCGCGGATGGCGGCGAGCGTGCCGAGGAACCGCTCGTCCTGCGGGTTGAGGAAGCCCACCTGCACGATCTGCAGCAGGGCGGCGTCGGTCGTCGCCCCGCCGTAGTACTGCACGAACATCCTGCGGGAGCTGTCGTACCCGTTGGCCAGGACGTCGGACCGGATCTCCTCCCGCACCGCGCGCCATCGCTCGACGGGACCGTGCAGACCGTGGTCCTCGACGCCGTGGACGGCTCGGTCGAGGGCCGCCCAGGCCATCATGGCCGAATGCGTGAAGCGCCGGGGCTGCCCGCGCATCTCCCAGATGCCCGAGTCGGGCTCGCGCCAGTGGCGTGCCAGGTCATTGACCAACATCCGTTGCAGGGCCCAGCTCTCCTCCGTCTCGGCGAGCCCGCTGTCCCTTGCCATCGCCAGTGCGCACAGCACCTCGCCCACCGCGTCGTGCTGAACCTGGCCGGCCGCGGCGTTGCCGACCCGGACCGGCCGTGACCCGAGGTAGCCCGGAAGGGCGATCTCGCGCTCCGGAAGATCCCGGCCGCCGTCGACCCGGTACATGATCTGCACGTCCCGTGGGTCGCCGGCAACGGCCCGCAGCAGCCAGTCCCGCCAGTCCCGGGCCTCGAACCGGTAGCCGTGCTCCAGGAGGGCTTCCAGGGTGAGAGCGGCGTCCCGGAGCCAGCAGAACCGGTAGTCCCAGTTGCGGACGCCACCCACATCCTCGGGCAGGGACGTGGTCGGGGCCGCGACGATGCCGCCGGTCCTCTCGTCGGTGAGCAGCTGCAGCACGAGCAGGGAACGGATGACAGCCCGGTGGTACGGCCCGTCGTCGTCGACCCGGCTGGCCCAGCCCTCCCAGCGGATGCGGGAGGCCTCGAGTCGTTCGTCGATCGGCAGCCGGGGCGGAACGGGCTCCCAGGACGGCGTCCAGGTGAGGGCGACCTCCATCGTCTCGCCCTCGGACAGCTCGAAGACGGCCTCGTGCCGACTGCCGGCGGCGTGTGGCAGGTGCGTGCCGCGCAGCAGGAGCGCGTCCGGTCCGGCGATGGCGCGGATGGCTTCGTTTCTGTGGGGGTCGACGACGCGCCGGACGAAGGGCGTGATGAGGCCGTAGCCAAGTCGGACGATCCATTCGTGGTGCACCCGGACGGTCCCGTGCAGCACCTCCAGACGGCGCACGAGGTCGGCGCGTCCGTCCGACATCGGCATCACGTCGACGACGACGGCCGTGCCGGTCGGCGTGACGTACATGGTCTCGAGGTTGAACGAGTTGCCCTGGTAGCGCCGGGTGACCTCGGTGGCATCCAGCACCGTGAGCAGCCATCGCCCGTTCTCGGGGGTGCCGAGGAGGGCGGCGAAGCAGGCCGCCGAGTCGAACCCGGGCAGGCAGAGCCAGTCGATCGAGCCGTGGCGGGAGACCAGGGCCGCCGTGTGGCCGTCGCCGATCGCCGCGTAGTCCTCGATCGGGGTGACAGCACTGGGGTCGGCCATGGCGACCAGTCTGCCCGGGTGGGCGCGGTGCTGCCCGACTCGCGGGGGTTCGAACATGTGTATGATGTCGGTGTGGGCGCCTACCATGTCGGGGTGGATGACCGACTGCGGATCAGGGGCGCGCGCGAGCACAACCTACGCAACATCGACCTCGACCTGCCGCGGGACAGCCTGATCGTCTTCACCGGCCTGTCGGGCTCTGGTAAGTCGTCCCTTGCGTTCGACACGATCTTCGCCGAGGGGCAGCGGCGCTACGTCGAGTCGCTGTCCGCGTACGCGCGGCAGTTCCTCGGTCAGATGGACAAGCCGGACGTCGACTTCATCGAAGGCCTGTCGCCGACGGTGTCGATCGACCAGAAGGCCACCAACCGCAACCCGCGGTCGACCGTCGGGACCATCACCGAGGTCTACGACTACCTCCGGCTGCTCTTCGCCCGCGCCGGGACCCAGTTCTGCCCGGTGTGCGGGGAGCAGGTGAGCCGCCAGACGCCGCAGCAGATCGTCGACCGGCTGCTCGAGCTGCCCGACGGCACCCGGTACCAGGTGCTGGCGCCCGTGGTCAGGGGTCGCAAGGGCGAGTACGCCGACCTTTTCCGTGAGCTGCAGGCCAAGGGCTTTGCGCGAGCCCGGGTCGACGGCGAGGTGGTTCAGCTCACCGACGCACCGAGCCTGGAGAAGAAGCTCAAGCACACCGTCGAGGTGGTGATCGACCGCCTGGTGGCCCGCGAGGGTGTGCAGCGCCGGCTCACCGACTCGGTGGAGACCGCTCTGGCGCTGGCCGGCGGACTGCTCCTGGTGGAGCTGGTCGACGCCGAGCCGGATGATCCGAGTCGGGAGCGCCGGTTCTCCGAGCACCGAGCCTGCCCGAACGACCACGAGCTCGCCCTCGACGAGATCGAGCCGCGGACGTTCTCGTTCAACGCGCCATACGGCGCCTGCCCGGAATGCACCGGCATCGGCAGCAAGCTCGAGGTGGACCCGGACCTGGTCATCCCGGACGAGGACGCCACCCTTGCCGGTGGTGCGGTGGCCCCATGGGCCCAGACCTCGTCGGAATACTTCGACCGCGTGCTGTCGGCGCTGGCCGAGGAGCTGGGCTTCTCGATGGACGTGCCGTGGCGCGCTCTGCCGGAACGGGCCCGCGAGGCGGTGCTGTACGGCCAGAACCACCGGGTGCACGTCCGCTACCGGAACCGCTGGGGCCGGGAACGCCAGTACTCCACGGGCTTCGAGGGGGTCATCTCGTTCATCGAGCGCCGGCACTCCGAGACCGAGTCGGACTGGTCGAAGGAGCGGTACGAGGCGTTCATGCGTGAGGTGCCGTGCCCGGTGTGCCAGGGCACCCGCCTGAAGCCGGAGGTGCTCGCGGTGCGCGTCGGTGGGCTCTCCATCGCAGAGGTATGCCGGCTGCCCCTGCGGGACGCCCGGGCCTTCCTTGCCCGGTTGGAGCTGGGCGAGCGCGAGCGGGTGATCGCGACCCAGGTGCTCAAGGAGGTCCGGGCGCGACTCGGCTTCCTGCTCGACGTCGGGCTGGACTACCTGTCCCTCGAGCGCCCCGCCGCGACCCTCTCCGGCGGCGAGGCCCAGCGGATCCGGCTCGCCACCCAGATCGGGTCCGGCCTGGTCGGGGTGCTCTACGTCCTTGACGAGCCGAGCATCGGCCTGCACCAGCGCGACAACCGCCGGCTGATCGAGACGCTGACCCGCCTGCGCGATCTGGGCAACACCCTGATCGTCGTGGAGCACGACGAGGACACCATCCGCGCCGCCGACTGGATCGTCGACATCGGTCCGGGTGCGGGGGAGCACGGTGGGCGGGTCGTGCACTCCGGCGACCTCGCAGGCCTGCTGCGGTCGCCGGAGTCGGTGACCGGTGCCTACCTGTCCGGACGACGGGAGATCCCCACCCCGGTGGTGCGGCGGCCCGTCGACCTCTCGCGCATGCTCACCGTCGTCGGGGCGCGGGAGCACAACCTGGCGGGCATCGACGTGCAGTTCCCGGTCGGCTGCCTGGTGGCCGTCACCGGGGTGTCCGGCTCCGGGAAGTCCACCCTGGTCAACGGGATCCTCTACCAGGTGCTCGCGAACCAGCTCAACGGAGCTCGGCAGGTGCCGGGCCGGCACACCCGGGTCACCGGGCTCGAGCACCTCGACAAGACCGTGCACGTCGATCAAGGGCCGATCGGCCGGACGCCGCGGTCCAACCCGGCCACATACACGGGAGTCTGGGACCACGTCCGCCGGCTGTTCGCGGAGACCACCGAGGCGAAGGTGCGGGGTTATGCCCCTGGTCGCTTCTCGTTCAACGTCAAGGGCGGCCGCTGCGACGCCTGCTCCGGCGACGGCACGATCAAGATCGAGATGAACTTCCTGCCCGACGTGTACGTGCCGTGCGAGGTGTGCCACGGTGCCCGGTACAACCGGGAGACCCTGGAGGTGCACTTCAAGGGCAAGACCGTCGCGGATGTGCTGGACATGCCGATCGAGGAGGCGTCGGAGTTCTTCGCGGCCGTTCCGGGGATCTCCCGGCACCTCAAGACGCTCGTCGACGTCGGCCTCGGCTACGTCCGCCTCGGTCAGCCGGCGCCCACCCTCTCCGGTGGCGAGGCACAGCGCGTCAAGCTCGCGAGCGAGCTGCAGAAGCGATCGACCGGACGCACGGTGTACGTGCTGGACGAGCCGACCACCGGCCTGCACTTCGAGGACATCCGGCGGCTGCTGGGGGTACTCCAGTCGTTGGTGGACAAGGGCAACACCGTGATCGTGATCGAGCACAACCTGGATGTGATCAAGAGCGCCGACTGGGTGGTGGACCTGGGACCCGAGGGCGGTGACGGCGGTGGCCGGGTGATCGCAGAGGGGACACCGGAGACCGTCGCGGAGATCGAGGGCAGCCATACCGGCCGGTTCCTCGCAGCGTCGCTCGGGATGCTCACCGGCGACGTGGCGCGCGTGAGCGCCTGACCCGGGTCAGGCTCCGGTCGTTGCCGGCTCCGTCGGGAGCTGGGCTACGCGCAGCGGCGCGGGGTCGTGGCGTACCGCGAAGTTGACCGATCGCGCGATGAAGCAGTGCTCCCGGGCGCGGGAGTGCAGAGCGGCGAGGTCGTCGTCGGTGATCGGGCGGCCGTCCGCGCGCTCCGCCTGCGCGATGGTCACGCTGGGTCGCAGCACCACCTCGGTGAACTGCCCGTGCCCGGCCGCCTCGACCCGCATCCGTCCCGTGGCGCGGTCGGTGTAGCCGACCACCACGACGCCGTCGCTCGCGGCCAGGTGCAGAACCCACAGCATGTGGCACTGCGCCAGCGCCGCCACCATGAGCTCCTCGGGGCAGTACCGGCTCGGGTCACCCCGGAACCCAGGGTCCGAGGACCCCGGCAGCGGCGGCTTGCCCTCGAGCAGCACGTCATGGTCTCGGCTGTAGGACGTGTAGCTCGTCGTTCCCACGCCCGCTGCGCCGGTCCAGATGATCGCGGCCTCGTAGGTGTGCAGGATGCCCATGGCTCACCGTACCGAGGAGGCGTCAGAGGAAGCGTCACCGGCGTCATCTAGGCTCGGGGAATGGCCGATCCTGCGACCTACCGGCCTGCTCCCGGGCAGATCCCGGACTCACCGGGGGTGTACCGCTTCCGCGACGAGCACGGACGTGTCATCTACGTCGGCAAGGCCAAGAGCCTGCGGTCCCGGCTGTCGTCGTACTTCCAGGACATCGCGGCGCTGCACCCTCGCACCCAGCAGATGGTGACCACCGCCGCCTCGGTGGAGTGGACGGTCGTGGGCACCGAGGTCGAGGCGCTCGCCCTGGAGTACTCCTGGATCAAGGAGTTCGACCCGCGCTTCAACGTCAAGTACCGCGACGACAAGTCCTACCCGTACCTGGCGGTGACCCTCGGCGAGGAGTTCCCACGGGTCCAGGTGATGCGTGGTGCCAAGCGGCCAGGCGCCCGGTACTTCGGCCCCTACGCCCATGTCTGGGCCATTCGTGAAACCGTCGACCTGCTGCTGCGGGTGTTCCCGGTGCGCACCTGCTCGGCTGGGGTGTTCAAGCGGGCGGCCCAGACCGGCCGGCCGTGCCTGCTCGGCTACATCGACAAGTGCTCGGCGCCCTGCGTCGGGCGGATCTCACCGGAGGACCACCGGGCGGTCGCGGAGGACTTCTGCGACTTCATGGCGGGGCAGACGGGGCGGTACACCCGCCGTCTCGAGCAGCAGATGCGAGTCGCCGCGACCAACCTGGAGTACGAGCTCGCCGCCCGGCTCCGGGACGACATCGCCGCCCTGGAGCGGGCGACCGAGAAGAACACCGTTGTGCTGCCCGACGGCACGGACGCCGACCTCTTTGCGCTGGCCGGTGACGATCTCGAAGCCGCCGTCCAGGTGTTCCACATCCGGGGCGGGCGGATCCGTGGTCAGCGCGGCTGGATCGTGGAGAAGGTCGAGGACGTGTCCGATGCCGAGCTCGTCGAGCACCTGCTGCAGCAGGTGTACGGCGACGGCTCGGAGGTCGAGGTGTCCCGGGAGTCCGGGGGGGCCGCGCGTCCCGAGCGCGCGATCGCCGAGCGCAGCGCGGTACCCCGGGAGGTGCTGGTGCCGGTGCTGCCGCCGGACGTCGACCAGGTCACCAGCTGGCTCGGGGCGCTGCGGGGTGCCCGGGTCGCGGTCCGGGTGCCCCAGCGGGGCGACAAGAAGGCCCTGGCCGAGACCGTGCGCCGCAACGCCGAGCAGGCGCTGGCGCTGCACCGCACCCGCCGCGCCGGCGACCTGACCACGCGCAGCCAGGCGCTGCGCGAGATCCAGGAGGCGTTGGCGCTCCAGGAGGCCCCCCTGCGGATCGAGTGCTACGACATCTCGACCACGCAGGGCACCCATCAGGTTGGGTCGATGGTCGTGGTCGAGGACGGCTTGCCACGGACCTCGGAGTACCGGCACTTCGTCATCCGGGGCGAGGTCGGCGAAGGGGCGCGCGACGACACCGAGGCGATCCACGAGGTGCTCAGCCGACGGTTCCGCCGCTACCTGGCCGATCGGGACGGCGCACCCGCGCCGTCGGGCGAGGTGACGGCGGAGGCGGCCGGGGAGGTGACCAAGCCGCGGTTCGCCTACCCGCCGAACCTGGTCGTGGTCGACGGCGGGCCACCCCAGGTCGCGGCGGCGGCCCGGGCCCTGGCTGACCTCGGCATCGTCGACGTGTCGCTGTGCGGACTCGCCAAGCGGCTGGAGGAGGTGTGGCTGCCGGGGGAGGACTACCCGGTGATCCTGCAGCGCGGCTCGCAGGGGCTGTACCTCATGCAGCGGGTGCGTGATGAGGCACACCGGTTCGCCATCCGGCACCACCGCGACCGGCGGAGCAGGGGGATGACCGCCTCGGTGCTCGACGACGTCCCCGGGCTCGGCCCCACCCGCCGGACCGCCCTGTTGGTCCACTTCGGCTCCGTTGCCCGGATCCGCGCCGCGTCCCTGGAGGAGATCGCCGCCGTGCGCGGGATCGGGGTGCGGACCGCGACCGTCGTCCGCGACGCGCTGACCGCGCAAACCCCCCCTGAGGACCCCCGCCGAAGGCGTGCTGGCATGCTGGAGGCATGACGGACGACGCGGGCGGCACCGGCGAACCACCAACAACAACAGTCCCGACCGGCATCCCCGCGTTGGAGGCGGCCGCCCGCACGCCTCGCGCCGACATGCCCGAGCTGCTCGTGATCACCGGCATGTCCGGTGCCGGCCGCACCAAGGCCGCTGCCGTCCTGGAGGACATGGACTGGTACGTCGTGGACAACCTCCCCGGGCAGCTCCTCACCCAGCTCGCGGGGATGCTCTCCACGGGTCCAGGTGGCGTGCACCGGTTGGCCGCTGTCGTCGACGTGCGGGGTCGGGAGTTCTTCGCGGACCTGGTCAACGTCGTCGACTCGCTGTACGAGGCGGGCATCGCGCACCGGATCCTGTTCCTGGACGCCTCGGACGCCGTCCTGGTGCAGCGGTTCGAGACCGTCCGGCGTCCGCACCCGCTGCAGGGTGACGGGCGCCTCCTGGACGGCATCGCCGAGGAGCGTGTCCTGCTCCAGGACATCCGTGAGTGCGCCGACATGATCATCGACACCAGCGACCTGACGGTGCACGACCTGGCCCGCGAGGTGCGGCTGACCATCAGTGGACCGGACGAGGAGGCGCTCCGGGTACACGTCGTCTCCTTCGGCTTCAAGTACGGGCTCCCGCTGGATGCCGACCACGTGGTGGACGTCAGGTTCCTGGCCAACCCCTACTGGATCAGCGAGCTGCGTCACCTGACCGGACGGGACAAGCCGGTACGGGACTACGTGCTCGGGCTCGCGGGTGCCCGGGAGTTCATCGCCCGGTACGTCGACGCGCTCGAGCCGGTCCTTGCCGGGTACGTGCACGAGGACAAGCGGTACGTGACGATGGCCGTCGGCTGCACCGGTGGCAAGCACCGCTCGGTCGCCATCGCCGAGGCCATCGCGGCGGAGCTGCGCAACAAGGGCCAACGGGTGGTGGTCACGCACCGCGACCTCGGCAGGGAGTGACGATGCGTGCCGTGGGAGAGCGCGAGGTCGGGTCGGGTCCGGCGGTTGTCGCGTTCGGCGGCGGACACGGGCTGGCCGCGAGCCTGTCGGCCCTGCGCCTGATGTCAGATCGACTGACCGCGATCGTCACGGTGGCCGACGATGGCGGGTCCTCTGGACGCCTGCGTGCGGAGATGGGCGTGCTCCCGCCAGGCGATCTCCGGATGGCGCTGGCCGCCCTGTGTGACGAGTCGGACTGGGGGCGGCTGTGGCGCGACGTGCTCCAGCACCGGTTCAGCACCGGTGGTCCGATGGACGACCACGCGGTCGGCAACCTGCTGATCGTTGCCCTGTGGGAGCTGCTCGGCGACCCGATCTCCGGGCTGGACTGGGTGGGCAAGCTGCTCGGGGCGCGCGGCCGGGTGCTCCCGATGTCCTCCGTACCGCTGGAGATCGAGGCCGACATCCTCGGTGAGGGTGACGCCGAACCCCATGTGGTGCACGGGCAGAGCGACGTCGCAGTGGCTCCCGGGCTGGTCCGTCGGGTCCGCCTGGTCCCCCGCGACCCGCCGGCGCCCGCGGAGGCGATCGCGGCTGTCGAGGCCGCCGACTGGGTGGTCCTGGGTCCCGGGTCGTGGTTCACCTCGGTGATGCCGCACCTGCTGGTGCCCGATCTGGCCGCGGCGCTGCAGCGGACGAGGGCGCGACGTTGCGTCACCCTGAACCTGTTCCCGGCCGCCGGGCGACGCTCGGGGATGACGACGTACCAGCACCTGTGTGCGCTCCGGGATCACGCCCCTGACCTGCGGATCGACGTCGTGATCGCCGATCCGTCGGCGGTCGACGACGTCGACGCGATGCACGAGCAGGCCGAGGCGATGGGCGCGAGCCTGTTGTTCCGGCAGGTCCGGGTGAGCGACGGCGCACCGCGGCACGACGCCCTCCGGCTGGCGGCGGCCTACCGGGACGCTTTCGAGGGTCATCTGGGAGACGTGGGTCGGTGATGGCAGGATGTGCGCCATGGCGCTGACGGCACAGGTGAAGGACGAGCTCGCCAGCCTCTCGGTGGATCGGACGTCGTGGCGCAAGGCCGAGGTCTCGGCCATGCTGCGCTTCGCCGGTGGTCTGCACATCATCTCCGGCCGGATCGTGATCGAGGCCGAGCTGGACACGGGGTCCGCCGCGCGCCGGCTGCGCCAGTTCATCTCCCAGGTGTACGGGCACACCAGCGACGTCGTCGTGGTCAGCGGGGGTGGCCTGCGCCGTGGCACCCGATACGTCGTGCGGGTGGTCAAGGACGGGGAGTCCCTTGCCCGGCAGACCGGCCTGCTGGACAACCGGGGGCGGCCGGTACGTGGCCTGCCCTCCCAGGTCGTCTCCGGCGGCATCGGCGAGGCCGAGGCGGCCTGGCGCGGAGCGTTCCTGGCACACGGCTCCCTCACCGAGCCGGGGCGTTCGGCTGCCCTCGAGGTCACCTGTCCCGGGCCCGAGGCGGCGCTGGCCCTGGTGGGCGCGGCGCGTCGGCTCGGCATCCCGGCCAAGGCCCGCGAGGTTCGCGGCGTCGATCGGGTGGTGATCCGGGACGGCGACGCGATCGGCGCGATGCTCACCCGGCTCGGCGCGCACGACGCAGTGATGGTATGGGAAGAGCGTCGGATGCGCCGGGAGGTGCGCGGCACCGCGAACCGCCTGGCCAACTTCGACGACGCCAACCTGCGCCGGTCGGCCCATGCCGCGGTCGCCGCGGGAGTTCGGGTGGATCGCGCGTTCGAGATCCTCGGCGACGAGGTGCCGGACCACCTGCGCGAGGCCGGGCGGCTGCGCCTGGAGCACAAGCAGGCATCACTGGAGGAGCTCGGTCAGCTGGCCGACCCGCCGCTGACCAAGGATGCGGTCGCTGGGCGGATCCGACGTCTGCTGGCCACCGCCGACAAGCGCGCAGAGGAGCTCGGCATCCCCGACACCGAGGCCAACCTGACCCCGGACATGCTGGACGTCTGAGGCCGGGTCCGGAGGCCCTACCGGGGTCGCGTTCTGGCGTCTGCGCTGGACGAACGTCCCGAAGCGCCGCTCCGGCCGCCCGTGTAGCCTTGGGGCATCTGGGGATCGGAAGTCGCGGTCCGGCCAGGCGCGCGTACACCGCCGTACGCATCCGTTAGTGATCAGATCACGCGTGCCGGCGACACCGGCGCGCCCGAGGAGGGCATTGTGACCATCCGCGTGGCAATCAACGGCTTCGGCCGCATCGGCCGGAACGTGTACCGCGTCATCCAGAACTCAGACGTCGACCTGGAGATCGTTGCTGTCAACGACCTGACCGACAACAAGACGCTCGCGCACCTGCTGAAGTACGACTCCATCCTCGGGCGCCTTCCCGAGGACGTCACCTACGACGACGAGTCCATCACCGTCGGCGGCAAGTCGATGAAGGCCTTCGCCGAGAAGGACCCGTCGGTCCTGCCGTGGGGCGAGCTGGGCGTCGACATCGTCCTGGAGTGCACGGGCGTGTTCCGCACCGGTCCCAAGTGCCAGCCGCACCTGGACGCGGGCGCCAAGAAGGTCATCCTCTCCGTGCCCGGCACCGACATCGACGGCACCTTCGTGATGGGCGTGAACCACAAGGACTACGACCCGGCAACGCAGCACATCGTGTCGAACGCGTCCTGCACGACGAACTGCCTCGCGCCGGTCGCCAAGGTGCTGGACGAGAGCTTCGGCATCGTCCGTGGCCTGATGACCACCATCCACGCGTACACCATGGACCAGAACCTGCTGGACGCCCCGCACAAGAAGCTGCGCCGTTCGCGTGCCGCCGCCTTGAACATCGTCCCGACGACGACCGGCGCCGCCAGCGCCGTCGCCCTGGTGCTGCCGGGCCTCAAGGGCAAGCTCGACGGCTACGCGCTGCGGGTGCCGGTCCCGATCGGTTCGGCCACCGACCTCACCTTCACGGCGGCCCGCGAGGTCACCGTCGAGAAGGTCAACGCTGCGATGAAGGCTGCGGCGGAGGGCGAGCTCGAGGGCATCCTGGCCTACACGGAGGACCCGATCGTCTCCAGCGACGTCGTCATGCACTCTGCGTCGGCGCTCTTCGACGCCGGTCTGACCAAGGTGCTCGGCGACCAGGTGAAGGTTGTTGCCTGGTACGACAACGAGTGGGGCTACTCCTGCCGCCTCGTCGACCTCGCCGCCTACATGGGCTCCAAGCTCTGATCCGGAGCATCTGACCCACATGCGTCCCCCGGAGGCGGGGGGCCAGCGGGGGGGCCCCCCGACCCGGCCGGAGGCAAGTGCACCCCAGGAAGATTGTGAACC
>JBBRCL010000010.1:0-66261 GCA_038204895.1 Actinomycetales bacterium | reverse complement strand
CCCGCGCCCTGAAGCTGCTCACCGAAGAGCTCAACACCACCCCAGCGACCATCCCCGGAGACGGCCGCCCACTGACCTACCGGCTCGCCGAGGCATGAATCTCAACGGTGAGCTGATCCCTACTTCCGGAGGTCTGAGTCTGGTTCCGGCCGCGTCCACGCTCGTCATCGGGTTCGTGGTCGCGATGGGCGGTGCGCTGCTCGGTGTGAGCGTCGTCGGTTCGATCTTCGGCCGCGATGCTGGACTGGAGATGATCCAGGCGTCCGGCGTTGTAGCCTCAGTTCCACTCGGTACGGCGGTCGTCTGGGCATATCGGGCAGTTCTCTCTCAGCGGGACTATCGGCGGTGGCTCAAGCTCGGCAGGCCGGGGGACCACCTTCCGCCATGGCGCTCGCAGCCCCGCGACGCGGACCTTCTCATGGCAGCACCGTGGGTCCTTCTCCTAGCCGCGTTCTTTCTCATGCTCTAGCGCACCTTCGTGGCGCTGCCTGCGGTGTCGATGTCTGTACGCCGCGTGACACTATGCGCGGTCCCGGCTCCGTTGGCCCGAGGACGCACTGTGCACGCTTCCCTACGCCCCCGTAGGTATGGCATGATCCCCCGGTGGCCCTGTTCAGCCTGATTATCGAGTAGCGCGCCCGGCACACCCGCCGAGCGCGCAGACCTCCCGTGACCTCGGGGGGTCTTTTTGTTGGTCCGGGCACCACCCACCGCCCGCCACCCCAGCGCAGCACCCCGCACCACGCGTCGTCGGGCACGCCGCCCGCCGGAGCCGACCGGAGAAGAGACAGACCTGTGGAACCCACCGTCTTCGACGTCTACGACACGACCCTGCGCGACGGAGCGCAGCAGGAGGGCATGAACCTGTCCGTGCTGGACAAGCTCGCCATCGCCCCCCTGCTGGACGATCTGGGCGTCGGCTTTATCGAGGGCGGCTGGCCGGGCGCGATCCCCAAGGACACCGAGTTCTTCAAGCGCGCTGCCGAGGAGCTGGACTTCCGCAACGCCGAGCTGGCCGCGTTCGGCGCCACCCGCAAGGCGGGCGCCAAGACCCACGACGACGCGCAGGTCCGCGCCCTGATGGACTCCGAGGCGCGGGTGGTCACCCTGGTGGCCAAGTCCGACATCCGGCACGTGGAGCGGGCGCTGAAGACCACCGCCGAGGAGAACCTCGCGATGATCGCGGACACCATCTCCTACCTGCGCGGTGAGGGCCGGCGGGTGATCCTGGACGCCGAGTACTTCTTCGACGGGTTCCGGTTCGACCCGGACTACGCCCTGCGCGCCGCGGTCACCTCGTTCGAGGCGGGCGCGGAGGTCGTCACGCTCTGCGACACCAACGGTGGCATGCTGCCGGACTGGGTGCACGCCATCGTCGCGCGGGTCCGCGCCGAGACCGACGGCCGGATCGGTATCCACGCGCACAACGACTCCGGCTGCGCCGTCGCGAACACCCTCGCGGCCGTCGCGGCCGGCGCCGCCCACGTGCAGGGCACGGTCAACGGCTACGGCGAGCGCACCGGCAACGCCGACCTGGGCGCGGTCATCGCCAACCTACAGATCAAGCTCGGCCGGTCGGTCCTGGTCGGCGACGGCCTGCGCGACCTCACCCGGATCAGCCACGCGATCAGCGAGATCACCAACATCGCCCCGTTCGCCCGCCAGCCCTACGTCGGCGCCAGCGCGTTCGCGCACAAGGGCGGCCTTCACGCGTCGGCCATCAAGGTCGACCCGGACATGTACCAGCACACCGACCCGACGGTCGTCGGCAACGACATGCGGATGCTCGTCTCGGAGATGGCCGGGCGCGCGTCCATCGAGCTCAAGGGCCGCGAGTTCGGCATCGACCTGACCGGCCAGGGCGAGCTGCTCAGCCGGGTCACCAACCGGGTCAAGGACGCCGAGGCGCAGGGCTACACCTACGACGCCGCCGACGCCTCCTTCGAGCTGATGCTCCGCGAGGAGATGGGGGGCAAGCGGCCGGCCTTCTTCTGCACCGAGAGCTGGCGCGTGATGGTGGAGACGGTGCCCGGCAAGCCGCACGAGGCGGGCGCCGAGGCGACCGTCAAGATGCACGTCGGCGGGGAGCGCGCCGTCGCGACCGCCGAGGGCAACGGCCCGGTCAACGCCCTTGACGCCGCGCTGCGCAAGGCCGTCTCGCCCACCTACCCGGAGATCGACAGGTTCGAGCTGATCGACTTCAAGGTGCGGATCCTGGACACCGAGCACGGCACCGACGCGATCACCCGCGTGCTCGTGGAGACCATGGACGACGCCGCGGAGACCACCTGGATGACCGTCGGCGTCGGGCCGAACATCCTCGAGGCGTCCTGGGAGGCCCTGAACGACGCGATCGTCTACGGGCTGCTGCGGGCGGGCGTGCCGAACCGCTCCGAGGTGCCCGACGCCGCCACGACCGACTGCCGGTAGCGTCACCCGAGGCGGGGCGCTCGCCCCGGAAGGAGTCACCATGCCCGACCTGCGATCCCGGACCGTCACCCACGGACGCAACATGGCGGGGGCCCGCGCGCTGCTGCGGGCCACCGGCGTGGCCACGGCGGACATCGGCAAGCCGATCATCGCGGTGGCGAACAGCTTCACCGAGTTCGTCCCCGGGCACACCCACCTGGCGCCGGTGGGGCGCATCGTCAGCGAGGCGATCCACGCGGCCGGCGGCATCGCGCGCGAGTTCAGCACGATCGCGGTCGACGACGGGATCGCGATGGGCCACGGCGGGATGCTCTACTCCCTGCCGAGCCGGGACCTGATCGCGGACAGCGTCGAGTACATGGTCAACGCGCACTGCGCGGACGCCCTGGTGTGCATCTCGAACTGCGACAAGATCACGCCCGGCATGCTGATGGCTGCGCTGCGGCTGAACATCCCCGCGGTGTTCGTCTCCGGTGGCCCGATGGAGGGTGGCACGGCGGTGCTCGTCGACGGGACCGTGCGGCGCAGGGTGCACCTGATCGACGCGATGGCCGACGCGGTGAGCGACACGGTGTCGGATGAGGACCTGGCCCGGGTGGAGGAGGCTGCCTGCCCGACCTGCGGCTCGTGCTCCGGGATGTTCACCGCCAACTCGATGAACTGCCTGATGGAGGCACTCGGCCTGGCGCTGCCGGGCAACGGCTCCGTGCTGGCCACCCACACCGCGCGTCGGGCGCTGTACGAGGCCGCCGGTGCGACCGCCGTCGAGCTCTGCCGGCGCTGGTACGAGACCGACGACGCCTCGGCGTTGCCGCGGAGCATCGCGACCCGGGCGGCGTTCGAGAACTCGATGGCCCTTGACATCGCGATGGGCGGCTCGACCAACACCGTGCTGCACATGCTGGCCGCCACGCACGAGGCAAGGATCGACTTCACGATGGCCGACATCGACGCCCTGTCCCGCCGGGTGCCGTGCATCTGCAAGGTGGCACCCAGCGGCAGCTACCTGATGGAGGACGTGCACCGGGCCGGCGGCATCCCGGCGATCCTCGGGGAGCTGCACCGCGCCGGCCTGCTGCGCGAGGACGTGCACGCGGTGCACGCGCCGTCGCTCGACGCGTGGCTCAAGGAGTGGGACGTCCGGGGCGGCTCGCCGTCCGCCGAGGCCGTGGAGCTGTTCCACGCCGCGCCCGGTGGGGTGCGGTCCTCCGTCGCGGGCTCGCAGTCGGCCCGCTGGGAGACCCTGGACGACGACGCCGCGGCGGGCTGCATCCACGACGTCGCGCATGCGTACTCCGCCGACGGCGGCCTTGCGGTGCTGCGCGGCAACCTCGCCGTCGACGGCTGCGTGGTCAAGACAGCGGGGGTGGCCGCGGACTCGCTGGTCTTCTCCGGGCCGGCGGTCGTCGTGGAGTCCCAGGAGGAGGCGGTCGAGGCGATCCTGGCCGGCCGGGTGACCGCGGGGGACGTCGTCGTCGTGCGGTACGAGGGACCGGCTGGCGGACCGGGCATGCAGGAGATGCTCTACCCGACCACGTACATCAAGGCCCGCGGGCTGGGTGCGGTGTGTGCGCTGATCACCGACGGCCGGTTCTCCGGCGGGACGTCCGGGCTGTCCATCGGGCACGTGTCGCCGGAGGCCGCGGCGGGCGGCGTGATCGCGCTGGTCGCCGACGGCGACGTGATCGACATCGACATCCCCGGGCGGGTGATCCACCTGCGCGTGGACGACGCCGAGCTGGCGGCGCGTCGGGCCGCCGTCGAGTCAGCCGGCGGCTACCGGCCACGCGACCGCGACCGGGCGGTCTCGCCCGCCCTGCGGGCCTACGCCGCGATGGCGACGTCGGCCGACAAGGGCGCGGTGCGCGACGTCGACCGGCTGGGGCGGCCCTGATGGAGTCCGGTGTTGACCTGACCGCGTGGCGCGGGCTGCTGCGGACCGGCATGTGGGCCGCCTGGGCCGGGGTCGCGATGGTCGTGATCCAGATGGCGATCTACGTCTTCTGGCCGCCGCCCGAGACGGCCGAGGGGTACTTCGAGCTCCTGATCGACCATCCGCTGCGCGGCATGCTCTCGCTGGACGTGCTGTACGCGGTGAGCAACCTGCTCGCGTTTCTCGTGTACCTGGCCCTCACCGTCGTGCTGTGGCGAGTGAGCCGGTCTGGCGTGACCATCGCCATGGGGCTCAGCACGATCGGGATCGCGGCGTACATGTCGGCGCCCCGCGCGGTCGAGATGCTCACCCTGGCGCACAGCTATGCCGACGCCGACCCGCCTCAGCGGGTCGCGCTGCTGGCGACGGGTGACGGGATGCTCGCCGGCTGGATGGGCACGGCCTTCGACATCTACTACGTGCTCAACGGGATCGCCCTGGTGGTGTTCGTGGTGCTGATGTTCCAGTCGGACATCTTCAGCCAGGGCGACGGCGTGGTGGGGCGTTGTGGCGGCGATCCTGATGACTGTGCCGACGAACTTCGGGGTGGTCGGGCTGGTCTTCGCGATCTCATCCCTTGTCCCGTGGATGGTGGTCTCGGGCTCGTCGCCGGGCGGTTCCGCGCCCTGAGCGCGGTCGAGCCGGCCGAGCCGGTCGAGTCGTCGGCGTAGCCCTCAGCCTGCGGCCGGTCAGGACTGCGGGCGTCGGGCCACCAGGTGGAAGATGTGCCAGTGCTTGGGGCCGGTGTAGGCCGTGCCGTCGGCGTCCTCCTCGTCCCAGTGCACGATCTCGAGCCCGTCGAGGAGAGCGCGCGCCTGGTCTGCGGAGTGGAAGGTCATCTCGGGGTCGCCGAAGCTGGTGTCGTGCGGGCCGAAGAGCTGGCAGGCCAGGACGGCACCGGGGCGCAGGGCCGTCCGGACGGCTGACCAGACGGTCGGGAAGTGCTCCGGCGCGCAGTAGGGCAGCGCGTACGAGGAGTGGATCAGGTCGGCCGGCGGGAGCGCGTCGATCTCCGCGTAGGCCAGGTGGTGGATGTGCAAGCGGCCGGCGTGCTCGGCCGGGGTGCGGTCGGCGAGACGCCGCAGGGCCGCCGGCTCGCCGTCGACCGCATGCACCGTCCAGCCCCGCTCCAGCAGGGTGGTGACCTCGACGCCCTCGCCGCAGCCCAGGTCGACGGCGACGCGTCCCTCGGTCGGCGCGCCGGACGCCCCGGGTCCCGTGCTCGGGCCGACGGCGTCCAGGGCCATGTCCAGCGACGGCCGCGGCCGGCGACCCAATTGATGGGCGTTGTACTCGTCCCAGCTCACGTCATGCGGCACGCCGACGAGGGTATCGGCGCGAGCGAGGACGCCGCCCGGGGGGCTGGGGAGAGAAAGCCGCAGATAGTGCGGCTTTCTCTCCCCAGCCCCGCGGCGCGGGCGGTGCGCGGGCGCGACCCCGCGCACGATCGCACGCGTGCAACCTCCGCGGGCAGTCATAGGATGAATCGCATGCGCGGTGAGTACAAGGTCCCCGGCGGCAAGCTGGTTGCGGTCGACGTCGAGGTGACGGACGGCCGGATCGCCCGCGCTGCCGTGAGCGGCGACTTCTTCCTCGAGCCCGACGACGCCCTCGAGTCGATCGACGCAGCCCTGCTCGGCATGCCGCAGGGGGCGACGGTCGCCCAGCTGACCGGCGTCGTGGCCGGCGTGCTGGGCGCGGACGTGACCATGGTCGGCTTCACGCCGGAGGCGGTGGCGATCGCCGTCCGGCGGGCGCTCGGGCACGCCAGCCGCTGGGAGGACCACACCTTCGAGATCGTGCACGAGGGCCCGGAGTCCCCGGCCATGCACATGGCGCTGGACCAGGTGCTCTCGGAGGCCGTCGGGGCGGGCGTGCGCCGTTCGACGCTCCGGATCTGGGAGTGGGGCGCGCCCGCGGTGGTGATCGGCTCGTTCCAGTCGCTGCGCAACGAGGTGGACGCCGACGGCGCCGCCCGGCACGGCATCACGGTGGTCCGGCGGATCTCCGGCGGGGGAGCGATGTTCATCGAGCCGGGGAACACGATCACGTACTCGCTGACGGTGCCCGTGTCGCTCGTCGAGGGGCTCAGCTTCGAGCGGTCCTACGCGTTCCTCGACGACTGGGTGCTCGGTGCCTTGGGCGAGCTGGGCATCGAGGCCACCTACGTGCCGATCAACGACATCGCCTCGCCGGTGGGCAAGATCGCCGGGGCTGCGCAGAAGCGGCTGGCCAACGGTGCGGTGCTGCACCACGTGACGATGGCCTACGACATCGACGCCACCAAGATGCTCGGGGTGCTGCGGATCGGCCGGGAGAAGCTCGCGGACAAGGGCACGAAGAGCGCCAACAAGCGGGTCGACCCGTTGCGCTCGCAGACTCAGATGGCGCGTGTCGACGTGATCGAGGCGCTCAAGAACCACTTCCGGAGCCGGTACGACACCGTGGACGGCGCGGTGACGCCCGATGAGCGGGAACGCGCGGAGCGGCTGGTCGCGACCAAGTTCGGCACGCCCGGATGGACGGCGCGCGTTCCCTGAGGCTCAGGACCGCCGGTCGACGACGACGAACGCCAGGACGGCGGTGAGCAGCAGGGCGAAGGGCATCGAACGGACGATAGTTGTCGCGTCCGCGGCGAGGAAGGTCGCGGCGCTGGCCAGCCCGCTGAGGATCACGGACACGACCCCGACGATCGCCAGGCTGCCCTGGTGCACCCGCACATCGCGCTCGTCCGCGCGACCCGCCGCGAGCCGGGTCGCGGTGCCGGCTCGGTCGGCAGCGCGCGAGCTCCGCAACCGTCCAATGGCGGCGAGCACGACCACGAGCATTCCGCCGGTCACGATGCCCGCGGCGGTGTCGGCATGACCCGCGTTCCCGACGGCCAGGGCGAGACCCAGCGCCACCGCGAGACCGGCGGCGATCCCGAGATACCAGGCCGCGGTCGACTTGTGGGTGATCGGGTGGTCAGTCGACATGGAAGATCTCCTCGATGCTCAGCCCGAAGAACCGGGCGATGGTGAAAGCCAGGGGGAGCGAAGGGTCGTAGCGGCCGGTCTCCAAGGAGTTGACCGTCTGCCGGGAGACACCCAGCTCGGCGCCGAGCGATCCCTGGGACAGGCCGTGCTCCTCGCGGAGGCGTCGGATCTCGTTCCTCATGTGTCAAGGATGCTTGTCATCATGGGTCGCTGTCAAGTCTGCTTGTCACCGGTAGTGGTGGGCCGTTCCGTACAACAGCGAGCGGCCAGCGTTCAGGTCTGGCTGGACGCGCGCGGGCCGAACACGGCGGTGCCGATCCGCACGATCGTCGCGCCCTCGGCGATCGCCGGCTCGAGGTCACCGCTCATGCCCATCGACAGCACCCGTGCGCCCTGCGTACCGGGGAGCCCGGAGCCGACGACGTCGTCCCGCACCCGTCGTAGCCGCGCATACCCCAGGCGGACCTCGTCCTCGTCGGGGGTGTTGGCGCCGATGGTCATGAACCCGACCAGGTGTAGGTGGGGGAGGGTGGCGATGTCGACCGCGAAGGAGGCCGCGGCGTCGGGCCGGACGCCGAACTTGGTCGGCTCGCCGGAGACGTTGACCTGGACCATGACGTCCAGGTCCCGACCGAGGGCGGCGCAGCGGCGGGAGAGGCGCTCCGCCAGCTCGAGCGAGTCGACGCTCTGCACGCACTGCACCCAGTCGAGCGCGGCGGCGACCTTGTTGGACTGCAGGTGGCCGATCAGGTGCCAGGTCGGGTCGAGGTCGGCCAGCGCGGGAGCGTGCACGACCAGCTCCTGCACGCGGTTCTCGCCGAGCAGGGTGGCGCCGCCCGCAACGGCCGCTCGCACGACGCCGATCGGCAGCGTCTTGGTGGCCACCAGCAGTCGGACCTTGGCCGGGTCGCGGCCGGCAGCGGTTGCGGCGTCGTCGATCCGCCGGCGGACGGCGGCGAGGCGCTCGGGGACGGCAACAGCCCTGACCTCGTCCGGCGTCGGAAGGCGGTCGGCCACATACGGACCATAGCGGCGCCGTGCCATGCTCACGGGATGCACCCCCGAGCCGCGGTTCTCGCCGATGTCGCGGCGCGGGTCGCTGCCCTGCCCGACGACGCGCCGCGCCTGGTTGGGATCGACGGGGTGGACGGCGTCGGCAAGACCGTGTTCGCCGATGAGTTCGCGTACGTCCTGCGTGGGCACGGGCTTCGAGTGGTCCGGGTGTCGATCGACGGCTTCCATCGCCCGCGCATCGAGCGGTACCGACGGGGGCGCGCGTCGGCGGAGGGGTACTTCCGGGACTCCCTCGACATCGACGCCCTGCTGGAGGTGGTGATCGCACCGCTGAAGCCGGGCGGCTCCGGGACCGTGCGCACGGCCGTCTTCGACTGCCGGGTGGATGGCCCCGTGCCGGGTGAGCTGGTCCCGGTTGCGGCGGGCGACGTCGTCCTGCTGGACGGGGTGTTCCTGCACCAGGACGCGCTGGCCGGCGTGTGGGACCTCTCGGTGCTCCTGCGGGCCCCGCTGGCGGTGGCCATCGCCCGGATGGCCGAACGCGACGGGATGCCGATGGACGACCGGATCATGCAGCGGTACCGGGAGGGCCAGCGGATGTACCTGGCGGAGTGCTCGCCGGAGCAACGCGCCAGCATCGTGATCGACCACACGGACGTCACTGCGCCGTGGGTGGTCGGCGCGGAGGCTGTCGGGGGTTGATCCCGGCGATGTCCGCCACGACGGCGCCGGTGAGCCGGATCAGGTCGGATGGGGCGAGGCCGATGTCCATCCCGCGCCGGCCACCTGACACGTAGACGGTGTCGAACAGCTCGGCGGTCTCGTCGATCACGGTGGGGTGGGCGGTCTTCTGGCCGAGCGGGGAGATCCCGCCGACGACGTAGCCGGTCGCGCGTTCGGCCGCCGCCCGGTCGGCCATGGCAGCGCGCTTGCCGCCGACCGCGTGCGCGAGGGCCTTGAGGTCGAGCGTCGTGGTGACCGGGACGACGGCCACCGTGAGGGCGCCGTCGACGGTCGTCATGAGCGTCTTGAAGACCTGCTCGGGTGGCAGGCCAAGGGCGTTGGCGGCCTCCAGGCCGTAGCCGACGTCGTTGGCGGCGTCGTGCGGGTAGGCGTGCACGGTGTGCGCGACGCCCGCCGTCGTCAGGGCGACGACTGCGGGTGTTCCGGTCGGTGGGTGCTTGGCCACGGACGTCAGCGTATGAGGATGTCGCGGTGGCGTGGCTGGCGTGGCCGGCGTGGCTGGCGTGGCTCGCGTGGCCGGCGTGGCTCGCGTGCACAAGGTGCGCGGCTGCGCCCGTCTGCACAGGTGCGCGGTGCCCGGTCTGCCCGTGTCGGTGGTGGTTCGTACACTTGTTCCAACGATCCACGGCTTTCGGGTGGACGACGGTGTCGGGCGGCTTCGGGGGAGGGGGTGGCGTGGTGGCGGAGGCGATGCAGCTGGACGAGGATCTCGCGCGGTGGCGAGATGCGACCGCGGTCCTGATCGCCCACGCGCCGGCCGACCTTGACGGGCCTGGTGCAGCGCGCGTGCACCGGCAGGTGCGGACCGCGTGCGACCAGGTGCTCGCCTTCGCCGCCCGCCTCCTGGCCCAGGTCGAGGCCGATGGCCGGTGGTCGGCCGGGGGAGCGCGCACCTTCGCGGAGTGGGCTGCAGGACAGCGCGGCTCGTCGGTGGGTGCGGCGCGGGCCGAGGCGGCGCTCGGCCGGGCGCTCGACGGTCCCCTGCCCGAGGCCACTTCGGCAGTGCAGGCGGGCCGGATGACGCTTGAGCACGCTGCGGTCCTCGTGCGATTCGCGCCGACGTCGGAGGCGCGGCGGACCGCGCTCGCCTCGGAGCTGCCGGACCGCAACGAGGCCGCTCTGGTCGCCAAGGCCCAGCGAATGGGGGTCGACGAGTACCGCCGTGTGGTGAAGCGGTGGGCGGCAGCGGTGGACAGCGACGCGCACGAGCGGGAGCACCAGGCGGCGTGCGCGGCAGAGCGTCTGGTCTTCGCCCGCCGGGACAACGGCGTGGCGTTCGAGGGGTTCCTGACCGTGGAGCACGGAGACGTCCTGATGACGGCTTTGCGCTCGGTGACGGGCGTACCGGCCAAGGACGACACCCGGTCAGCCGACGAACGTCGAGCCGCGGCCCTGACGGATCTGGCCCGGCTGGTCCTGGACAAGGGGATGTCGAGCGGTGGGGCGCAGGTGCGCCCGCATGTCAGCGTCCACGCCTCCTGGGAGGCCTACCAGCGGCTGGCGGGGCGGTCGGGCACTGGTGAGGTGTCTCACGGCGGGCGCGGACCGTTGGTGGGGCCGGCAGAGCTTGACGACGGCGAGCCCATCGCGCCGTCGGTTCTCGCCAGGATCGCCTGCGACAGCGAAGTCACCCGGATCGTGTTCGGGCCGGACAGCCGCCCGCTCGACGTCGGCCGGGCGCAGCGGACGTTCACCGGGCCGCAGCGCCGCGCGGTCGTCGGGAGGGACCGCACCTGCCGGTATCCCGGGTGCGGAGCGGCCTCGATGCTCGGTGAGGTGCACCACGTGCGGTGGTGGGGGCGCGACAACGCCCCGACCTCGGTCGGGAACGGGATTCTGCTGTGCTGGTACCACCACGACCTCGTCCACCAGCGGAACCTGGCCATCAGGTGGGAACCCGGCGGGTGGACGTTCCGGCGAGTGGACGGATCCGTCGTGCGGTCACTGGGGGCGCCGCCGGGTGGGCCGCCTGGAGCGGGTGCCGGGGCGCCGCCGGGTGGGTCGCCGGAGGGTGATCACGGCCCCGGCTGGTCGGACGGGTCGCAGCAAGGGCTGCCGGATCAGGGCGAGTTGATGCTCGCCGGGTGACGGCTGTCCGCGGGCGGGTGGCAGGCGGCGAGTGCGCCGGTCAGAGCCGCCCGGCGTCGGTCACGACCAGCGCGACCTCGCCGCGCTCGTCACTGGCGGCCAGGTCCACGACCGCGTCGATGTGCCAGTCGTGGTGGCCGGCGGGGTCGTCGAGCAGCTGGCGGACGGTCCATCGCGGTCCGTCGGGGCCGGCGTCCTCGGCGATGATCAGGAGCGCCGGTCCGCGGGCGTCGGCACCGGTGCCCATCTCGGCGTGCTCGTCGAAGTACGCATCGAGCGCGTCGTGCCAGCGGTCGGCGTCCCATCCGACGCCGTCGGCGTCGGTGTCCCCGAGCGCGGCCAGGCCCTGCCATGCCTCGTCCGCCGCCAGCTGGACGCGCCGGAACACCGCGTTGCGGACCAGGACCCGGAAGGCGCGGGCGTTGCCGGTCACGCGGGCGGCCTCGGAGGCCGCGCCGGGCGGGGCGTGGCCCGCACCCTGCGCCCGTGCCGCGGCAGCCACGGCGTCGGGATCCTGCAGCCGCTCCCACTCGTCGAGCAGGCTGGAGTCGGTGCCCCGGACGGTCTCGCCGAGCCACTCGATCAGGTCCTCGAGCAGATCGTCCCGGCGCTCCGGCGGCACGGTCTGGCGCAGCGCCCGGTAGGCGTCGGCCAGGTACCGCAGCAGGACGCCCTCGGTGCGCTCCAGCCCGTACAGCGAGACGTACTCGGTGAACGTCGCGGCCCGCTCCACCATGTCGCGCACCACCGACTTGGGCGAGAGCACGTGGTCGGCGACCCACGGGTTGGTCCGTCGGTAGATGGTGAACGTCGCCTCGAGCAGCTCGGCGAGCGGCTTGGGGTAGCTGACGTCCTCGAGCAGCGCCATCCGCTCGTCGTACTCGTATCCCTCCGCCTTCATCGCGGCCACGGCCTCGCCGCGCGCGCGCCTCTCCTGGGCGTACAGCACCTGGCGTGGGTCGTCCAGGGTCGCCTCGATCACCGAGATCACGTCCATCGCGTACGTGGGCGCGGCCAGGTCCAGGACGTCCAGCGCCGCGTAGGCGAACGGCGACAGCGGCTGGTTGAGCGCGAAGTCGGCGGGGAGGTCGACGGTCAGCCGGACGGTCCAGGTGCCGTCGGCGCGCCGGACCCGGTCCACCACACCTGACGTGCGCAGCGACCGGTAGATCCGCACCGCCTGGCGGACGTGCCGACCCCGCGCTGCCGGCGGTTCGTGGTTGTCGGTGAGCAGCCGCTTCATCGCCTCGACGGGGTCGCCGGGACGGGCCAGGACGTTGAGCACCATGGCGTGGTTCACGCTGAACTGCGAGGTCAGCGCCTCGGGCGGTGCGTCGCGGAGCCGCTCGAACGTGCTGTCCGTCCAGTTGACGGCCCCTTCAGGAGCCTTCTTCCGGACGATCTTCCTGACCTTCTTGGGGTCATCGCCTGCCCTGATCAGCGCCTTGCGGTTCTCGATCACGTGATCGGGTGCCATCACGACCACGTCGCCGACCGTGTCGTACCCGGCGCGACCCGCCCGGCCGGCGATCTGGTGGAACTCCCGGGCCGTCAGGTGCCGCATGCGGGTTCCGTCGAACTTGACGAGGGACGTCAGGACCACCGTCCGGATCGGCACGTTGATGCCGACGCCGAGGGAGTCCGTCCCGCAGATGACGGTCAGCAGCCCGCGCTGGGTGAGCCGCTCCACGAGTCGTCGGTAGCGGGGCAGCATCCCCGCGTGGTGCACCCCGATGCCGTGCCGCAGGAGCCGGGAGAGGGTCTTGCCGAAGCCCGTGCCGAACCGGAAGGTGCCCAGCTCGTCGGCGATCCTGTCCCGCTGCTCACGGGAGGCCACGGTCGTGGAGGTCAGGGCCTGCGCCTGCTCGACGGCGTCCTTCTGGGTGAAGTGGACCAGGTAGACGGGCGCCCGCAGGGTGCCGACCAGCTGCTCGATCACCTCGTGCAGGGGGTCGATGGCGTAGCTGAAGGTCAGCGGGACCGGTCGGTCGGTGTTGGTCACCGCAGCGACGTCGCGCCCGGTGCGCCGCCGCAGGTCGTCGACGAAGAACGAGACGTCCCCCAAGGTGGCCGACATCAGCAGGAACTGGGTGCTCGGCAGCTCCAGCAGCGGCACCTGCCAGGCCCAGCCGCGCTGCGGGTCGGCGTAGAAGTGGAACTCGTCCATCACGACCAGCCCGACGACGTCGTCGCCCGGGACCGCGGGATCGTCCACGTGCCCTGGCTGCTCTGCCAGCCCCTCGCCGGTGCGCAGCGCGATGTTGGCCAGGATCTCCGCGGTGCAGCAGATGATCGGTGCGGTCGGGTTGACGGCGCTGTCGCCGGTCATCATCCCGACGTTGAGCGCACCGAAGGTGCGCACCAGGTCGAAGAACTTCTCGTTCACCAGCGCCTTGATCGGTGCGGTGTAGTAGCTGCGGCGGCCCTGCGCCAGTGCGAGGAAATGGGCAGCGACCGCGACGAGCGACTTCCCCGAGCCGGTGGGTGTCGACAGGATCACGTGCGAGCCGGTGACCAGCTCCAGCACGGCGTCCTGCTGCGCCGGGTAGAGCTCGAACCCTTGATCGCCGGCCCAGCCGACGAAGGCGTCGTACAGCGCATCCGGGGCGGTGCGTTGGTCGCCGTCGGGCAGTCGATCGGCGAGGTTGCGGAGGCGGTCCAGCGGCTGAGGGATCATCGGGACCCATCCTCCCAGCCCTTCGTGGTGCACGATGCCACGGGCCGCGGGCCGCGGGCCGCGGGTGGGGCCCGCCCGGCCGGGCGCTCCCACCGCCGGCGGTGTCGCCGTTAGGGTCGGCCCATGGAACACCTGGATGCCGCGCACACCCTCGAGGTGCTGCGGGCGCGCACGACCCGGATCGACCGCCTGGTGCTCGACGTCGTCGGCCGGGTCACTGACGCACAGGTGACCGAGCCGTCACCGCTCCCCGGCTGGACGCGGGGTCATGTCCTGGCGCACATCGCCGGGACGGGTGCCGCGGCGGCCCGGCAGATCGAGGTGGCCGTCGCCGGCGGAGACCTCCTTGACTACTACGACGGCGGGGTGGCCGGTCGGAACGCGGTCATCGAGGTGTTGGCCGGGGACTCCGCGAGCGAGCACATCGCTCGGGTCACCACGACGGTGCGCCGGATCGAGGCCGCCGCCGACGCCGTGACGCCCCGCATCCTTGGCCGGGTCACGGGTGTTCGCGGACGCCCCGTGAGCGGCGTGCTGGAGATGTGGTGGCGCGAGGCCGGGGTGCACGTGGTCGACCTGGATCTCGGGGTGGACCACACCGCCTGGGACGCCGAGCTGTGCGAGCACCTGTTCGGCTACCTCGAGTCCCGGGTGCGGCCCGGAACACAGCTCGAGCTGGTCGCAACGGACAGGGGAGATCGCCGTCTGCTCGGTGCGGGGGGCGACCGGGTGACCGTGCGGGGCCCGGTAGCGGCCCTGGCCGCGTGGTTGGCGGGGCGCGACGTCACCGGCGTCGACGCGGAGCGCGACGGCGAGCCGGCGGCACTTCCGGAGCTCGGCCCGTGGCCGTGAGCGACCCCGCCTCGGACGGCGTGGGGGAGGGCTCGGTCCGCGCCGATGCGGTCGACATGTGGACCGACGGCGCGTGCAAGGGCAACCCCGGCCCGGGCGGCTGGGGCGCGTGGCTGTGCTGGGGCAGCCATCAGCGCGAGCTGTTCGGCGGTGAGGTGCTCACGACGAACAACCGGATGGAGCTCACCGCGGTCATCGAAGGGCTCCGGGCCCTGACCCGGGAGTGCGAGGTGACCCTGCACGTCGACTCCACGTACGTGATGCACGGGATCACGCGGTGGCTGCCCGGCTGGAAGCGGAACGGCTGGGTCACCTCCGCCAAGCAGCCGGTCAAGAACGCCGATCTGTGGCGGCTGCTGGAGACCGAGCTGGCCCGGCACACGGTCACCTGGCGCTGGGTCAAGGGCCACGCCGGCGACCCCGGGAACGAGCGGGCGGACCAGCTCGCCAACCGCGGCGTCCCCGTTGTCCCAACTGGCGAGACTTTTCGTCTTAGGACTTGATACGGACCTGCGTGGGTGACTGACTGGGCCCATGACGACCGACGCCTACACCCACGGCCGCCACGAGGACGTCTACACCCACGGCCACCACGAGGACGTCTACACCCACGGCCACCACGAGAGCGTGCTCCGATCGCACAGCTGGCGCACGGCCGCCAACTCCGCCGCACACCTGCTGCCGCACCTGCGTGAGGGTCAGCGGCTGCTGGACGTCGGATGCGGCCCAGGCACCATCACGGTCGACCTCGCGGCGCACGTCGCGCCCGGGCAGGTGATCGGTGTCGACACCTCGGCCGAGGTGCTGGAGCGCGCTCGGCGCCATGCCGCCGAGCTGGGCGCCCCGGTCTCCTTCCAGGTGGGCGACGTGTACGCGCTGGACTTCCCGGGCGCGAGCTTCGACGTCGTGCACGCCCACCAGGTGCTCCAGCACCTGACCGACCCGGTGGCGGCGCTGCGGGAGATGCGGCGGGTGACCCGGCCAGGGGGAGTGGTGGCGTTGCGGGAGGGCGACTACGGCGCGATGACGTGGTACCCGCCGTCGGCCGCCCTCGAGGACTGGCGGCATCTCTACCACGAGGTGACGATCGCCAACCGCGCCGAGGCAGATGCCGGCCGACGGGTCCTGTCGTGGACCCTGCAGGCGGGGTTCGATCCGGAGCGGGTCACGCCAGGTGCCGGGGTCTGGTGCTTCGCAACGCCGGCGGATCGCCAGTGGTGGTCGGCGCTGTGGGCCGAGCGGGTGGTGTCGTCGGACTTCGCGCGGCAGGCCAAGGAGTACGGCCTGGCCGACGACGTCGCGCTGGAGGCACTCCGCGACGCCTGGCTCGCCTGGGGTGCCACGCCGGACGGCTGGTACGCGAGCGTGCACGGCGAGGTCGTCGCGCGCGCCTGACGGTCGCGGTCGCGGGTCGGGGGTCGCCGACCTCAGGCCCGGTCCTCGTCGGCCAGGGCGGGCGCGCTGGGCGGTCCCCCTGGTGAGGCACGTCTTCGACGGCGCTCGGGTGGGTCGGACGGCGTCCCGCCGGCACCACCCGGTCGGCGACCGAAGTGGACGCGACGTGCAGCGCGCGCTCCAGCGGGCCGCGCCCGAGCAGGGTGCGCCACAGCCAGGTGACCGCAAGCGTGACGACGATGAAGCAGGCAAGCCGCAGGTTGCTCGGCTCGAAGACGACCTCGGGACCCATCGCCGAGATGGCGATCAGGTGCCCGCAGTACGAGGTCAGGGCGAGCGCGCCGGTCGCCGCAACGGGGGAGACCGCACGCGGGAACCGCTCCGCGGCGATCAGGCACAGCCTCAGCACCACGAGGACCACGCCGATGTTGGCGACGAGCTCGACGGCCGACGACGAGTGCGGCTCGCTGGTGAGCAGGGCGCGCCGCAGGGTGTGCGAGAGGTCGATCGTGCGCATGGCGATCGCGTTGGTGCCGAGCCCGGCCACGGCGGCGATCCCGCCCCACACGATCAGCCGGCGCGGCGTCTCCGGTTCGCGTAGGTCCATCCGGCCCACGGCGAGCCCCACCAGGAGGTACGCGATCCAGATCCCAGCGGGGTAGAAGTGGCCGACGGTGATGTCGACCAGCTGGATCGGGTACGTGCTCGAGCTGTAGATGTGGTCGCGCGCGAGGAGCACCAGAGGGGGAGCGACGGCCAGCACGACGGCGGCGGTGATGAGAAGCCTGCGCTGACTCCAGTGCAGCACGGCCGCCATCACCGCGAACAGCAGCGTGTACGTCGGCAGGATCACGATGACGGGTGTGTTCAGCGCGATCATGGCGGCGCCGAGCGGCCAGAGCAGCAGCGCCCTGACGAGCACCCGGACCCGGGAGTGCTGCATGCGCGCGCCGACGTACGGGTGCGAACCCCCGCTGAGCAGGGCAGCCGAGACTCCGGCGAGCAGGGCGAACCCGGCGGCCGGCCGGCCGTCCACCGCGACGAACCAGCTCTGCCCTTCCCGCACGAGCAGGGCATCCCGATCGGCGAGGTGTGCCGTGAACATGCCGAGGATGGCCAGGCCGCGGACGACGTCCACGCCGACGACGCGCGCACGGGACGGTCGGGCGGTCTGCACGCTGGAACCCTACGGGCGAGCGGCGGCGCCCGGGCGGGAGTCGCCGGGGGTGATCCGCCGGGGTCGTCCGCCGGGGTCATCCGCCGCGCCCGCGCCGGTGGCCCTAGCCTTGGCCGATGCGCATCGCCAGGTTCACTACCGGGGGCGACCCCCGCTACGCCATCGTCGACGGAGGGGAGCTGGCCGTCCTCACCGGTGACCCGCTGTACATGTCGGTGCATCCGACGGGCGAGCAGGTGTCCCTCGACCACGACGACCTTCGGCTGCTGGCCCCGGTGATCCCTCGGTCGAAGGTGATCGGCGTCGGGCGCAACTACGCCGACCACGCCAAGGAGATGGGCAACGAGGCCCCAGTGGTCCCGATGCTCTTCCTCAAGCCGAACACCGCGGTGATCGGGCCGGACGACCCCATCGTGCTGCCGAGCTGGTCGGCCGAGGTGCACCACGAGGCAGAGCTCGCGGTCGTGATCGGCAAGGTCACCAAGGGCGTCTCTGCCGAGCGCGCGCTGGAGCGGGTGTTCGGCTTCACGGTGGCCAACGACGTGACAGCCAGGGACGTCCAGCGGGCCGAACAGCTGTGGACCCGGGCGAAGGGGTTCGACGGATCCTGCCCGCTGGGACCGTGGATCGTGCCGGGCCTCGACGTTGAGGACCTGCAGGTCAGCGCGCGCGTCAACGGCCAGCTGCGCCAGGACGGGCGCACGTCCGACATGCTCTTCGACGTGGCGACCCTTGTCGCGTTCGCCTCGGAGGTGTTCACCCTGCTGCCCGGCGACGTGATCCTCACCGGCACACCGGCCGGCGTCGGGCCGATCGTGCACGGGGACGTCGTCGAGTGCGAGGTCGAGGGCATCGGGGTGCTCCGGAACCCGGTGATCAGGCGGGACTGATCCGATCGAGCTCCACCCGGTCCAGCTCCACCCGGTCCAGCTCCACCCGGTCCAGCCACTCGCGGACGGTCGCGTCGAAGATCTCCGGCTGCTCGGTCTGCAGGTTGTGGCCCGCGCGGTCGAGCACGACGAACGACGCCCGCGGGTAGCGCTCGAGCAGCTCCCACTGGTGCTGGTACCCGACCGAGTTGTCCTGTCGGCCGGTCAGGAAGAGGACCGGTCGGTCGAAGTTCCGGTCGTCAACGTCGAAGGAGAACCTCGAGGCGCGGCCCAGCACCTCGGAGAGGTATCGCTGGTCCGAGGCGCGGATCCCGGGCAGGATCTCGGTCGCGAACCGCTCCCAGACCGGCCGCGTCTGCCGGACGGTGATCGAGGAGAACGCCTCGCGGTCGGCGGGGTCGAGTGAAGCCAGCAGCGTGTCGTCGCGCTCGAGCACCCGGAGGTCGGCGTCGGCCGGCGTGCCCGGCGCGACCGACGGGCAGATGAGGAGCATCCCGAGCACGTCGGACGGGCGTGTGTGCACGATCCCGCGTGCGAGGTAGCCGCCGTAGGACTCGCCGGCGACGGCGAACGGCTGCCCTGGGCACACCGCGTCGACCAGGTCGAGGAGCAGGTCGAGCATGGCGTCGGAGCCGTCGATGCTCGGGTCGCCGGGCGTGCCACCCATCCCCGGAAGGTCGGGGTAGATGCGTAGCCAAGGAGCGTCGTCGTCGAAGGGCTCCATGCAGCCGGTCATCAGCCGACGGTCGACCCCCCAGCCATGGATCATCAGCAGGGGAGTGCCCGAGCCGTGGATCTCGACCTCGACCGGGACGCCCCGGACCAGCAGCGTGGTGATCATGGGCGCACTGTAGGGGGCACGTCCGACACCGCCCGCAGGGCCGGGGACGCTCGTCCCCAGGGGGCATCGGAGCAGGCCGTTAGGCTGGTCTGCACCATGACTGCCACTCCCTTCGGCTCCGCCGTCCGCGTCCGCTTCTGCCCGTCGCCCACCGGAACCGCGCACGTCGGGCTCATCCGGACCTGCCTGTTCAACTGGGCCTATGCCCGGCACACCGGCGGCACCTTCGTGTTCCGGATCGAGGACACCGACGCCGAGCGGGACAGCGAGAAGAGCTACCGGCAGCTGCTCGAGGCCATGCGTTGGCTCGGCATGGACTGGGACGAGGGCGTCGAGGTGGGCGGCCCGCACGAGCCGTACCGCCAGTCCCAGCGGATGGGTATCTACGACGACGTCGCGCGGCGCCTGCTCGAGGCCGGATTCGCGTACGAGTCGTTCGCCACGCCGGAGGAGGTCGAGGCACGGCACCGCGCGGCCGGTCGCGACCCCAAGCTCGGCTACGACGGGTTCGACCGAGTCCTGACCGAGGAGCGGAAGGCCGCGTACCGGGCGGAGGGCCGCGCCCCGGTGCTGCGGATCCGGATGCCCGACGAGGACGTGACGTTCACCGACCTGATCCGAGGCGAGCTGACCTTCAAGGCGGGGTCGGTCCCGGACTACGTGATCGTGCGGGCCAACGGCCAGCCGCTCTACACGCTCACCAACCCCGTCGACGATGCGATCACCGAGATCACGCACGTGCTGCGCGGGGAGGACCTGCTTTCGTCGACCCCGCGCCAGGTGGTGCTCTACCGCGCGCTGATCGCCTTGGGCATCGCCAAGGGCGAGCCGGTCTACGGTCACCTGCCGTACGTGATGGGGGAGGGCAACAAGAAGCTGTCCAAGCGGGACCCGGAGTCCCACCTGTTCCTGCTCCGCGAGCGCGGGTTCATCCCGGAGGGGCTGCTCAACTATCTGGCCCTGCTCGGCTGGGGGATCGCGCCGGACCACGACGTGTTCTCGGTCGAGGAGATGATCGCCGCGTTCGACGTCGCCGACGTGAACCCCAACCCGTCGCGGTTCGACATCAAGAAGGCCGAGGCGATCAACTCCTCGCACATCCGGCTGCTGGCGCCGGAGGACTTCCGGGCGCGCCTGGTTCCGTACCTGCACACGGCCGGCCTGGTGTCGGCCGCTGAGTACGCCGGGCTCACGGATCGAGAGCGCGCGCTGCTCGACGCCGCGGCCCCGCTGGTCCAGGAGCGGATCACCCTGCTGGGCGAGGCGGTCGGGATGCTCGGCTTCCTGTACGTGGACACGGTGCAGGTGGCCGACGACGCCCGCGCAGCGCTCACCCCGGACGCCGCAGGGGTGCTCGACGCCGCGCACGCTGCCCTGGCGGCCGTGTCGGGTTTCGACGCCGCGACAATCCACGCGGCGCTCTCGGCGGCCCTCGTCGAGGACCTCGGGCTCAAGCCGCGCGTCGCCTTCACGCCGCTGCGGGTCGCGGTGACCGGGCGCAGGGTGTCGCCTCCGCTGTTCGAGTCGATGGAGATCCTCGGCAAGGACGCGACCCTGGCGCGCCTGGAAGCGCTTCGCGCAATCCTGTGAGCGGGTGGGGTGACGGGGTGACCTCGGTCGACGGCGTCCTGTTCGACATCGACGACACCCTTGTCGACACCCAGAGCGCGTTCGCCGTGGCCCTGTCTGGCGTCGCCGAGCGGTACCTGCCGCACCTCGACCCCGCCCAGCACGACGACGTCCTCACCGCCTGGCGGGCCGACGTCGGCGGGCGCTACCGCGCATACACCCGTGGCGAGGTCGGCTACCTCGAGCAGCGGATGGCCAGGGCCAACGCGCTGCACGAAGAATTCGGCGGCGTGCTCATGGACGCCGACGCCTACCGGGAGTGGAACCGCCTCTTCGAGGAGGGGTTCGCGCAGGCATGGTCCGCGCACCCGGACGCCGCGGCCGTGATCGACCGGCTGCTGGAGGCCGGGCTCGCCGTCGGTGCCCTGACCAACGCCGCGGTCGCCTACCAGACGTCCAAGATGGCCCGGGCCGGCTTCGAGCACGTCCCCGTGCTGGTCGGTGTCGACACGTTCGGCGTCGGGAAGCCGGATCCGCGGGTGTTTCTCGAGGCGTGCCGGCTGCTGGGGACCGCCCCTGAGCGCACCGCCTACGTCGGCGACGAGCTGGACATCGACGCCCACGCGGCCGTGACGGCCGGCCTGGTCGGGGTGTGGATCGACCGGCCGGGTAGGCGGCGCACGCGCATCCCCGAGGCGGACATCGCCGCGGCCCGGGCGGCCGGGGTGCTCGTCGTGGCGACGCTCACCGAGCTACCCGGGCTCCTCGGCCCGCCTGCCTGACCCGGCCACACGGGACCCGCCTTCAGCCTCTGACCCACAGGGCGATGGCGGCGGCGAGGCCGACGACCACGATGGCCACCCGCAGCGCGGGCGCGGGGATCCGTCGGCCGACCTTCGCGCCGATCAGTCCGCCGACCGCGGAGCCGACCGCGATCAGCGCGGCGATCCGCCAGTCCACCTTGCCGCTGAAGGCGAAGACCGACGCCGAGACCAGGTTGGCCATCCCGGCAAGGACCACCTTGGCTCCGTTGGCCCGGTGCAGGTCGGCCGACCATGCGATACCGAGCAGGGCCAGCAGCACCACGCCCTGGGCGGCGCCGAAGTAGCCGCCGTACACCCCCGTCGCGGTGATCCCGACGGCCAGTCCTGCCGAGAGCGGGCGGGTGAGCCGGTCCACCAGGGCGGGCGGGGGAGGCTCGGTGAGCGTCATCCCGGCGGACAGCGCCGCCAGGTTCTCCCGCCGACGCAGCGCCTCGGTCACGCGCGGCTGGACCGCCGCCAGCCCCGCGGCGAGGACGAGCAGCCAGGGGACCACCACCGTGAACGTGTCGGCCGGCGCGACCAGCAGCAGGAGGGCGCCGATGATCCCGCCGACGGCGGAGAGCAGCGCCATCCGGACGACAGCCGACCACTGCCCGCGCAGCTCCCTGCGGTAGCCCCATGCGCCGGTGACCGCGGCCGGGACCAGCCCGACGGTGTTGGATACGTTCGCGACGAGCGGTGGGATGTTGAGCGCCAGCAGCAGCGGGAACGTCACGAGCGTTCCGGCCCCGACGATGGTGTTGATGGTGCCGGCGAGCACGCCCGCGCCCAGGACGGCGACCAGCTCAAGGAGGGTCATCGGCCCACCGCATAGCCCTGCATGCCGCGCGGGCTGGCCGCGGCGCGGAGCAGATCGGGCGTGTGCGCGACGGCACTGACCTGGCCGAGCGCCCAGGGACCGGCGTCGGTCACCTCGTGCCCGCGAGCGCGCAGGGCCGCGAGCACGTCCTCGCCCAGCCGGCTCTCCGCGTGCAGGCCGAGGACCTCGATGGTGCGCGGGTCGAAGGAGGAGATCAGGTGGGTGGTGTGCCAGGTCGGCGCGTCGATCGCCTCCTGCAGGCCCATGCCGTAGACGAGGTGGTTCAGCAGGAACACCGTCTGCCACTGGTCCTGCTGGTCGCCGCCCGGTGTGCCACAGGCGAGCGCCAGCCCGTCCCGCAGGACCAGCGTGGGGCTCAGGGTGGTCCGCGGCCGCCTACCGGGGCTCAGGGAGTTGGGCAGACCCGGCTCGAGCCAGAACACCTGCGCGCGGGTGGACAGCTGGAAGCCCAGGCCGAGCACTGTCGGTGAGCTCTGTAGCCAGCCACCGCTCGGGGTGGCGGAGACGATGTTGCCGGCCGCGTCGACGACGTCCAGGTGGCAGGTGTCTCCTCGGGTGGCGCCGTCCGCGCCGGTGCCGGGGTGGCCATCGAGGGTCGGGCGTGGTGCCTCACGGTGGGCCGCGTGCCGGGCCGAGGCCGTTTGCTGGATCAGCTGGCGGGCGAGCCGTGGTCGGTCCTCGCCCCCCGGGCAGCCGGGGCGGAACTCGTCGCTGGCGGCCGTGCCGATCAGCGCCCGGCGCCGGCGCGGGTACTGCGGCGCGAGCAGACCTTCGAGCGGCACGTCGGCCTGCTCCGGGTCGCCGTACCAGGCGTCACGGTCGGCGAACGCCAGCTTCGCGACCTCGACGACGGTGTGCACCAGCTCCACCGACCCGGGCCGGGTGTCCGCCAGGTCCATCCCCTCCAGCATGGCCAGCTGCTGGAGCAGCACCGGCCCCTGCCCCCACGGCCCCGTCTTGACGACGGTGTGGCCGGCGAACTCCACGGTGCACGGTGCCTCCTCGCGGACCCGCCACGAGGCGAGGTCCTGGTGCCGCAGCAGTCCGGCGTGCGGTGCGCCGGAGGAGTCCATCACCTCGACCCGGCAGAAGGCGTCGATCGCCTCGGCGACGAAGCCGGAGTAGAACGCGCGCCGGGCGGCCTCGATCTGCGCCTCGCGGTCCCGGCCAGCGGCTTGCGCCTCGGCAACGATGCGCTCGAGGGTTGCGGCCAGTGCCGGGTTGCGGAAGAGCGCCATCGGGGCCGGTGACGCGCCGTCGGGCAGGTAGAGCTCGGCCGACGTCGGCCAGTGCGCGCGGAAGTGCTCCGCGACCCGGTCGATGGTCGCGCAGGCCTGGGGGATCAGCGGGAAGCCGTCGCGCGCGTAGCCGATGGCGTACTGCAGGACGTCGGCCACCCGCATGGTGCCGTAGCGGGCCAGAAGGTCCAGCCACGTCCCGAACGAACCGGGGACCATCGCCGCCAGCAGGCCGGTGCCGGGGATCGTCTCCAGACCGAGCGACCCGAAGACCTCCGGCGTCGCAGCCGCCGGCGCCGGGCCCTGCCCGCAGAGCACGAACGGGGTGCCGTCGTGCGTCCGGCCGATCAGCGGCATGTCACCGCCGAGGCCGTTCAGGTGCGGCTCGACGACGTGCAGCACCATCCCGGCGGCAACGGCGGCGTCGAAGGCGTTCCCGCCGGCCTCGAGCACGGCCATCCCGCTGGCTGAGGCGAGCCAGTGCGTCGAGGCGACCATGCCGTGGGTGCCCGCGAGCTCGGGCCGGGTGGTGAACAGTGCGTCCTCCCAGGTGAGGGGCCGGCAGCCGGGTCGAGGTGCCAAGGTGACCCTAACGCTGAGCGGGGGACCGGCGCCGCCGCGCCCAGGTTGGACCGCCGCGGCCGGGCTCCGGTAGAGTTCCCCGCCGGTACGACAGCCGGTTCGAGCCGGTGGCACTGCCTCCGGGCGGGACCCCCCTGACGGGGCGTCGATACCCCATGGGGTATGGTGTAATTGGCAGCACGACTGATTCTGGTTCAGTTAGTCTAGGTTCGAGTCCTGGTACCCCAGCGTGACCCTGACCCGCTCGTCGGGTAGGGTCTTCGACCGGTGGGCCCTCGGGCTCACTGTCCAGGCCCCCATCGTCTAGCGGCCTAGGACGCCGCCCTCTCACGGCGGTAGCAGGGGTTCAAATCCCCTTGGGGGTACCAGCGAGGCCCGGTCGACGACCGGGCCTTCGCCATGTCCGAGCCGCTGCTCGGGGTAGCGGTGCGCCTACTCGGCGGTGCGGCTACTCGGCGGTGCGGCGCAGCACCTCGGTCAGCCGGTTCGCCGCGGCCACGACGGAGCCCGCGTGCAGCCGACCGGGCTGACGGGTCAGCCGCTCGACGGGTCCGGAGATCGACACCGCCGCGACCACGCGTCCGGACGGGCCGCGCACGGGCGCGGAGACCGAGGCGACACCCGGCTCGCGCTCGGCGACGGACTGGGCCCACCCGCGACGTCGGACGCCGGAGAGGATCGTCGCAGTGAACTTGGCGCCCTGCAGGCCGCGGTGCAGCCGGTCCGGCTCCTCCCAGGCGAGCAGGATCTGGGCGGCGGACCCGGCGTGCATGGTGAGGGTCGCGCCGACCGGGATCGAGTCCCGCAGGCCCATCGGGCGCTCGGCGGCAGCGACGCAGATCCGCTGGTCGCCCTGGCGCCGGTACAGCTGGGCGCTCTCGCCGCAGTGGTCGCGCAGGGCGGCGAGCACCGGGTTGGCGGCAGCCAGCAGACGGTCCTCGCCGGCGGCCGTGCTGAGCTCGGCGAGCCGTGGTCCGAGGACGAAGCGGCCCTGCATGTCCCGGGCCACCAGGCGGTGGTGCTCCAGCGCGACGGCGAGCCGGTGCGCGGTCGGACGCGCGAGGTGGGTTGCTGCCACCAGCTGCGCAAGAGTTGCCGGGCCGGCCTCGAGTGCGCTGAGGACCGCGGCGGCCTTGTCCAGCACGCCGACTCCGCTAGAGTTGTCCATGTACCGATACTGGCGTCTCGCGGGCTGAGACGCAAGTATCTCGGCCGGTTCGGTCGCTCTCGAGGAGGAATCATGTCAGGGACGTTGGCGGAGAAGGTGTGGGACGCGCACATCGTGCGCCGTGGCACCGACGGTGCGCCCGACCTCCTCTACATCGACCTGCACCTGGTCCACGAGGTCACCAGCCCCCAGGCGTTCGAGGGTCTGCGGCTGGCCGGGCGGCAGGTTCGCCGGCCCGACCTGACGATCGCGACCGAGGACCACAACACGCCGACGCTGGACATCGACCTGCCGATCGCGGACCTCACCAGTCGCACCCAGATCCAGACGCTGCGCGACAACGCGGCGGAGTTCGGCGTCCGGCTGCACTCCCTCGGCGACGCCGACCAGGGGATCGTGCACCAGGTGGGTCCGCAGCTCGGCCTGACCATGCCGGGTCTGACCGTCGTCTGCGGGGACTCCCACACGTCGACGCACGGTGCCTTCGGTGCTCTGGCCTTCGGCATCGGCACCAGCGAGGTCGAGCACGTGCTGGCCACCCAGACCCTGCCGCTGGCCCCGTTCCGGACGATGGCGATCACCGTCGACGGTCAGCTGCCGCCCGGGGCGACGGCCAAGGACATCATCCTGGCGATCATCGCCAGGATCGGCACCGGCGGCGGCCAGGGCTACGTCCTGGAGTACCGCGGCGAGGCGATCCGGTCCCTGTCGATGGAAGCCCGGATGACCATCTGCAACATGTCGATCGAGGCCGGCGCCCGCGCGGGCATGATCGCCCCGGACTCCACGACGTCCGCCTACCTGCAGGGCCGCCCGCACGCCCCCGAGGGTGCCGACTGGGACGTGGCCGTCGAGTACTGGCGCACCCTGCGCACCGACGACGACGCGGAGTTCGACGCCGAGGTGGTGCTCGACGCGGCCGACATCCAGCCCTTCGTCACCTGGGGCACCAACCCGGGCCAGGGCCTGCCGCTGTCCGCCAGCGTGCCGGACCCGGCCGCGATCGTCGACGAGAACGAGCGGGTGGCAGCCGAACGTGCCCTGGAGTACATGGGCCTGGAGCCGGGGACGCCGCTGCGCGACATCAGGGTCGACACCGTGTTCATCGGCTCGTGCACCAACGGGCGGATCGAGGACCTGCGCCAGGCCGCCAAGGTGGTCAAGGGCCGCAAGAAGGCCGACGGCGTCCGCGTGCTCGTCGTGCCGTCGTCCGCGCGGGTCCGGCTGCAGGCCGAGGCCGAGGGGCTCGACCGGGTCTTCACCGACTTCGGGGCCGAGTGGCGCAACGCCGGCTGCTCGATGTGCCTGGGGATGAACCCCGACCAGCTCGCACCTGGGGAGCGCGCCGCCTCGACGTCGAACCGCAACTTCGAGGGGCGGCAGGGCAAGGGCGGCCGCACCCACCTGGTGTCGCCGCTGGTCGCAGCGGCGACAGCCATCCGCGGCACCTTGTCGTCGGTGGCCGACCTTGGCGACGTCGCGGCCCCGGACGGTAGCCCGCTCGACCTGACCGACGCCCTGACCGACGCCCTGACCGCCTGAGGGAGGCCCGCACCATGGAGAAGTTCAGCCAGCACACCGGGGTAGGCGTCCCGCTGCGGCGGGGCAACGTCGACACCGACCAGATCATCCCGGCCGTGTACCTCAAGCGGGTCACCCGTACCGGCTTCGAGGACGGCCTGTTCGCCGCGTGGCGGTCCGACCCGGCCTTCATCCTCAACCAGCCGGTCTACGCCGCCGGGTCGGTCCTGGTGGCAGGCCCCGACTTCGGCACCGGCTCCTCGCGTGAGCACGCCGTGTGGGCGCTGAAGGACTACGGGTTCCGTGCGGTGCTCTCCTCGCGGTTCGCCGACATCTTCCGCGGCAACTCCGGCAAGCAGGGGCTCCTGGCCGCCCAGCTCTCCCAGGAGGACATCGAGCTGATCTGGAAGATCCTCGAGACGACGCCGGGCACCGAGGTGACCGTCGACCTGGCGGCCAAGCAGGTGCGCTGCGTCGACGTCGTCGTGCCGTTGCAGGTGGACGACTACACCCGCTGGCGCCTGATGGAGGGCCTCGACGACATCGGCCTGACCCTGCAGCACGCCGACGAGATCGCCGAGTTCGAGACCCACCGGGCATCGTGGCGGCCACGCACCCTTCCGGCCAAGCACCTGCCCAATGTGCCGGTCAAGGCAGCCCGACCAGTCGTGCCCTGACGGTCCGCGGTAGGTGGCCGGCCCGGCCGCGCGAGCCGATCTGTGCCGGCCCTGTGCCGGCCCTGTGCGGGTCCTGCGGCGCGCTGCGTGTGACGCGCACCCCGTCGGTGAGCGACGATGGGGCCCATGCGCGACGTCATGCAGGTCCACGGTGGTGCTCCTCTACGCGGTGAGATCATCGTCCGCGGCGCCAAGAACTTCGTCTCCAAGGCGATGGTCGCGTCGCTGCTGGGCGACGGACCGAGCGAACTGCGCAACGTCCCGAGGATCCGCGACGTCGCGGTGGTCCGAGAGCTTCTGGAGCTGCACGGCGTGCGCGTGACCTCGGACGAGGCCGCCGGCGTCATCCAGCTGGACCCGACCGACGTCGAGAGCGCCCACGTCGCGGACATCGACACGCATGCCGGTTCCAGCCGCATCCCGATCCTGTTCTGCGGGCCGTTGCTGCACCGGCTCGGTGAGGCGTTCATCCCCGACCTCGGTGGCTGCCGGATCGGGGACCGCCCGATCAACTTCCACCTGGACATCCTGCGTCAGTTCGGCGCCGTGGTGGACAAGCAGGAGAACGGCATCCACATCCACGCGCCGCAGCGGCTGCAGGGCAGCAAGATCGTCCTGCCGTACCCCAGCGTCGGCGCCACCGAGCAGCTGCTGCTCACCGCGGTCCGGGCGGAGGGCGTGACCGAGCTCGCCGGCGCGGCGATCGAGCCGGAGATCATGGACCTGATCAACGTGCTGCAGAAGATGGGCGCGATCATCTCGGTCGACACCGACCGGGTGATCCGGATCGAGGGCGTCGACCGGCTGGTCGGCTTCCGCCACACGGCGCTCTCGGACCGCATCGAGGCAGCCTCCTGGGCGTCCGCCGCGCTGGCGACCCGCGGCGACATCAACGTCCTCGGCGCCAGCCAGCCCCAGATGACGGCCTTCCTCAACACCTACCGCAAGGTCGGTGGCGGATTCGAGATCCACGACAAGGGGATCAGGTTCTTCCACCCCGGCGAGGACCTGCGGCCCATCGTGCTCGAGACCGACGTGCACCCCGGTTTCATGACCGACTGGCAGCAGCCGCTGGTGGTCGCGCTCACCCAGGCCAGGGGGCTGTCGATCGTGCACGAGACCGTCTACGAGAACCGGTTCGGTTTCACCGACGCCCTGCGGGGCATGGGCGCGACCATCCAGGTCTACCGGGAGTGCCTCGGCGGCCACCCGTGCCGGTTCGGGCAGCGGAATTTCTACCACTCCGCCGTGATCTCCGGCCCGACGCCGCTCGCCGCAGCCGACATCGTCGTGCCGGACCTGCGCGGCGGCTTCTCCCACCTGATCGCGGCGCTCGCGGCCAAGGGCACCTCGTCGGTCAAGGGAATCGACCTCATCGACCGCGGGTACGAGTACTTCACCGAGAAACTCACCGCGCTCGGGGCGGAGTTCCAGCGCGACTGAGGGCCGACGTCGGCGGGTAGCATCGGCTCCCGTGCCGCCTCCGCAGCGATCGAACCGCGCCTACCGGGTCCTGGCACGGATCGTGCGCCCGATTCTCTTCGCGGTGACCCGTCCGGACTGGCACGGCGACGAGCACCTCCCGCGGGACCGCGGGTTCATCGCCGTCGGCAACCACGTGACGATCGTCGACCCGTTCACGTTCGCGCACTTCCTGTACGACAACGGCTTTGCGCCGCGCGTCCTCGGCAAGGCCTCACTGTTCTCGGTGCCCGTCCTGGGTACCGTGATGCGGGCCACCGGGCAGGTGCCGGTCTACCGGAGCACCTCCCAAGTGGGGGAGTCCCTGCGCAGTGCCGTCGCCGCCCTGAAGAAGGGCGAGTGCGTCGCCGTCTTCCCGGAGGGCACGCTCACCCGGGACCCCGACCTGTGGCCGATGACCGGCAAGACCGGCGTCGCGCGCCTGGCGCTCGCGACGCGGCTCCCGGTGATCCCGATCGCCCAGTGGGGCGCCCACCGCGTGCTCGGCCGGTACAAGAAGGTGCCCCACCCCTTCCCACGCAAGGTGGTCACGGTCGTCGCGGGTCCGCCGGTGGACCTGTCGGACCTGTACGGCAAACCGCTGGACACCGCGGTGCTGCGGGAGGCCACCGAGCGCGTGATGGCCGCGATCACCACCCTCCTGGAGGACATCCGGGGTGAGCAGGCGCCCGCCGTCCGGCACGTCATGCGGCGCGACGGCGGTGCCGAGTGATCGGGCACCGGCCCCGGGCTGCGGTGCTGGGCACCGGCGCGTGGGGGACCACGTTCGCCACCGTGCTCGCTGACGCCGGGTGCCCGGTCATCCTGTGGGGTGTCGCGGAGGATGTGTGCGAGGAGATCAACTCCCGCCACACCAACAGCGCGTACCTGCCGGATGTCACACTGCCACGACAGGTCCGGGCCACGACCGATGCGGCTGAGGCACTGAGAGGGGCCGAGGTGGTCGCCATCGCGATCCCGGCCCAGGTCGCAAGGGGGGCGCTCGAGCCGCTCGCCGGGCTCCTCGAGCCAACGGCGGTGGCCGTCTCGTTGATGAAGGGTGTCGAGCTGAGCTCGCACCGCCGGATGAGCGAGGTGCTCGCCCAGGCGTTGCGCCTACCGGACGAGCGGATCGCCGTGATCTCCGGGCCGAACCTCGCCCGCGAGATCGCCGCCCACCAGCCGACGGCGACGGTGGTCGCCTCCCGCAGCGAAGCGACGGCTGTGCACGTCGCGCGGGCCTGTGCGACCTCGTACTTCCGTCCCTACACCAACACCGACGTGGTGGGCGTCGAGCTGTCCGGCGCGGTGAAGAACGTCATCGCGGTGGCGGTGGGGATCGCCCAGGGCAGCGGGTACGGCCACAACACCGTTGCCACCGTGATCACCCGCGGTCTGGTGGAGATCACCCGGCTGGGGATCGCGCTCGGGGCTGATGCGGAGACGTTCTCCGGCCTGGCCGGCATGGGTGACCTGGTCGCGACCTGCGTTTCCCCGTTGTCCCGGAACCACACCCTCGGGGTGCACATGGGGCAGGGTCGCACGCTCGAGGAGGCCATCAGGGCCACCGGCGGGACCGCTGAGGGCGTGAAGTCGTCGACGTCCGTGCTCGAGCTGGCCGGTACTGTCGGTGTGGAGATGCCGATCACCGCAGCCGTGGCGCAGGTACTGCACCACGGGCTGCCGATCGCGAAGATGGCCCAGCTGTTGCTGGCCCGGCCGCGCAAGGCCGAGGGCATCAGGGGGTCGCGCACCCCGTCGTTACCCGCGGAGATGCCCGACGGTGCTCGTGACCGCCCGGCCCGTGTCTCAGCCCAGGCTCGTGAGCGCCCGCTCCAGGTCGCGCCACAGGTCCTCGACGTCCTCGATGCCCACCGAGAGCCGAAGCAGGTCCTCGGGGACCGTCGGGGACTCCGTTGCGAACCGGCGCCGCCGCTCCAGCATGCTCTCCACCCCGCCAAGGCTGGTGGCCGGTACCCAGAGGCGGACGGCGTCGACCACCGCGTCCGCCGCGGCCCGCCCGCCCCGCGGCCGCAGGCCGATGATCGAACCGAAGCCGCCGAGCAGGCGCGATGCCCGCTCGTGACCGGGGTCGGCCGGCAGCCCGGGGTAGCGCACCTCGGCAACGGCGGGGTGCTCGGCCAGCCGGGCAGCGAGCACGCCGGCGCTCCGCTGGGACCGTTCGACGCGCAGTGCGAGGGTGCGCAGCCCGCGCAGGGCCAGCCAGACCTCCCACGGCCCGGCGATCGCTCCGTGCGTCGTCCGGTAGGCGGCCAGCCGGGCCCGGAGGTCAGGGTCTCCGGTGACCGCGGCGCCGAGCACGACGTCGGAGTGCCCGGCGAGGTACTTGGTCACCGAGTGCACGACGACGTCCGCGCCGTGCACCAGCGGCTGCTGCCCGAGGGGCGTGGCGAAGGTGTTGTCCACCGCGACGAGCGCGCCGGCGGCGTGCGCCCCGGCGACAAGGGCGGGCAGGTCGGCGACCTCGAGCATGGGGTTGGTCGGCGACTCGACCCAGAGCATCGCCGCGCCCTGGGTCGCGGCCAGCGTGGCGTCGGTGTCGGCGATGTCGACGGTCTGCACCTGCAGCCCCGAGCGCTCGGCCAGGTCGGCGGTCAGGACGATGGTCACCTGGTAGGCGTGCCGGGGGAGCACCACCCGGCCGCCGCGCGGCACGAGCGCAAGGGTGGCTGCGACGGCAGCCATCCCCGAGCCGAACACGAGCGCCGGCAGGGGCGAGGCCTCGAGCGCACCGAGCGCCTCCTCGAACGGGTGCCAGGTGGGCGCGTCGTACCGGGTGTACATCGGGTCACCGGGCTGTGGCACGCCCGCCGACACGTAGGTGGAGGAGAGCACCACCGCCGGGTTCACGGGGGCGCCGGGGTCGCGCGCCGGCCGTCCGGCCGTCACTGCGAGCGTCGCGGGGGAGAGGTCGCCGGTCACGTCGGCAGCCTAACCGCGGAGCCTCCTGGCCCCGCGGGCGGTCGCCGTGCGGTGGGTCGGGTGCCGGCCGGCGAGAGCGGCGTTCGCCCCGGTGCTAGCCTCGTCGGCGTGCTGACGGTCCTCGCGGGTGACGTGCTCGCGGACCGCACCGGTGATGGACCGCCGCAAGTCGTGGCCCTGCACGGCTGGGCCCGATCCGGCGCCGACTTCGCCGCGATCCTTGACGGCTGCGACGCCCTCGCCGTCCACCTGCCCGGCTTCGGGATCACCGTGCCGCCGCCGACGGTCTGGGGGAGCGAGGACTACGCCGAGCATCTGGTGCCGGGGCTGGCGGGCTCTGGGCCCCTCGTCGTGGTCGGCCACTCCTTCGGGGGACGGGTCGCCGTGCGCCTCGCAGCCGCGCACCCCGGGCTCGTCTCCGCCCTCGTCCTCACCGGTGTCCCGCTCGTGCGTGCGACGCCGCCGCCCCGCCCTGCCCTTGCCCTCCGGGTGGCCAAGCGTCTGCACGCCGCTCACCTGGTGCCGGAGTCCGTCGTGGAGCGGTTCCGGGGTCGCGGCGGGTCGGCCGACTACCGCGCCGCGCAGGGCGTCATGCGTGACGTCCTGATCCGGGTGCTGCACGAGGACTACCGCGAGGACCTGGCCCGCGTCGCCCACCTGACCGTCCCCGTCCACCTCGTCTGGGGCGAGCACGACGACGCCGCGCCGCTCGCCGGTGCGCGCCTGGCCGCGGAGACTCTCGGCGTCGAGGTCGAGGTCGTGCCCGGCGGCGGTCACCTGCTCGAGGGTGCGCTGGCCGCGGCCGTGCGCGACCGGGTGCGGGCGGCCGTCGGGGGGGCCCGATGATCGACGTGGTGGTGCTCGTCGGAGTCGCGGCTGCCGTCGTCGTCGGGGGGGTGCGCTGGCTCCGCGTCGCCCAGCGCGAGCACTACGTCCCCGGGCGGGTGGGTGTGATCGCGGCGCTGTGGCTGTCCAGGTCCCGGCTTGACGTAGCGCTGGCACTCGTGGCGACCGCGCTGGCTGTCGTCGCGACCATCGCGGCGGTCACCGGTCCGGAGGCACTCGCCCTGCTCGCGCTCCCGGCTGCGGCGATCGGTGCGCTCGTGCCCGTGGGTCTGTCGCTGCGCGGCCGGACGTCCAAGCTTGCCTGGACGGGCCGGCTCCGCCGGCTGGCGGTCGGCTGGGCCGTCCTCCTGGTGGCGTTCGCGGCGGTGCTCTGGTGGACCCTCGGCGCCGGGGCGACGGTGCTGGTCGTGGTCGTCTACCCCCTGCCACTCACCCTTGATGTCGCGTTGCGGGTGATGGATCGCGTCGAGCGCTGGCTGTCCGCGCCGTTCGTCGCGCAGGCGCGGCGCCGGCTCGCCCGAGTGCATCCTCAGGTGGTCGCGGTCACCGGTTCCTACGGCAAGACGTCGACCAAGGGCTACATCGCGCACCTGCTGGCGACCAGCCGGTCCGTTGTGGCGTCGCCGGCCTCGTTCAACAATCGCCTCGGCCTGTCCCGCGCGGTCAACGACCACCTGGTCGACGGCACGGAGGTCTTGGTCGCGGAGATGGGCACGTTCGGCCCGGGCGAGATCCGCGAGCTGTGCAAGCTGTTCCCGCCGGACATCGCCGTGATCACGACCGTCGGTGAGGCGCACCTGGAGCGGATGGGCACACACGAGCGGATCCTGGCGGCCAAGAGCGAGATCACCGAGCACGCCCGCACCGTCGTGCTGCCGGTCGACACCGCGGAGCTGGCCGGCTTGGCCGACCGGTGCGAGGCGGACGGCAAGCGGGTCGTGCGGTGCTCGGTCGTGTCGTCAGGCGGGGCAGCCGCCCCGGGGGCTGACGTGGTGGGCGACGTGGTGGTCGACCCGGCGGCAGGGCAGATCCGGGTGCGCACGGGTGGCGACACGTCGGTCGGAGGTGCTGCGCTGGTCACCCTCGACATCGGCGAGGCGGTGCCGCACCCGGTCAACCTCGCGGTCTCGGTGGGCGTCGCGCTTGCGCTGGACGTCGAGCCGGCGTCGCTCGTGTCGCGCCTGCACGGCCTGCCGCGGGCCGCGCACCGCGCGGAGGTGCACGCGGGCGCCGGCGTCGCGGTGATCGACGACACCTACAACGCGAACCCGATCGGGGCAGAGGCTGCGCTGGTGGAGGCCGCTGAGCTGGCCATCCAGCGCGGTGGCCCGCTCGTGGTGGTGACCCCGGGGATCGTGGAGCTCGGCCATGTGCAGCGCGAGCGCAACGCAGCCTTCGCCAGGTCGGCGGCGCAGGCCGGCGCCCACCTGGTCGTCGTCGGCCGGACCAACCGGGCCGCGCTCGTCGCCGGGGCCCGCGAGGGCGGCGCAACGCCCGACGTCGTCGACCGGCGGGAGCAGGCTGTCAGGCTGGCCACGTCCGTCGCCGGCGAGCGCGGCGTCGTACTCTACGAGAACGATCTTCCGGACCACTACCCGTGATCGTGCCGGGGCCGACGCCCCACAGTGGACCGAGGAACCCCCGAGCAACGAGGTGATGATGTCCGAGCGCTGGGCCGTGGTGTTCGGGGGCCCGTCCCCCGAGCACGAGATCTCCATCCTCACCGGGCTGCAGAGCGAGCGGGTGCTGACCCGAGCCGGCCAGCAGGTGGTCCCGTTGTACTGGGCGCCGACCGGCGGCTGGTTCGTCGTGCCGTCCGGCACCGAGGCCCGCGACTACCTCGAGGGGGTGCCGGCCGGGTCCAAGCCGGTCGACATCCGGCTCGGCGCCGACCCGGGGCTGTTCCTCAAGGGCCGGCTGCGGTCGGAGCGTCTAGGGATCGACGCCGCGTTGAACTGCCTGCACGGCGGCCTCGGCGAGGGTGGTGGCTTCGTCGGGCTGTTCGCCCTGCTCGGTGTCCCCACCACCGGGTCGACGCTGTACGCCTCGGCAGTCGGGATGGACAAGCTGGCGTTCGCCGGCCTGATGCTCGCCGCGGGCATCCCGACCCTCCCGCGGGCTGCGCTCGAGCCCGACGTCGAGCCGTCGTTCCCCGGGCCGTACATCGTCAAGCCGCGCTTCGGCGGGTCGTCCATCGGCATCGAGATCGTCGACGACATCGCCGCCGCACGCGCTGTCGCCCGCGCGAGCGTGCACCTGCGTGAGGGTGCCGTCGTGGAGCCGTTCCGCAACGACCTGGTCGACCTCAACATCGCCTTCCGGACGGGGCCGGCACTCGAGCTCTCCGACATCGAACGGCCGACCCGGAGCGCCGAGGCCGGCGTGCTGTCCTACGCCGACAAGTACCTCGCGGGCGAGGCGGGGGAGAACGCGGGCATGGCCAGCGCGCCGCGCGAGCTCCCGGCGCAGCTCCCGGCCGAGGTCGCCGCCCGCATCGAGGAGCTGGCGCGTCGGGTGGCGGCGGTCACTCTGATCACCGGTGTGCCCCGCCTGGACTTCCTCTACGACCCGGCCACCCAGGACGTGTTCGTCAACGAGATCAACTCCGTGCCGGGCGCCATGGGCCTGTACCTGTGGGCGTCACGTCGCTCCGCCGCGGACGTGCTCGTCGACGCGCTCGTGGAGGCCCGCGACGCGGGCGTGCCGGCGTCGTCGTCCGGCTTCGGCTCGGGTGCGGCCCTGCGAGCCGCCGGCGGCATCTCCGGCAAGCTCGTCGGTCTGGACGGTCCGCGCGGCTGAACGCCGCGCAGGTCTCAGCCGGCGCGGTGCACCGCCGCCCGGAGGAGCCCGGCGAGCAGCGTGCCCAGTGGGCGTCCGGCCTCCGCCGCAGCCATCGGCAGCACCGACGTCTCGGTGAGCCCGGGGGAGATGGCCGCCTCGAGGAACCACGGCTTGCCGGCCTCGTCGACGATCAGGTCCGTCCGGGACATGTCCCGCAGCCCCAGCACCTTGTGCGTGAGCACCGCGGCTGCCGATGCGGCCTCGAGCGCCTCGGCCGGCAACGGGGCCGGCAGGGCGATCGAGATGAGATCCGCGCTGTAGCGGGCCTCGAAGCTGAACGGTGAGACGCCCGGGTTGGTGAACGCGGCGGGCGGGAGTGCCGTCGGCACGCCGTCGTCCTCCACCACGACCGTCTCGATCGTCAGGCCAGGGATGTAGCGCTCGATCACGGCGAGATTGCCGTAGGTGAAGCACCGCACCAAGGCTGCGGGCAGGTCGTCGGCCCGCTCGACCAGGCTCATCCCGAGGGTCGAGCCGCTCGTCGCCGGCTTGACCACGACGGGCAGGCCGAGCTTGTCCACCATGGCCCCGACGATCCGGGTGGGGGAGAGCTCGCGGAAGGACCGGGCCGAGAAGGCGACCCACGCAGGCGTCGCGAGGCCCGCGCGTGCCATCAGCTCCTTGGCGACGGCCTTGTCCCAGGCGAGGTGGCAGGCCTCCGGCGGCGGCCCGACATAGGGGATGCCCAGCAGCTGCAGAGCAGTCTGGAGCGAGCCGTCCTCGCCGCTCGCGCCGTGCACGGCGATGTAGGCGGCGTCGATCTTGTCCGTGCCGAACCTCTCGAGCAGGGACTCGTCAGCCTCGTACAGGACCGCGTCCACACCGGCCTCGGCCAGCGCGTAGAGCGCACGACGCCCCGAGCGGACGGACACCTCACGCTCGCTGGACAGGCCTCCGGCGATCACGGCAACGCGCTCGAGCTCTTTCACGGTGGACCTCCTTCCCGGCGATCCTAGAGGTCACAGGCACGCCCGCGTCTGCTCCACCTTGGTCACCGCGGGCCCCAGGTCGATCAGGAACGACGTCGACCGGTTCGCCGTGACGGATGCCGGCACGACGACCTCCACGGCCGGGTTCCGCCCGTAGGTCGTGAAGGTCCAGGCGGCGGTACCGTCGGCCTCGGCGACGCCCTCGACGGCCACCCAGTCGACGGCGGTCGTCCCGTCGTCGACGGTGACGCACGGGTCGGGGGTCGGAGCGGGTGGCTCGACGCCGCAGCGCAGCACCACTGGGTCGCGCGGGTCGCCCCACGCCGCGGTGGCTTGACTACCCGTGCCGACGCGGGCCATGCCGTCCAGGTCCCGGGGCAGGGCAAGGACGACCTCGGCGCAGCGCGGGTCGGCCGCGTACGGCCCGGCCGGCACGGTGATCGACGCGGCGCACCCGGTGACCCCGCAGGCGGTGCCTCCCAGGAGGACGGCGACCAGAACCCGGGCTCGGAGGACCACGGGCCAACGGTAGTGCCGGCCGGTGCGGTGGCGGCCGGTACGGTGGCGGACGTGCCGGAGCTCACGATCGCCGACCTGGGTGAGGACGCCCTGCTCGAGCGCCTCTTCCCGGTGCTCCCCTTCGGCTCGGCGACACTCCTGGGCCCGGGGGACGACGCGGCGGTGCTCGCGGTGCCCGATGGCCGGGTCGTGGTGACGACCGATGCGCTGGTCGAGGGCCGCCACTTCCGGCTCGACTGGTCCGACGGTGTGGACGTCGGCTGGCGGGCTGCCGTGCAGAACCTCGCCGACGTCGCCGCGATGGGCGCCCGCCCGACGGCGCTGCTGGTGGCCCTGGTCGTCCCGCCGACACTGCCCGTCCGGTGGGCCGTCGACCTCGCGAGCGGTCTGGCGCAGGCCTGCCCACCGGGGGTCGGGGTGGTCGGCGGTGACCTGTCCGGTGGCGTCGAGCTCGTGGTGTCGGTGACCGCCCTCGGCGACCTCGAGGGCCGCGCGCCGGTGCGGCGCAGCGGGGCGCGAGCGGGCGATGTCGTCGCCCATGCGGGGGTCCGGGGTCGCTCGGCCGCCGGGTACGCGTTGCTGGCAGCCGGTCACACCGGCCGGCAGGGCGAAGGACAGGGCGGCCCGCAGGGCGAAGGGCACCGTGCAGCGGTCAGGGCCTACCTGCGTCCGGTGTGCCCGCTGCAGGCCGGTGTGCTGGCGGCCACGGGCGGTGCGACGGCGATGCTTGACGTCTCGGACGGACTGCTGCGGGACGCCGCACGGCTGGCCAGGGCGAGCGGCGTCGTCGTACGGCTGGACGAACCGGAGGCTGCGTTCCCCGACGACTGGGCCGCTCTGGCACCGGTCGCTCAGGATCTCGGCGTCGACCCGGCGGTGTGGGTGCTCACCGGGGGCGAGGACCACGGCCTGTTGGCGACGTTCCCGCCGGGTGCCGTACCGGCTCCGTTCCGGGTGGTCGGCGAGGTGACCGCGCCGGCGCAGCAGGGTGCCGGCAAGCTGGCCGGAACTGTGCTGGTCGACGGAGCGCTCTGGCGCGGCACGCCGGGCTGGGACCACTTCCGGGATCAGCCCCGGCGGTAGCGGACCTCGCGGTAGTACTGGCCGCCGATCTCCTCCATGCGTTCCACGCCGTCGGCGGTGAACCCGCTGCGGCGGTAGAAGTGGCGGGAGCGATCATTGGTGTCCAGCGCCCACAGGGTCACCGTCGCGCCCTCTGGGACGCCCGCCAGCACGGCGCGCATCAGATCGCGGGCCACGCCACGGCCCCAGGCGGACGGCTCGAGGTAGATGGCGTAGATCTCAACGGTTGTTCGGTCGGCGTCCTCGTCGCGGCTGGGGCCGAGCGACGCGAAACCGAGGACCTCGTCGTCCTCTTGCGCCACCCACACCGACGCCGAGCGGTCGAGGTCGGCCAGCGTGGCCCGCCACTCCTCCTCACGGGCGGCGACGTCGAGGTGCTCGAGGTACTCGTCAGCGATGACGTCCGCGTAGGCCTCGCGCCAGGAGGCGACGTGCACGCGGGCGATCTGCCTCGCGTCGCTCACGGTCGCGGGCCGGACCAGGATTTCGGCGACGTCTTCGACCATGACATGACACCCTGCCATCCCGGGGTGCCGGCGGCCAGCCCTGGCCCGGACGCACGAGACGCCCGCAGGTCGTCGACCTGCGGGCGTCCGGTGAACGCGTCAGGCGGTGCGCTGGACCTTGCCGGCCTTGAGGCAGGAGGTGCAGACGTTGACCCGCTTCGGCGCGCCGGCGACGACTGCGCGCACGCGCTGGATGTTGGGGTTCCAGCGCCGCTTGGTCCGGCGGTGGGAGTGGGAGATGCTGTGCCCGAAGCCCGGGCCCTTGCCGCAGACGTCGCAGTTGGCAGCCACGTGTATCTCCTCATCGTGCACGCCACGCTGGTTCGCCGGCGTTGGTCAGGGGTTCGGGGCAGTCCGGGCGGTGACACTGCACCGGGCTCCCGCGGGTGCGCCGGCAGAGCCGGGCAACCTCGATAGGGTAGCCGATCGCGGGCAGTGTGCCCAAACCCCGGGGCACACGGAGGCCTGCGTGCAGTGAGGGAGGCGACGGTGGGCGAGACGACACCCGCTGCGCTTGATGCCTCGGTGCTCCGGGACTGGGCCGGTCGCGCGGTCAGGACTCTCGACGACCACCGCGACGAGCTGGACGCCCTCAACGTGTTCCCGGTGGCGGACTCCGACACCGGGACGAACCTGTACCTGACCCTGCGGGAGGGGCTGGACGCGCTGCTCCGCGACCGGGCCGGGTTGGGCGGCCACCCGGCGGTGGGCGACCGCGAGGTGGCGCGCGACTTCGCCCGTGGTGCCCTGGTCGGCGCGCGAGGGAACTCCGGCGTCATCGTGAGCCAGTACATCGGCGCCTTGCTGCGCACCCTGGAGACCGGCCCGGACGTGACCCCGGAGCTCTTCTGCCGGGCGTTGCGCACCGCGACCGAGGCGGCGTACCGGGCGGTGGCGCACCCCGTCGAGGGCACGGTGCTCACGGTGGCCCGGGCGGTCGGTGAAGGTGCGCTCGAGGCCAGTCGGCGCGCGACCGGCTTGCAGGCGGTCGACGTCCTCGAGGCGGGGATCGACCGGGGCTACGTCGCGCTCGCCCAGACCACGGCGCAGCTGGCCGCGCTGCGCGCCGCCGGTGTGCTCGATGCCGGGGCCTGGGGCCTTCTCCTGGTGCTGGACGCGCTCGCCGACGCCCTGCACGGCCCGGGCGCCCGCCCCCCGAGGGCTCGCCCGGCGATGCCCGTGCGGCGGGATCCGGTGGGGATCTGCGCCGACGAAGGTCCGGGCGGCGAGTTCGAGGTGATGTACCTGGTGGTGGGGGACGAGGGCTCCGGCCCGGCGGACGACGGTGTGGTGGCCGAGGCGCTCCGGGCCGGTCTGTCGGCCGTCGGGGACTCGGTCGCCGTGGTCGGGGGTGACGGGCTGTGGCAGGCCCACGTGCACACCGACACGCCGCTGCGCGCGGTCGACGCCGCCCGCGCGGCCGACGTCGAGGCCACCCAGATCCGGGTGCGGCACCTGGCCAGCCAGTCCGGCGTGCACGGGACGCACCGGCCGCCGCTCGGCCTGGTCACCGTGACAGGTGCGCCCGCCCTGACCGCCGACCTGGCGCGCGCGGGCGCCGTCGTCGTGCTCGTGCTGCCCGGGCGCGTCGCCGGGCCGGAGCTCGAGCGGGCGATCGACGACACCGGTGCCGCGACGGTTCTGGTGCTCACAGCGGAGGGCCTGCTCAAGGGCGCGCCGGAGCGCTCGGGGGTGCGGGTCGCGGACCACCTCAGCGAGGCCCAGGTCGTCGCCGGCGCGGCGACGCTGGCCAGCCTCGACCCGCGGCTCGGTGAGGCCGGTCTTGCTGGCGCGGTGCTGCAGGCCGTGCTCGGCGTGCGCACCGCCGTTGTCCCCGGTGTCGAGCCCGGTGTCGAGCCCGGTGTCGGACCCGACGGGCATGCTGACCGTGCGGTGCAGGCTGCCCGGACGCTGCTGTCGCAGCAGACGACCCTGCTGACGGTGCTCACCTCGGCGGCAACGCCCGCCGACGTCGTCGACCGCGTGCGGGCCGAGGTCGAGGGCACGCCGGTGGAGGTCGTGGTGCTGCCCACCGGGGCGCCGGGCGACCAGGTGGTGCTCGGAGCGGAGTGAAGGGAGCGCGGTGACCGACGACCTGGACGCGGCGATCCCGTCGTCCCGCCTGCTGCGTCCGCTGGGCCGGGAGGTCGGCACCCGGACGGCCGGCGCGCTCGCCCAGCTCGGCGTGCAGACGGTCGGTGACCTGCTGCGGTACTACCCGCGCCGGTACTCCTCCCCGGGGAAGATGACCGACCTGCGGGGACTGCGGGTCGGTGAGCACGTCACGGTGATGGCCCAGGTGCGTCAGGCCATCGTCCGCAAGATGCACACCCGTGGCGGGGCCGTCATGGAGGTGATCGTGACCGATGGCGTCCGCGACCTGAGCCTGACCTTCTTCGCCAAGCACGAGGGCCGGCTGCGCGGGCACGAGTCCAAGCTGCGGCCGGGCCGGGTGGGGCTCTTCACCGGGAACGTCGGCAGGTACCGCGGCACCGCACAGCTGGTGCACCCGGACTACACGATCGTCGGGGTGGACGCCGACGACGAGGCGGCGGCTCTGGTCGAGGCGAGCCGGCCGATCCCGATCTACCCGGCGAGCGCGGCGATCCCGAGCTGGCGGATCGCCCCGGCTGTCCGCACCGTGCTCGACCCGCTGAAGCGCGAGGAGGTGGCGGACCCGATCCCCGAGCGCACCCGGACCCGGCACGACCTGCTGGACCTGTTCACGGCGCTGCGGGACGTTCACGCGCCGTACCAGGACGCCGACTGGAAGCGGGCGCAGGACCGGCTGAGGTACGAGGAGGCGTTCGTGCTCCAGGCGGCCCTTGCCCGACGCCGGGCCGAGGTCGCCGAGCAGGATGCCGTCGCCCGGCCCGGTGCGGGCCAAGGCGACGGGGGTCTGCTGCCCGCCTTCGACGCTCGCCTGCCGTTCGTGCTCACGGCGGGTCAGTGCGCCGTGGGGGAGCAGATTGCAGCCGACCTCGCGCGCCCCCGGCCGATGCAGCGGCTGCTGCAGGGCGAGGTCGGTTCGGGCAAGACGGTTGTCGCGCTGCGGGCGATGCTGCAGGTGGTGGACTCCGGCGGTCAGGCGGCGCTGCTCGCCCCGACCGAGGTGCTCGCCGCCCAGCACCTGCGGACCCTGCGCCAGCTGCTCGGCCCGCTCGCGGAGGACGGCATGCTCGGTGGGGCCGACCGGGCGACGCGGGTGGTGCTCCTCACGGGCTCGCAGACCGCCGCGGCCCGGAAGGAGGCGCTGCTGGACGCCGCCTCGGGGCGCGCCGGGATCGTCGTCGGCACGCATGCGCTGCTCGGTGAGCAGGTGCAGTTCGCCGATCTGGGGCTGGTGGTGGTCGACGAGCAGCACCGGTTCGGGGTCGAGCAGCGGGACGAGCTGAGGACCCGGGCCGGCGTCACACCGCACCTGCTCGTGATGACCGCCACCCCGATCCCGCGGACCGTCGCCATGACGGTGTTCGGGGACCTGGAGATCTCCACGCTGACCGAGATCCCGGAAGGTCGCGCAGGGGTCGCCACCCACGTGGTGCCGGCCGACAACCAGGCCTGGGTCGCCCGCACCTGGTCCCGCGTGCGGGAGGAGGTGGACGGCGGCCACCGGGTGTACGTGGTGTGCCCGCGGATCAGCCCGGACGATCCCGAGGGGGCCCAGGCGGCCGACGATGCCGACCTGGTCGCCGAGCCCGGAACGGCCGGCGACGGCGGAGGTGACCTGCTCTTCGACGAGGTGCCTGTGCGTCGGCCGCTCCGCGCTGTCCTTGAGGTGGCCGAGGAGCTGTCGGCGATGCCGGTGCTGGCCGGGGTGCGGATCGGGGTCCTGCACGGACGGCTGCCCGCCGCGGAGAAGGACGACGCGATGGCGCGGTTCGCCGGGGGCGACCTGCAGGTGCTGGTCTCCACGACCGTGATCGAGGTGGGGGTCGACGTTCCGGAGGCCACCGTGATGGTGGTGATGGACGCCGACCGGTTCGGTCTGTCCCAGCTGCACCAGCTGCGCGGGCGGGTGGGTCGCGGCTCGGCACCGGGGGTGTGCCTGCTGATGTCGGCCGCGCCGGAGGGGACGGACGCGGCGATGCGGGTGCATACCCTCGCCGAGACGAGCGACGGCTTCCGGATCGCCGCCGTCGACCTGGAGCTGCGCCGGGAGGGCGACGTGTTGGGGGCGTCGCAGTCCGGGACGGGCAGCTCGCTGCGGCTGCTGCGGGTGGTCAAGGACGCGGAGCTGATCGCCCAAGCGCGCTCCGATGCCGCCGAGGTTGTCGACGCCGACCCAACGCTCGCCCACCATCCGGCCCTTGCGACGGCCATCGACCTGTGGCTCGGCCCGCAGCGCGAGGAGTTCCTGGAGCGGGCCTGAACCACCCGGGCCGCGGCTACGGTGGCGTCGTGACGCGGATCGTTGCCGGTACGGCGGGCGGCCGCACCCTTGCCGTGCCGGGTGCGGGGACCCGGCCCACCAGCGACCGGGTGCGTGAGGCGCTGTTCTCCCGGCTGGAACATGCCGGCGCCGTCGACGGCGCCGTCGTGTGGGACCTGTACGCGGGTTCCGGCGCACTCGGCCTGGAGGCGGCCAGCCGGGGCGCGCGCGAGGTGGTCCTGGTGGAGGCGTCCTCGGCGGCCGCAAAGGTGTGCCGGCGCAACGTGACGGCCGTCGGTCTGCCCGGTGTACGCGTGGTCACCCAGCGGGTGGCAACGTTCCTGCAGCAGACGCCTGGTCCGGTCGACCTGGTGCTCTGCGACCCGCCGTACGACGTCGCGGAGGCCGAGCTCGCCGCCGCCCTCGCCGCGGTGGCGGTCGCACTGGCGCCAGGGGCCGTCGTCGTCGTGGAGCGGTCGGTGCGGACACCCGAGCCGACCTGGCCCGTCGGGGTGCGTCGCACGGACCTGCGGCGGTACGGCGACACGGTGCTCTGGTTCGCCGAGCGAAGCGACCAGGGGGCCGAACCGGCCTGAGCCCTAGAGTGGCGGGGTGAGCATCGCCGTCGTGCCGGGCTCCTTCGACCCGGTGACCCTTGGCCACCTGGATGTGGTCCGCCGCGCCGCGGACCTCTTCGAGGAAGTGGTGGTGGCCGTCGCCACCAACGCCGGCAAGGCCCCGCTGCTCCCGGTGGCCGACCGGGTCGCCCTGGTGGACCGGGCCGTCGCCGGGATCGCGCGGGTGCGCGTCGCGGAGGTGCCGGGCCTGCTCGTCGACTTCTGCCGCGAGATCGGCGCGACCGCTGTCGTCAAGGGGCTGAGGTCGGGCGGTGACTACGACGCCGAGCTGCCGATGGCCTGGATGAACCGGCACCTGGGGGTCGAGACCCTGTTCCTGCCGGCCGATCCGGCGGTCGCGCACATCGCGTCATCCCTGGTCAAAGACGTCGCTCGGCACGGTGGCCGGATCGAGGAGCTCGTCCCGCCGGGGGTCGCCGACGTGGTTCGCGCCCGGCTCGCACAGGAGGACCGGGGATGAGCCGGGACCTCACGTCGATCCTCGACGCACTGGAGCAGGCCGTCGAGCAGGCCCGGTCGATGCCGATGTCGTCCTCGGTGCTGGTCAGCCGCGCGGAGGTCCTCGACCTGATCGGACAGCTGCGGGCGACCCTGCCGACCCAGCTGGCGGACGCGGACGAGCTGCTGGCGACGGCCGCGGAGGTGCAGACCAGGGCGCACGCCGACGCCGAGCAGGTAATCGCGACCGCACGCCGTCGTGCCGACGAGCTGGTCAGCGCCGAGCAGGTGGTCGCCGCCGCGGGCGTGCGCGCCACGGAGATCGTTGCCGAGGCCGAGCGCATCGCCGGCCAGCTGCGGCGCGAGGCGGACGATTACTGCGACCGGAGGCTGGCGGATTTCGAGATCGACCTGGGTCGGCTGCTCTCGCAGGTGCAGGCCGGGCGGGCCAAGCTGGCGGGCCGGCTCGGCGGGAGCTCGTGAGGTTTGGGCGCTGACCCGCCTGGGCGTAGCATTGGCCGCTGGTCCTGCCGCTCATGGCGCGGACCGAGGCCCCTCGAACTTGGACTGACGCTGTGGAGCGCCCGATCGCCCTGGATCCCCGTTCGCCGTACGCGCTCGACACACACGAGCTCGGCCGCCGACCGGGGACGATGCGCACGGTGCAGCTGACTGTTCCGGCGCCGGAGGATCTCGGTACCGTCGTGATCGGCGTCCCGGCCGGCAGCGATCTCGATCTGGACTTCCGGCTCGAGGCCGTCATGGAGGGGGTCCTCGTCTCCGGCTCCGTCAGGGGCCGGGCCGTGGGGGAGTGCGTGCGGTGCCTGGAGGAGGCCGTCGAGGAGTTCGACGTCGACATCCAGGAGCTGTACCACTACCCCGACCGCGCCCGTGCCGCACTGGCAGAAGGCGTTGACGAGGAGGATGTCCGTGAGCTGGACGGCGAGCTGATCGACGTCGAGCCTGCGATCCGGGATGCTGTGGTGCCCGCACTGCCGTTCCGCCCGGTCTGCGCGCCGGACTGCCCTGGTCTGTGCCCCGAGTGCGGGGTGCGCCTGGCGGAGACCGGACCGGACCACAAGCATGAGACCCTTGACCCCCGGTGGGCCGAGCTCGGCCGGGTCGTCGACGACAGAAAAGAGATCTAGCCGTGGCTGTTCCGAAGCGCAAGATGTCGCGCAGCAACACCCATGCGCGCCGGTCGCAGTGGAAGGCCACTGCCGCGACCCTCACGACCTGCCCGCGCTGCAAGGCGCCGAAGCTGCCGCACGTGGCGTGCCCGGCATGCGGTGTCTACAACGGCCGTCAGTACAGCGAGGCGCTCCGCTCGGAGCACGAGACCCGCTGACCGCGGCCAGACAGCCAGGTCCGTCCGTGACGCAGGCATCTGCCGCGCGACTCACCGCAGAGCTCGGGACCCAGCTGGACCCCGAGCTCCTGGTGCTGGCGCTGACCCACCGGTCGTTCGCCCACGAGGCGGGCGGCATCCCGACCAACGAGCGGCTCGAGTTCCTCGGGGACACCGTTCTCGGCCTGGTCGTGACCGAGGCGCTGTACCGCCGCCACCCGGACCTCCCCGAGGGCGAGCTGGCCAAGATGCGCGCCGCGACGGTCTCCCAGCGGGCCCTCGCCGCAATCGCGCGGCAGATGGACCTCGGCCCCTACGTGCTGCTGGGCAAGGGCGAGCTCGCCACCGGCGGCACGGACAAGGACTCGATCCTGGCCGACACGCTCGAGGCCCTGTTCGGCGCCGTCTACCTCACCCATGGCCTCGAGGTGGCGCGCGAGGTCGTGCAGCGTCTCGTCGACCCGACGCTCGCGGTCGCCGCCGACCTGGGTGCGGGGCTGGACTGGAAGACCTCCGTCCAGGAGCTCGCGGCGCAGCTCGGCAAGGGTGCGCCGGAGTACGTCTGCGACAGTGACGGGCCGGACCACGCCCGCACCTTCACGGCCCGGATCGTGCTCGGCGGGCAGGTCTGGGGCACCGGCACCGGTTCGGCGAAGAAGATCGCGGAGCAGGAGGCCGCCGCCACCGCGTACGAGGCGCTGAGCGAGCTCTCGGGTGACGCACTCGAGGAGACCTCACCCGCCGTCGAGGCATGACCGGCCGCCCCCGAGCGCGTCGTGCCTGAGCTTCCCGAGGTCGAGACCGTCCGTTGCGGGCTGGCCGGGCACATCCTTGACCGGACGGTCACCAAGGTGGAGGTGCGCCGCGAGTCCACCGTCCGGCGCAACGACGGTGGTGCGGACGCCTTCGCCGACCACCTGCTCGGGCGCACCCTGAGCGCTGCCGTGCGGCGGGGCAAATACCTCTGGCTGCTGCTCGACGACGACGGCCCTGCCGAGGCGCTCCTTGCCCACCTGGGGATGAGCGGCCAGATGCTGATCCACGCCCCGGACGTGAGCGATCACCGTCACCTGCGAGCCCGCCTGCACCTGGCCGGCGACAGCGGCGAACCCGACCTGCTGCTCGACTTCATCGATCAGCGGACATTCGGCCATCTCTCGGTGTGCCCCCTGGTGCCCACTGCCGACGGCGCGCCCGGTGGCCGGGGGAGCACCCTTCCCGCGGTGCCGCTGCCGGCCGCGCACATCGCCCGCGACCTGCTGGACCCCTACCTGGACCGGGCCACCCTGGTGGCGGCGCTGCGGCGTCGTCGGACCGGGATCAAGCGTGCCCTGCTGGACCAGACCCTGGTCTCCGGCGTCGGGAACATCTACGCCGACGAGGCCCTGTGGCGCGCGCGGATGCACAGCGCCACACCGACGTCCGGCATGCGGCGCGCACGGGTCGCGGAGGTGCTGGACTCGGCCGAACGGGTGATGTCCGAGGCGCTCCTCGCGGGTGGCACCAGCTTCGACAGCCTGTACGTGAACGTGAACGGGGCCTCGGGGTACTTCGACAGGTCTCTTGCGGTCTACGGGCAGGTGGGCCGTCCGTGCCCGCGCTGCGGCACCGGGGTGCTGCGGGAGCGCTTCATGCACCGGTCCTCCTTCCGGTGCCCGCAGTGTCAACCCGTCCCACGAGCGGCACGCCTGTCGTCGCGGGTCAACCGAGGTCTCTAGGATGCGCAACGTGGCAACCAACGTCCCGCCCCCCGTACCGGACCGGTTCGGTGAGATCGCCGTGATGATCGTCGACGACCATGAGGTCGTCCGCCGGGGCATCGCCGAGGTGATCGACCGCTCCGAGGGGATGAGCGTCGTTGCCGAGGCGGGGTCCGTCGCCGAAGGGATCCGGCGCGCCAACCTCGTCCGCCCCCAGGTGGTCCTGGTGGACCTGCAGCTCCCGGACGGCACCGGCATCGATGTGATCCTTGCCCTGCGGGAGCAGCTCCCCGAGGCGCGCTCCGTCGTGCTCACCTCCTTCGACGACGACGACGCCCTGGCGGCCGCCCTGGACGCCGGTGCTGCCGCCTACCTGCTGAAGAGCGTGCGCGGCGCCGAGATCGCCGACGTGATCCGGTCCGTTGCGGCCGGGCGGACGCTGCTGGACGAGCGGACGATCACGCGTCGTCGCGCGGACCACGAGGACCCGACGGCTGATCTGACGCCCAGCGAGCGCAAGGTGCTCGACCTGATCGGTGAGGGCATGTCCAACCGAGAGATCGCCGAGCGGCTGGGTGTCGCGGAGAAGACGGTCAAGAACCACATCACGTCGCTGCTGTCCAAGATGGGGTTGCAGCGGCGCACCCAGGTGGCCGCCTGGGTGGCCGGACGCAAGCACAGCGCCTGGCGCAACGAGCCGTCCGACTGAGGCCGGCCAGGCTGTCGTGGCCGCGCGGTGACCGGCAGATCCGGCCGGTCCGGAGCGTGTGAGCGGGTCCGGCGGTGCGGGCGAGCGCGCAGTCGACGACGACTCAACCGGGGCTTGGGTGAGAAAACCCCACTATCTGCGGGTTTATCTCCCAAGCCCGAGCCGGGGAGGTCGCAGGGGCGGCGGCGGCCTCGCCGAATCGGCTGGCACGAGTCGGGCGGCTAGCTCCGAGCGTGCACCGTCATGGGAGTCGACCAGGTCAGCAACGTGCCCGGTCGAGCCCGTCCCGCCCCGAGCTCAGCTCCGCGTGCGTCCGCTCATCGGCGCCGACCAGATCAGCAGCGTGCCCCGCCCCTCCTGGGTCGTCCCAAGGCTGAACGTCCCGCCGTGCCGACGGGCCCGGGCGGCCAGGTTGTCGGTCCCGGACTTCCGGTCGCGGTCCGCGGGCAGGCCGGCGCCGTCGTCCTCCACCTCGATGGTGATCCGACCGGCGGTGCCCCCGCCCTCGACCACCACCCGGACGGTCACGGCTGTCGCGCGGGCATGCCGGGCCGCGTTGGCCAGCCCCTCGCGGACCACCGCGACGACGTCGTCGGCCATGTCCTCACCGACCCGGTCGTCCAGCACCCCGGAGTCACCCTCGAAGGAGTCGGCGGAGTCCAGCACGCGTCCGTCGACGGTGATCACGAGGCCCGGCGCGAAGCCCAGGCCCGTGCGGGCCAGCGACGCCTCACGGCGCAGCCGCTCGGCGAGCGGTGCGGCCGCGTCCGGGTCGCGCAGCGCGTGCACGATCGAGCGGATCTGGCGCACCGTCGAGTCGACGTTGTCCAGCGCGTCCTCCACGATCCCGGTCAGCTCCGAGGGGTCGACGCCCCGGGCGGCCCGGCGTCGGACCGTCTCCAGCTGCATCCCGGTGGCGAAAAGCTGCTGGACCGCCAGGTCGTGCAGGTCGCGGGCGATCCGCTCCCGCTCGTCCAGCAGCGCCGCGACGTCCTGCGCGTGCCGCGCTTCGGCGAGCATCAGTGCAAGGGCGGCCTGGGCCGCGTAGGACTCGGCCGTGTCCAGGTCGCTCCGTCCGAACGGGGCCGAGCCGACCAGCCGGAGGAGCACCAGCACCCCGACCCCGCGACCCTCGGCCTGCATGGGTGCGTACAGGGCGGGACCGAACTGCCGCATGGCGTCCACCCGCATCGCCCGCGCCCGGTGCAGGGAGTCCACCACCAGGCCGTTGCCGTCCCGCAGCACCGTCTGGGCGCGCCCGTCCGGCGGCATCAGGGTGCCGATCAGTTGGTCGGCGGCCACGCCGTCGACGATCTCCATCACCAGGTTGTCGCCCATCCCGGGGAGCACCAGAGCCGCCGTGTCCGCGTGAGCGACCTCCCGCGACGACGCAGCGATCTGGGCGAGCACCTCCTCCTGCTCGGCGCCGGACAGCAGCATGGTGGTGATCTGCTGGCCCGCCCGCAGCCAGCGCTCCCGGCGTTCGGACGCCGCGTAGAGCTGGGCGTTCTGGATCGCGACGGCTGCCGCTGCGGCCAGGGTGAGCACGATGTCGTCGTCGTCGTCGGTGAAGCCCCCAGCCTTCTCCGACAGGTACAGGTAGCCGAAGACGCGGTCGCGGACCCGGACGGCGGTGCCGAGGAACGCGCCCATCGGCGGGTGGTTCGCGGGGAAGCCCTTGAAGTTGGGGTGGCTGGTGAGGTCGTCCAGGCGCAGCGTGCCGTGCGACGGGATGGTGCCCAGCACCCCGATCGCGTGCGGGGACCGACCGATCAGCTTCGCCAGGCGCTCGTCGACGCCGGTGTGCACGAAGGTGGTGGACCTGCCCCGCGCGTCCAGCACGTTGATCGCCGCGAAGGCGGCACCGGTCAGGTTGGCGCTCGCCGCGACGAAGCGCTGCAGGACGGTCGGCAGGTCCAGGTCCGAGGCCAGCGCGAGCGCGGCCTGGAGCAGGTCGGCAGCCGCGAACGAGCCGTCGCGGTGGTCACCGCCGTGCTCCGGCCGTTCCGTCGGCTGCTCCGGCCGGTGCCCCGTCGGGGTCGTCATGGGGTCTCCTGCTCCGGCGCCGGGTAGGCGCCCGCGGCGAGTAGCGCCTCGTGGCGCCCTCGTGCTCGCACGCTACCCGTCGCGTCCAGCACGATCACCTCGGTGGCCGCGGCAAGGCCGGCGAATCGGTGCGTCACCACGACGACGCCGCGGCCGCCGGTCAGGGATCCGTCCAGCAGACCGGCGAGCAGGTCGTCGGCTCCCGCGTCAACGTGCTCGGTCGGCTCGTCGAGAAGCAGCACGGGCGCCGGGCCGAGCAGGGCACGTGCCAGGAGCAGGCGACGGCGTTCGCCGCCGGACACCCGTGCGGCGTCGCTGCCCAACCGGGTGTCCGGGCCGTCCGGGAGGCCGGCCAGCCAATCCGCCAGCCCGACCGCGCCCAGGGCGGCTGCGGCGTCGTCGGCGGTGACGTCGCCCCGTGCCACCCGCAGGTTCTCCAGCACCGTCGTGTCGAAGACGTGGGCGTCCTCCGGTGTCATCGCCACCCGCCGCGCAGCCTCCTCGCGGGTCAGCCGGTACGGTTCCAGGCTGTCCACCCGGGCCCGGCCCCGCACCGGCGGCAGCAGGCCCGCGAGGGTGAGCAGGAGCGTCGTCTTGCCCACACCGCTGGGCCCGACGACGGCGACGCTCCGGCCGGGCGTCACGGCCAGGTCGACGCCGGTCAGGGCGGGCGGGCGCCCCGGCCAGCCGCAGGTGAGGTTCTCCGCGACCACCGAGCCCTCCAGCGGCGCGGCGGCGACGACGTCGGCCTCGTACGGGGCCTCGGGGGAGCGCGGCGGGACATCCAGCAGCTCGAGCACCCTGCGGGCCGCCTGCTGGGCGCGCAGCAGGGTCACAGCAGCCCCGGGGAGCGCCCCTACGGCCTCGAAAGCGGCGAGCGGGGTGAGCACCACGACGGCGAGCTCGACGGGCGCCAGGAGGCCTGCCGTGGTGGCTGGGATGCCAAGGGCGAGGGCAGCGAGGACGGCCAGCCCGACCGACAACGGGCCGATCGCCGCAGCGACCGCGGCCGGCCGGGCGGCCGCGTCGGTAGCTCGTGCGAGGTCCGTCTCGACCTCGCGGAGCCGCCGGAGCACCTGGTCCAGCCGCCCCGAGACGGCCAGCTCGGCGGCGTCGTCCAGCAGGGTCAGCACCGTTGCCGACATCTGGGACCGCGCGTCGGCGGACCGGGCCTCGGCCGTGCGTGCCGCCCGGAGGGCCCACCACGGCCCGGCGACGCCGGCGAGCAGCAGGCAGCCGGCCAGCGCCACACCGGCCAACGGCAGGAACGCCCCGACCAGGACGACGCCCCCGGTCGACACCACGGCGGCAACGGCCATCGGGAGCAGCCCGCGCACCACGACGTCGCCCACGCTGTCCACGTCGGCCCCGACCCTGGCCAGTAGGTCGCCCCGACGCAGCCGGAGCACCGTCGCAGGGTCCGCCTCGGCCAGCCGCGCGTAGACCCGGGTGCGCAGCGTTGTCATCCCCCGCAGGGCGACGTCATGGGAGACCAGGCGCTCGACGTAGCGCAGGACGCCACGGGAGACGCCGAGGGTGCGGACCATTACGGCCGCAACGGTCAGGTACATCACGGGCGGCATCTGGGAGGCCCGGGCGATCAGCCAGGCGGACACCGCGGCGAGGCCGACCGCGCTGCCCAGGCCGGCCGAGCCGGCCAGGACGGCCAGCAGCACCCGGCGCCGTCGTACGCCGAGCAGCCGGACCGCGCGCCAGAGGTCGCTCACCGGCCACCTCCGGCCGGGGGAGGCGCCGGGGTGCCCGGCTGCGCGCCGCGCGAGGCGGCCGCCACGATCGGCAGCGGCTCGCTGCGCACCGTCGCGACCACGTCGGCGGCCGCAAGGAGCGTCGGACGGTGCGCCACCAGCAGCACCGTGCGACCCGCCGCCCGCAGGGTGCTCACGGCGGCCAGCACCTGGCTCTCGGCCGCCCCGTCCAGGTGCGCCGTCGGCTCGTCCAGGATCACCAGGGCCGACGGGGCCACCAGCGCCCGGGTCAGGGCCAGCCGTTGCCGCTGCCCGACGCTCAGGCCCGCGCCGCCCTGGCCAATCCGGGCGTCCCAGCCCCCTGGCAGCTCCGCGACGACGGTGTCGAAGCCGGTGAGCGCCGCGGCACGGTCCAGGTCGGCCTGGGGCACGCGACCGTGCCCGACGGCGTCCCGCACCGAGCCCGGCTCGAGGACCGGACGCTGGGGCACCCACGCGACCTGCTCCCACCAAGACCTGGCGTCGACCTCGCGCAGCGGGATCTCGGCACCGTCCTGCGGCGCGAGGACGACCTCGCCCCGATCCGGCCGGAGCAGGCCGAGCAGCACCGCGACAGCTGTGGACTTGCCGGCGCCGTTGGACCCGGCAAGGGCGACCACTGCGCCGGGCGGCACGTCGAGGTCGAGCCCGGCCGGCGCGAACCGCGCCCGGTCCGGTGCGGCGACGCTCACGCCGCGCAGCCGCACGGTGCTGCTGCGCAGGTCCGGAGCGGGGCGGGAGCCCGACTCCGGAGCCGGCTGGGCGAGCACCGCGAAGGCGCGCTCGGCCGCCGCCACCCCGTCGGCCGACGCGTGGAAATGGGCACCCACCTGGCGCAACGGCAGGTAGACCTCCGGGGCAAGGATCAGCACCGCGAGCCCGGTCCGAAGGTCGAGGCCGCCGCCGACCAGGCGGAAGCCGATCCCGACGGCGACCAGTGCGACGGACAGCGTGGTCAGCAGCTCCAGGACCATGCCGGACAGGAACGCGACGCGCAGGGTTCCCATGGTCGCCCGCCGGTGCGCATCGCCGAGCTCCTGGACGCGGGTGGCCGGCCCGCGGTGCCGTCCCAGCGCCTGCAGCGTCGGCAGTCCGGCCACCAGGTCGAGCACCTGGTGACCGAGGCGCTCCAGCACCGCCAGCCGTCGGTCGGAGTACCCGGCGGTCATCCGCCCGATCAGCCACATGAACAGTGGAACCAGTGGCAGCGTGCCGGCGATGGTCAGTGCGGCGACCCAGTCGAGGCCCGCGACGACGGCAAGGGCACCCGGCGTCACGGTCACGGCGAGCAGCAGCTGGGGCAGGTACCTGACGAAGTACGGGTCAAGGGCGTCAAGGCCCCGGGTGGCCAGCGTCGCCACCCCCGGGTCGGCGGCGAGCCAGCGTGGACCCAGCTCGACCGCACGGGTGAGCACCTGCTCCCTGAGCTCGGCGACCGCGCGGGTCGCCGAACGGTGGGCGAACCGCTCCTGCGCTGCGGTCACGGCGACCCGGGCCGCGACCACCAGGGCGATCCAGCCAACGGTGGGCGCGACGTCGTCCCAGGCCGCGCTGCCGGCGATGACCGGGGCGAGCGCCGCCGCGAGCAGGAGGGCCTGCGCGACCACCAGTGCGGCCGTCGCCACGCCGAGGGCAGCGGTGCGGACGACGTAGCGCCGGGCGGCCCGTGCGCGCTGCAGCAGCCGGGGGTCGAGCGGCTTCACCCGGAGAACGTCAGGCCGGTGTGTGCCGGGATCTGCTCGGCGCTGATCCGCTTGCGGAACACCCAGTAGGTCCAGCCCTGGTAGACCAGCACCAGCGGGGTGAGCAGTGCGGCCACCCAGGTCATGATCGTGAGGGTGTAGTCGCTGGACGACGCGTTCTGCACGGTCAGCGAGTTCGCCGGGTCCAGTCCGGGCATCACGTCCGGGTACATCGAGCCGAAGATGAGCACGACGGCCGCCACGATCGCCACCGCGGAGGCGACGAACGCCCAGCCCTCACGCCGGCGACGGGTGGTCAAGACGAGCGCAAGCAGCGCAAGGGCGGCGACCACTGTCGCGGCCCAGGTCCAGGCCACCGACGAGTAGGCCAGCTGGGTCCAGATCGCGAAGGCGCCGGCCACCACCAGGGTGGCGACCGACGAGCGAGCGGCGACGGTTGCCGCCTTCTCGCGGACCTCGCCGCCGGTCTTCAGCGCCAGGAACACCGCACCGTGGCTGAGGAAGATCAGCGCCGTCGTCGCGCCGCCGAGCAGGGCGAACGGGTTGAGCAGGTCGATGAAGGTCCCGACGTACTGGTGGTCCGGACCCAGGTGGACACCCCGCACGAGGTTGCCGAACGCGACCCCCCACAGGACGGCGGGCACCCACGACCCCACGATGAGCGCGCGGTCGGCGCGCTGCCGCCACCGGTCGTCGTCGATCTTGCCGCGCCACTCGAAGGCGACCACCCGAACGATCAGGGCCAGCAGGATGAGCAGCAGCGGCAGGTAGAAGCCGGAGAACATGGTGGCGTACCACTCCGGGAAGGCGGCGAAGGTCGCGCCGCCCGCGGTCAGCAGCCAGACCTCGTTGCCGTCCCAGACCGGGCCGATCGTGTTGATGAGGACGCGTCGCTTGGTGTCGGAGCGGCCCAGGATGGGCAGCAGCATCCCGACGCCGAAGTCGAAGCCCTCGAGGACCAGGTACCCGGTCCAGAGCACGGCGATGAGGAGGAACCAGACTGTCGACAGCTCCATGGTCGGCTCCTCTCAGTAGGCGAAGGACAGCGGACGGTCGTCCGGAGCCTCGGGGTCGGCGTCGGGTCCGTCAGGGCTCGGGTCCCGCTCGCTCGCCGCGACGCCCTCGACGGCGTAACGGTGCATCAGCTTGAACCAGAGGACGGCAAGGACGCCGTACAGCGCGGTGAACGCGATCATCGACGTGAGCACCATCCCGGGGCTGACGCTGGTGGACACGCCCCGTGCCGTGAGCATCCAGACGCCGTCGACGCCGCTCGGGTTGGGATTGGGTGCGACCACCCAGGGTTGGCGCCCCATCTCGGTGAAGATCCAGCCGAAGGAGGACGCAAGGAACGGCATCGGGATGACAAGCACACCCAGGATGGCGAACCAGCGGTTGGCGACCACCCGCCGACGCCGCAGCAGCCACAGGGCCGCGGCCGCAAGGGCGGCGCTGCCCAGCCCCAGCCCGATCATCAGCCGGAAGCTCCAGTAGGTCATCACGAGGTTCGGCCGGTAGTCGACGCCCGCGCCGTACCGGTCCTCGGAGCGCTGCTGCAGCTCGGTGACCCCTGGCAGGTAGGCGTCGAACGATCCCGTCGCCAGGAAGGACGTGACGCCGGGGATGCTCACGATCGTCATGAGGTCGCCGTCGCAGGAGTTGGACACGTCGCCGATGGTGAGCAGCGAGAGGGACGCCCCGGTCTCGCCTTCGCAGAGTGCCTCCGCCGAGGACATCTTGATGGGCTGCTGCCCGTACATCAGCTTCGCCTGCTGATCTCCGGTCCCGGCGATGGCCGTTCCCGAGACGAGCATGGTGACAACACCGAGCACGACGGCCGGCCGGTAGACGCGAGCGGTGGGCTCGTCGTCGCGGTGCACCGAGCGCACCATCCACCAGGCACTGATCCCCGCGATGAACGTCCCGGCGGTCAGGAATGCCGCCGAGATGGTGTGCGGGAAGGCGGAGAGCAGCGTGCTGTTGCTCAGCACGGCATCGATGTCGGTCATCTCGGCGCGACCGGTCTGCTCGTTGAACACCGTCCCGACCGGGTGCTGCATCCAGGAGTTCGCCGCGAGGATGAAGTAGGCAGACAGGTTGGTGGCGATCGCGACGGCCCAGATGGTCGCCAGGTGGATCCGCTTGGGCAGCTTGTCCCAGCCGAAGATCCACAGGCCGAGGAACGTCGACTCGATGAAGAAGGCGGCGAGGGCCTCCATGGCCAGCGGCGCGCCGAACACGTCGCCGACGAACCGCGAGTACTCGCTCCAGTTCATCCCGAACTGGAACTCCTGCACGATGCCGGTGGCCACCCCGATGGCGAAGTTGATCAGCAGGAGCTTGCCGAAGAACTTGGTCAGCCGGAGCCACTTCTCGTCGCCGGTGCGGACCCAGAAGGTCTGCATCAGAGCGACAAGGGGGGACAGCCCGATGGTCAGCGGGACGAAGATGAAGTGGTAGACCGTCGTGATGCCGAACTGCCACCGCGCGAGGTCAAGGGCATCCATGGTTCTCCTGGAGGACGGGGAACGGACGGCTTCTCGAACGGTAGGAAGAGCCCACCTGGTCACCCTAGGACCTAAGTCCCGTTTGGTGACGCGTTGTCACATCGTTCGGGCCTGCTCCTTGACCGATCGAGGGTCGCGTGCACTCGCCGACACCCGTGCGGTGGCGGGTCGCGCGGGGAAGGCTGTGCGATACTGACGGCGGTCGAGGGGCCACCACACCGCTTCCTCAGCCGCAGACGTTCCCGCTGGCCGCGGTCCGCGACCCGCCAGGCGCCGCCGTTGATCTCTCCGGCAGGCGCCGGCCCCGCCCGCCCGGACAGCCCGACGACACCGACGACTTCCGTCGCAGCGCCAACCGGTGCGCGACGACTGATCCGCCCGCGGGCCGGGGAGTGTGGACAGCCCGTGGGCCTGGAGCATTCGTGACCGACCAGGACCTGCCCGGCACCGCATCAGCCGGAGACAACGACCAGACAGCCACCGACGCAGCGACGAGCGCACCCCCGCGTCGGACCCGGAGCCGCCGTGCCGCGGGCGCGCCCGGGACAACCCCGGCTCCAGCCGCCGAGGCAGCCGCACCCGCGCAGGACGCGCCGGTCGCCGCACCTGCGGCGAAGACCAGCACCCCGCGCAAGCGCAGCCCACGCAAGGCAGCGGCTCCCGTGACCGAAGCGCCTACCGGCGCCGAGAGCCTGGCCGAGCCGCAGAAGGAGACCAGCGCCGGTGCCGAGGGTGCACCGGCCCGGCCGCGCAGGAGCCGCCGCACCGCAACGACGAACGTCCCGCAGGCCGCTGCCGCTCCCAACGGGCCGGACGAGACCGCCCGCCCCGACGCAACGGAACCCGATGCGGCCGAGTCGGCAGGCGCGGTCGTCCAGGTCGGTGGCACCCCCCGACTCGCGGCGACCGCTCTGCTCTTCCAGGCACCCGGCCCGACCACGCGCCCCCGGCGTCGGCGGGCCGAGGCGCCGGCCGGCCCGCCGCGGCGCTCCGACGAGGATCTGCGCTTCGGTGCCGCTGTCGCCAACGGGCCGGTCGAGGACCTGGCTGACGAGGAGCTGCCCGAGGACGAGACGCCGGTCGACGACGCGGTCGACGCGCCCGTTCGTGACGATGAGCACGACGAAGGCGCGGCACGCCGTCGCCGGCGTCGTGGTGGGCGTGGGCGGCGTGGCCGTCCCGGCGGCGAGCACGGCGAGGACCACGACGACCACGACGAGCAGACCGGCACCGACGAGGCGGAGACGCCCGGCGAGGACGCGCCGCAGGCCGAGGCACCCAAGGGCAGGGGCTCGCGCAGGACGGCGGGCGCCGCCACGGGCAGCACCGCCGGCCGGAAGCGGGGCGGCCGTCAGGCCGCAGCACCGACCGAGGGCGATGCCGCCTCCGGCGCAGACGTCGACGCTGACGAGCCCGACGACACCGACGGGTCCGAGGGGGAGGGCACCAGCTCCTCCAGCCGGCGTCGTCGTCGTCGGCGGCGGTCCCGTGGCGAAGGTGGCGAGGAGCCGGCACAGGTTGAGCCGCGCGTTCGGACCAAGGCCCGCAGCGACGAGGTCACCGCACTGAAGGGATCCACCCGCTTGGAGGCCAAGCGGCAGCGCCGTCGTGAGGGTCGTGACGCGGGGCGGCGGCGCATGGTCATCACCGAGGCGGAGTTCCTGGCCCGGCGCGAGGCCGTCGAGCGCTCCATGGTGGTGCGCGAGTCCGACGGCCGAGTGCAGATCGGGATCGTCGAGGACGGCGTCCTGGTCGAGCACTACGTCTCACGATCGGCGCAGAACAGCGGCGCGCCGATGGCCGGCAACGTCTACCTGGGCCGGGTGCAGAACGTGCTGCCCAGCATGGAGGCCGCCTTCGTCGACATCGGCAAGGGCCGCAACGCCGTGCTGTACGCGGGCGAGGTGAACTGGGACGCGGCCGGCCTGGAAGGTCAGCCCCGCCGGATCGAGCAGGCGCTGAAGTCCGGCGACCCGGTGCTGGTCCAGGTCACCAAGGAGCCCATCGGCCACAAGGGTGCCCGGCTCACCTCCCAGGTGACCCTGGCCGGGCGGTACCTGGTGTACGTGCCCGGTGGCGGCATGACCGGGATCTCGCGCAAGCTGCCGGACACCGAGCGGGGGCGGCTGAAGAAGATCCTCAAGGAGATCGTGCCGGACGCCGCCGGCGTGATCGTGCGCACGGCCGCCGAGGGTGCATCCGACGAGGAGCTGCGCCGCGACGTCCAGCGCCTGCAGGACCAGTGGACCGTGATCGAGAAGAAGTCCAAGACGGCCTCGGCGCCGGCCCTGCTGCAGGGCGAGCCTGACCTGGCCATCCGGGTGGTCCGGGACATCTTCAACGACGACTTCGCCTCCCTGGTCGTCCAGGGGGACGACGCCTGGTCGACGGTGTCGGAGTACGTGGCCGTGATGGCTCCCGACCTCGCGGACAAGGTCAGCCGATGGACCGGGAAGGGCGACGTGTTCGCCGCCCACCGGCTCGACGAGCAGCTGGCCAAGGGGATGGACCGCAAGGTCTACCTGCCCTCCGGCGGGTCGCTGGTCATCGACCGCACCGAGGCGATGACGGTCGTCGACGTCAACACCGGCAAGTTCACCGGCTCCGGCGGAACGCTCGAGGAGACGGTGACCCGCAACAACCTGGAGGCCGCGGAGGAGATCGTCCGCCAGCTTCGGCTGCGGGACATCGGCGGGATCATCGTGATCGACTTCATCGACATGGTGCTGGAGTCCAACCGGGACCTGGTGCTCCGTCGGCTGATCGAGTGCTTGGGCCGGGACCGGACCAAGCACCAGGTCGCCGAGGTCACGTCGCTCGGCCTGGTGCAGATGACCCGCAAGCGGGTGGGTCAAGGCCTGCTGGAGGCGTTCAGCGAGCCGTGCACGGACTGCAACGGGCGGGGATTCATCATCCACAGTGAGCCGGTGGACTCCGGGTCGTCGGTGGAGCCCGATGCCAAGCCGGCCGGCGAGCCGGACACCAAGCGGCCCCGGCGCAAGAAGGCCGCCGGGACGACGCCGCAGGCGGTGCCCGTCGTGCCGGTGCTGCCCGAGGCGAGGGCGGCGGTCAAGGCCACCCTTGCCACGATCGCGGCCGCCGCGGCGCATGCCCACGAGCACAGGGACGAGGACGCCGAGCACGAGGGCGCCGAGCCCGCGGACGCCGAGCCCGCGCAGGAAGCGGCGCCCGACGAGGCGGCAGCGGTGCCCGAGGCCGCCGAGACCGAGCTCGCTGATGCCATCGAGAGTGTCGAGGCGGTGGAGGCGACCGACGCCGTCGCTGCGCCGACCGAAGAACCGCACGAGGTTTGACCAGGGGCAGCGCACTCCGTACCCTGGAATGTCGGGCGTGTCCTGGTGTGGCGCTGCCCGGACCCCCGTGATCTTCGCTGACAGGCGTGCGCGCCGAAGCCGGCGGGCCAAGAAGTTTCGACGAGCAGAGACGAGCAACGACGTGGTGTACGCGATCGTCAAGGCCGGTGGTCGGCAGGAGAAGGTGTCCGTCGGTGACATCGTCGTCGTCGACCGGTTGTCCGGTAGCGCGGGTTCGTCCGTGCAGCTGCCCGCCGTCCTGCTCGTCGACGGCGAGAAGGTGACCTCCGACGCCAAGGCGCTCGCCAAGGTAACGGTCACCGCCGAGATCATCCGGGACGAGCGGGGCCCGAAGATCATCATCCAGAAGTTCAAGAACAAGACCGGCTACAAGAAGCGCCAGGGCCACCGCCAGGACCTGACCCGGCTGAAGGTCACCAGCATCGCGTGAGCCCGTGAGCGCGGACGAACGGTCCGCAGCTCCCCGACCGAACGAAGGCAGGACAGCAGTCATGGCACACAAGAAGGGCGCCAGCTCCTCGCGCAACGGGCGCGACTCGAACGCCCAGCGCCTGGGCGTCAAGCGGTTCGGTGGCCAGGTCGTCAACGCCGGCGAGATCATCGTGCGCCAGCGCGGCACCCACTTCCACCCCGGCATCAACGTCGGTCGTGGCGACGACGACACCCTCTTCGCCCTTGCCCCCGGCGCCGTGAAGTTCGGTGTCCGTCGCGGTCGCAAGGTGATCGACATCGAGACCGTCGACGCCTGACCTTTCCGTCCGTTGGCGGGTGCACCCACCCGCCCGATGACCTCCCGGAGGTGGTGAGCAGTGGCAACGTTCGTCGATCACGTGGTGCTGCACGCCACGGGTGGTGACGGCGGCAACGGCTGCGCGTCGATCCGCCGGGAGAAGTTCAAGCCGTTGGCCGGACCGGACGGTGGCAACGGTGGCAACGGTGGCGACGTCGTGCTCGAGGTGGACCCACAGGTCACGACGTTGCTGGAGTACCACCACTCGCCGCACCGTCGAGCGGCGTCGGGCACCGAAGGCATGGGGAACGACCGGGACGGCGCCAAAGCGGCTGACGTCGTGCTCAAGGTGCCCGACGGCACAGTGGTGAAGTCCCCGCGGGGCGAGGTGCTGGTCGACCTGGTGGGCGCCGGCACCCGGTTGGTGATCGCCGCCGGGGGACGCGGTGGGCTTGGCAACGCCGCGCTCGCATCACCGAAGCGCAAGGCGCCGGGGTTCGCGCTGCTGGGCGAACCGGGGGAGCACGCCGATGTGGTCCTCGAGCTCAAGTCGATCGCGGACGTCGCGCTGGTCGGTTTCCCCAGCGCCGGCAAGTCGAGCCTGATCGCGGCGATGTCGGCGGCCCGGCCCAAGATCGCGGACTACCCGTTCACCACGCTGGTGCCCAATCTCGGCGTCGTGCAGGCCGGTGCCTCCCGGTTCACCGTCGCGGACGTGCCCGGCCTCATCCCGGGCGCCAGCGAGGGCAAGGGTCTTGGCCTGGAGTTCCTGCGCCACATCGAGAGGTGCGCGGTGCTGGTGCACGTGCTCGACTGCGCGACCCTCGAGCCGGACCGCGACCCGATCAGCGACCTGGACGTCATCGAGGCCGAGCTCGCTGCGTATGCCGGTGACCTGGACATCAGGGGTGGCGAGGTGCCGCTGACCGAGCGGCCGCGTCTCGTGGTGCTCAACAAGATCGATGTGCCGGAGGCCCGGGACCTGGCCGACCTGGTACGCCCCGAGCTCGAGGCGCGCGGCCTGCCGGTGCACGAGGTGTCCGCGGTCAGCCACGAGGGCCTGCGTCTGCTGGGCTTCGCCCTTGCCGGGCTGGTCGAGCAGGCGCGCGCCGCCGCGCCCCCGCCGGCACCGGAGCGCGTCGTCCTCCGCCCGCATGCGGTCGACGAGGTCCAGTTCACCGTCACGCGCCGGGAGACCGGCGAGAAGGTGTGGTTCCAGGTCCGGGGCACCAAGCCGGAGCGCTGGGTGCGCCAGACCGACTTCCGCAACGACGAGGCGGTCGGCTACCTCGCGGACCGGCTCGCCCGGCTGGGGGTCGAGGAGCAGCTCTTCGCCGCGGGTGCGGCGTTCGGCGCCGAGGTGGTCATCGGCGGGGACGACGACGGTGTCATCTTCGACTGGGAGCCGACCTTGCTCGTCGGGTCGGAGCTGCTCGGCCTGCGCGGCAGCGACCCCCGGCTGGCCGAGTCCGAGCGCCCCACGCGAGGCGAGCGGCGCCAGAGCTACCGCCGGCGGATGGACGCCAAGACGGACGCCCGCTCCGAGCTCTGGACCGAGCACGAGTCCGGGCACTGGACGGACCCCGCGGACGGCGTCTGAGAGTCAGGCAGCGGCGTCGAGCTCGCGGAGCACCGCGGTGCGTGCCTCCTCCTGGGTGGGCCGCACGCCGGTCGCCGCCAGCAGCTGCCGGGCCGCGCCGTGCGGGTCGGCGAGCAGGCCGAGGACCAGGTGCTCGGTGCCGATGTACCGGTGACCGAGCGTGACCGCCTCGCGGAGCGCGCTCTCAAGGGCCTTCTTGGCGGATCGCGTGAACGGGACGTGGCGACGGAGCGCCTGCCGGCCCTGCCGGCCCGTCCGGCGCGGCTCGGCGTCGAGCACGCCCTGGCCGAAGGCCTCCTCCACGCGGCGGCGCACCTCGGCCAGGTCGATCCCGAGCGCGCGCAGGGCGGCCTCGTCGAGCGCACCGCGTGGGGCGACCTGTGCGGCGACGTCGGCAGGGACGACCCCGAGGGAGCGCAGCGCCCGGGCCCCTGTGGTGTCGGGCTGCGCGAGCACGGCCAGCAGCAGGTGCTCAGCGCCGACCCCGGTGTGCTGCAGGCGGAGCGCCTGTTCCTGGGCACCGATCACGGTCTCGCGAGCGGCTCTGGTGAAGCGTTCGAACATCACACGGTCCTTCCGGTCGGCGGCGTGCGCCGCGCGTGCTTCTTGTGCACCGCCTGCTTGGAGACACCCAGCACCGTGGCGATCTGCGCCCAGGACCAGCCACGGCTGCGGGCGTTGCCCACTTGGAGGTCCTCGAGCTGTTCGGTCAACCGGCGCAGGGCCGCGACGGCGCGTAGGCCGACGGCAGGGTCCGGGTTCGTGCCGTCGCCGACGAGGTCAGCCGTTGCGGTCTTCGTCATGCCGTCAGCCTAGGTTGACGATTGCCCTGTCGTCAACCTTTGTTGCCGCCTCGGGTCGCCGGCCCTTGGTGGAGTCCGGCGGGTCAGCCAGGCGACCACCCTGCGAGCCGGTCACCCGGAGCGCGCCCATCGCGCGGGACAATGGCGGCCGTGAGCCCTCACCTGACCGACCGTCGCGCGCTCGGCGACGCCCGGCGCATCGTGATCAAGGTCGGTTCCTCCTCGCTGACCGGTGACGACGGCCGCCTGGACGTCGAGGCCCTGCGCACCCTGGTGGCCGTCCTCGCGCGGCGTCGGCTGGCTGGTGGCCAGGTGGTGCTGGTGACGTCCGGTGCGATCGCGGCGGGGCTCGCCCCGCTCGGTCTCACCTCGCGCCCCCGCGACCTGGCGACGGCGCAGGCCACTGCCTCGGTCGGGCAGGGTCTGCTGATCGCCCGCTACACCGAGGCGTTCGCGATGCATGGGCTGCGGGTCGGCCAGGTGCTGCTCACCTCCGAGGACACCGTGCGGCGGATCCACTTCCGCAACGCCCAGCGGGCCCTTGAGCGACTGCTCGCGCTCGGCGTCGTGCCGGTGGTGAACGAGAACGACACGGTGGCGACGGACGAGATCCGGTTCGGCGACAACGACCATCTGGCCGCCCTGGTCTCGCACCTGGTCCGGGCTGACGCGATGGTGCTGCTCAGTGACGTCGACGGGCTCTACGACGGCCCACCGAGCCGGCCCGGCGCCCGGCGGATGAGCGTCGTGCGCGGTCCTGCCGACCTGGCGGACGTCGTGATCGGTGGCAAGGGGAGTCGCGTCGGCACCGGGGGCATGGTGACCAAGCTGGCGTCGGTGGCGATCGCGACAGGGTCGGGGATCCCGGTGGTCCTGACCTGTGCGGAGCACGCCGAGGCCGCGCTGGCCGGTGAGCCGGTGGGCACCTGGTTCGCGGTGACCGGACGCCGACGGTCGACCCGGATGCTCTGGCTCGAGCATGTGGCGACCCCGCACGGCCGGCTGGTGCTGGACGACGGCGCGGTCCGAGCAGTGGTGGACCGTCGCACGTCGCTGCTGCCTGCGGGGATCCTGGCGGTGCAGGGCGAGTTCGAGGCAGGCGAGCCGGTCGAGCTGGTCACCACCGGCGGTGACGTCGTCGCGCGGGGCCTGGTGGCGTTCGCGGCGAGCGAGCTGCCGGACCTGCTGGGCCGGTCCACCCGGGAGCTCCGCGAGCAGCTGGGCGTCGGCTACGACCGCGAGGTGGTCCACCGCGACGACCTGGTGCTCGTCGCCCACGACGGCTAGTGCCTATCCTGCGGGGATGACCACCACCGATCCAGCCCCGGCCTCCGGTGCCGCGGTGCCCGACGACGTCCGCGACGCCGTCTTCGCCATCGCCCGCCGGGCCCGAGCTGCCGCCCGTGAGCTCGCCGGGGCCACCCGCGCGACCAAGGACACCGCGCTGCACGCCATGGCGGACGCCCTGGTGGCCGCCGCGCCGGAGATCGTCTCCGCCAACGCCGTCGATCTCGAGCGTGGGCAGGCGAACGGCGTCTCCGCCGGTCTGCTGGACCGGCTCACCCTCACGACGGCGCGGGTCGCCGGGATCGCCGACGCCCTGCGCGAGGTCGCGTCGTTGCCCGACCCGGTCGGCGAGATGGTGCGGGGCTCCACCCTGCCCAACGGGCTGCGGCTGCAGCAGGTGCGGGTGCCGATGGGCGTCGTCGGGATGATCTACGAGGCTCGGCCCAACGTGACGGTCGACGCGGCGGGGCTCGCCCTGAAGAGCGGGAACGCAGCGATCCTGCGGGGTGGCTCGGCCGCTTCCGGCTCCAACTCCGTGATCGTGCGGGCACTCCGTGAGGCCCTCACCCGCGTGGGTCTGCCGGCGGACGCCATCCAGTCCGTCGACGCGTACGGCCGAGCCGGCGCGGTGGCCCTGATGCACGCCCGCGGGCTGGTCGACCTGCTGGTGCCGCGCGGCGGTGCCGACCTCATCCAGACGGTGGTCCGCGAGGCCAGCGTGCCGGTCGTGGAGACCGGTGTCGGCAACTGCCACGTGTATCTGGACGCGAGCGCCGATCGGGCGATGGCCATCGGCATCGTGATGAACTCCAAGACCCAGCGGGTCGGGGTCTGCAACGCGGCAGAGACGCTGCTGGTGCATGCCGACGCCGCCGCGCGGGTGCTGCCGGACGTGCTGGCCGCGCTGGCCGGTGCTGGTGTGCGGCTGCATGGCGACGACCGGACGGCCGCACTGGCGCCCGAGGGTGTCGTGGTGCTGCCGGCGACCGAGGTGGACTGGACGACCGAGTACCTGTCGATGGACCTGGCCGTCCGCGTGGTCGACGACCTGGAGGCTGCGATCGAGCACATCCGCACCTGGTCGACCGGGCACACCGAGGCGATCGTGACCGGGGACCTGGCGGCGTCGGACCGGTTCGTTGCGGCGCTGGACTCGGCCGTGATCATGGTCAACGCCTCGACCCGGTTCACCGACGGCGGACAGTTCGGCCTGGGGGCCGAGATCGGCATCTCGACCCAGAAGATGCACGCGCGCGGCCCGATGGGCCTGACCGAGCTGACCACCACCAAGTGGATCGTGCACGGCGAGGGCCAGGTCCGGGCCTGACCCGCCGGCCGTCGTCGGCCTGGCGCCGGATCACCCGTTCGGAGCATCCGAGGCGGTCCGTGCTGCCCTGATCTCACCCGCTGCGGTATCTCCGCCGGTGCCGGTGCCGTTGCCCGGCATGCGACACTGGACCGTCCGCTGTGTCCCCCGCACCTGCGGGACGTGAGCCACCCGGGAGGTCGACGTGCACGCTGCCCTGCTGGCCGCCGGAGGGGCGGTCTCGACGGAGCTCCGGATCGCGCCGGCGGGCGTCGGTGTGATCGCCTTCGGGGTGCTCCTGGCGCTGCTGGTGGTGGCGTACGCGTTCCGGAACGTGGGGAACCGCAACTGAGGCGGAGCACCGGCGGCATCCACACGGGGCAAGGTACTGGCACGCGAACCACAGCGACGGAGGACAGGCGTAGGCGATGACGGAACAGAGGCCGAGGATCGGTGTGATGGGCGGAACCTTCGACCCCATCCACCACGGTCACCTCGTCGCCGCCAGCGAGGCCGCTGCCAAGCTGTCGCTCGACGAGGTGATCTTCGTCCCCACCGGGCGGCCGGCGCTCAAGCAGCAACCCGATGTCACCCCGGCCGAGCACCGGTACCTGATGGCCGTGATCGCGACCGCCTCGAACCCCCGGTTCACGGTCTCGCGGGTGGACATCGACCGGCCGGGTCTGACCTACACCGTCGACACGCTGCGGGAGCTGCGGGCCGAGCGCCCGGGCGCTGACCTGTTCTTCATCAGCGGCGCGGACGCCATCGAGCAGATCATGTCCTGGAAGGACGCCGGCTCGCTGTGGGAGATGGCGCACCTGGTCGCCGTGAGCCGACCCGGGCACACCCTGTCCACCGCCGGCATCCCCGAGGGCGCCGTGAGCACGCTGGAGGTCCCGGCCCTGGCGATCTCGTCGACGGACTGCCGTGCCAGGGCACAGGCCGGGGAACCCGTCTGGTACCTGGTCCCGGACGGGGTGGTCCAGTACATCGCCAAGCACCAGCTGTATCGAGGTCAGGATGTCTGAGCAGACCCAAACCGAGTGGGGCGAGCGACGCCGCCGCCGCGAAGAGGAGCGGCGACGTCTCTCCGGCGAGCAGCCGGTCGGGTCGACGGGCGCGGGTGGCGGCGCCGGCGCGCCGGTGGTTGCCGAGCCGGCGCCCCAGCTGTTGTCGCGCCGCGACCTGCGGGAGCGCGCGGCCGCAGCCGCAGCCGCAGCCGCCGCGGCCGTGGCGGGTGCCGGCGCGACCCCGGTGGCCGAGGCGCCCCATCGACGTCCCGTTGCCCCGACTGCCGCGGCCGCGCCTGCCCCTGCACCCACCTGGGCTGCCGCGCCAGCCCGAGCCCCCCCCCCCCCCCCCCCCCCCCCCCCCCCCCCCCCCCCCAACCCCCCCCCCCCCCCCCCACCCCCCTTCAGCACTGGCGCTGGCAGCTCAGCAATGGCGAC
>JBBRCL010000009.1:0-67940 GCA_038204895.1 Actinomycetales bacterium | reverse complement strand
GGGGGGGCCCGGGGGGGGGGGGGGGGGGCCCCCCGCCGGCCGCCCCCCCCCCACCACTGCTCTCAGCCGACAGCTGCGACCAGCTCGTCCTGGAACGTCGCCAGGTCGGAGCCGCCCGTCGTGAACTTGCTCACCGCGTCGGAGATCGCGGTGACAACGGCCGTCGGAGCGGCAGCGCCGTGCGCCAGCGACGGCACGATGGTGTCGGACGCGAAGTCCGCGATCGCGCTCTGCTGGTACTCGGTGAACTTGCTCGGGTCGGCGTCGGTGCGGGCCGGGATGGAGCCCTTGGCGACGTTGAACGCGGTCTGGCCCTCGAGCGAGCCCACGACATCCAGCCAGGCCTTGGCACCATCCGGGTGCGGGGCGCCGACCGGCAGCGTGAAGGAGTCGGCAAGGAAGCCGAACATCCCGTCCGTGCCGGGAACCGGGAAGTAGATGTAGTCGGTTCCGGCGGTCAGACTCTGGGCGTCGAACTCGCCGGCGGCCCAGTCGCCCATCACGTTGAAGGCCGCGGTGCCGTCGATGACCATCTGGGCGGCGTCGGGCCAGTCCAGACCGTCACGGTCGGTGTTGGTGTAGGAGATCAGCTTCTCGAAGTCCTGCAGGGCCGCGGTCATCTCGCTCCCGGCCCAGTCGGTGGACCCGTCCCAGAGGCCGACGTAGCCGTCAGCTCCGAAGTCGGCCATCAGGACTGTCTCCAGGAGGTTGACCTGGGTCCAGGTGGTTGCGACCGACAGCGCCGTCTGGCCGGCTGCCTGCACGCTGTCCATGGCGGCGAACCATTCGTCCATGCTGGCGTAGGTCGCCGTGGGGTCAAGTCCGGCGTCCGTGAGGACCGTCGGGTTCGCCCACACCATGTTGGAGCGGTGGATGTTCGCCGGGACCGAGTAGATCTTCCCGTCGACCGTCAGCAGGTCGAGCAGGTCCTGGGGGAAGACGTCGGTCAGGCCGAACTCGGTGTACAGGTTGCTGATGTCCTGGACCTGACCGGCCTGGATGTAGTCGTTCAGCTCCATGCCCGCGTGCGACTGGAAGGTGTCCGGCGGGTCGTTGGCCTGGAGTCGGGACTGCAGCAGGTTCTTGGCCGCGGAGCCGGCACCACCGGCAACGGCACCGTTGATGAACTCGACGTTCGGGTACTTGTCGGCCAGGGTCGCGACCAGTCCGTCGAGGCCGGCCTTCTCGCCGCCCGAGGTCCACCAGGTGAAGACCTCGACCTGGGTTGCGGCGCCGGCGGTGGTGCTGGCGCCGGGGGTGGCGTTGCTGTCGTTGTCGTTGCCGCTGCATGCTGCGAGCAGCAGGCTGACCGCAGCGGCCCCGGCAACCAGGCCGGTGAACTCCCTGTGTATGCGCATGTCCGTCCTACGCCTCCATCGCCGTAATCCGGGTCGGTGCCGCTTGCGCGGGGTGGGTGCGCGGTCGCACCCCAACCAACCTCCGACGTCCATACAACCCCTGTAGAGGGTTGGCGTCTAGAGGGTTGGCGTCAAGAAGTGGACGCAATACCGCGCTATCCTCTGGCGTGCCCAAGGATCGGGTCCCGCCTGGCTCGCAGACGTCGCTGCGGGAGGCCAATCGCGCGCGAGTGATCACCGTCGTCCAGCAGCGGGGTTCGATCACCCAGGTGGAGCTCGCCGGCGTCACCGGGTTGTCCGCCGCGACCGTCTCGAACATCGTCAAGGAGCTCACGGCCGCCGGGGTGCTGAGCACCACGCCGACCTCCCGCAGCGGCCGACGGGCGCAGCTGGTCACCCTCGCGCGCAACCTCGGGCTGGTCGCCGGCATCCACTTCGCCGAACGCTCTCTGCGCGCGATGCTGGCCGACGTCACCCAGCGCGTGATCGCCGAGCAGCGCCTTCCGCTGCCACCCGAGCACCGCGCGGACAGCGGGCTGGACCGGGCGGCGCTGCTGGTGGAGGAGATGGTCGACTCCGTCGGCGCCAGCATGAGCGAGGTGCTCGCTGTGGGCGTCGGGTTGCCCGCTCCGGTGGACATCGCCACCGGGACGGTCTCCGCGTCGGGGGTGCTGCGCAGCTGGGACGGCGTCGTCGTGCCGGACGTGCTCGGTAGCCGCCTGGGTGTCCCGGTCCGGGTGGACAACGACGCCAACCTCGGGGCGCTCGCGGAGATCCGGCTCGGCGCCGCGCGCGGGCTGCGCAGCGTGGTGTACCTCCGGGCGTCGCACGGCCTTGGCATGGGCGTGGTGATCGACGGGCGGGTGCTGCACGGTCGCAGCGGCCTGGCTGGCGAGCTGGGCCACGTCGTCCTCGATCCCGAGGGCATCCCCTGCCGATGTGGGAACAGCGGGTGCGTGGAGGCCACCACCGGTGCCGCCGCGCTGCTCGCGGGGCTGCACCCGACCTACGGGCACCTCGCCCTGCGCGATGTGGTCGTCAGGGCCCAGGACGGCGACGTCGCGCTCGAAGCGGTGCTGGCAGACGCCGGTCGGCGTCTGGGCGCGGCACTGGCGATGGCCTGCACCTTGCTCGACCCGGAGATGGTGGTGGTCGGCGGCGAGCTGGCGCATGCCGGCGAGATCCTGATGGGACCGCTGCGCGAGGTGCTGCGCGCGCGCGTCATGCGGGGCTCGGCCGGGCCGGTCCCGGTGGAGCTGGCGATGCTCGGTGACCAGGCGGAGGTCCGCGGGGCCCTTGCCCTCGCGGTCGAGACGGCGCAGGTGGTCGTCACGCCGGTGGGTGTCTCGTGACCCCGACCCGCAGCTTCGTTGCCGCCCGGGTGCGCGTCCGGGTCGGCGTCCTGCTCGGCGTCGTGGTGGTGCTCGCGGCCGGCTGTGTGCCGGGCAACCCGACGGACGCAGCCGACGACGGACCGGGCACGATCGCCCTGCTGCTGCCCGAGTCCAAGACCTCCCGCTACGAGAGCATCGACCGGCCCGAGTTCGAGCACGTGGTCGGCCAGCGGTGCCCGGACTGCCGGGTGGTGTACGCGAACGCGGGTTAGGACGCCGCGCGCCAGCAGCAGCAGGCGGAGTCGGCCCTGACCCAGGGCGCCGGCGTGCTCGTGCTCGACGTGGTGGACGCCGTCGCTGCGCGCAGCATCGTGACAACGGCTGCCGAACGGGGCGTCGCGGTGATCGCCTACGACAGGTTCATCTCCGGCGCCCCGCTCGACTACTTCGTCGCGTGCGACGGCGAGCGGGTGGGCCACCTGCAGGGTGAGGCCCTGGTGGACGCCGTCGGGTCGGACCTCGCGCCGGGCCAGGGCGTGCTGCTCGTGAACGGCGCATCGACGGACCCCAACGCCGCAGACATCAAGGCAGGCGTGACCGCGGTGCTGGCAGGTGCGGGCGTGCCGGTGCTCGCCGAGTACGACACGCCGGACTGGAGCCCGGACAAGGCACGGGAGTGGGTCGAGGACCAGCTCACCCAGTTCGGCCGCCGGGTGATCGGCGTCGGCGCCGCCAACAATGGCACGGCCGCCGGTGCGATCTCCGCGATGCGCGCCGCGGGCCTCGACCCCGTCCCGCCGGTCACCGGCCAGGACGCCGAGCTCGCTGCCGTGCAGCGGATCGTTGCGGGCGACCAGTACATGACCGTGTACAAGGCGATCAGTCAGCAGGCCCGGATGGCCGCCGAGCTCGCCGTGCGGTTGCTCCGGGGCGAGCTGCCGGTCGGCACGGCGCGCGTCGAGGGTGTGCCGGCGGTGCTGCTCACCCCGGTGGCGGTGACCCGCGAGAACGTGGCGTCCGTCATCGTGCATGGCGGCGTCCTCACTGTCGAACAGATCTGCACGTCGGCCTACCGGCAGGCGTGCCTGGACATCGGGCTCCTCGAGGAGGGCGACACGTGACCACGGACCCCCCTGTGCTCTCGCTGCGCGGCATCACCCACAGCTTCGGTGCCGTTTGGGCGCTGGTCGACGTCGACCTGGACGTGCACGCTCGCGAGGTGGCCGCAGTGGTCGGTGACAACGGCGCCGGCAAGTCCACCCTCGTTGCCGTGATGGCCGGTGCCCTGGTGCCGGACGCCGGGGAGGTGGTCGTCGACGGCCAGGAGGTGCGGCTCAGCTCCCCTGGGCTGGCGCGCCGGCTCGGCATCGCCACGGTGTTCCAGGACCTTGCCCTGTGCGAGGACCTCGACGTGGTCGAGAACCTCTTCCTCGGCCAGGAGCTGCGCCGCGGTGTGCTCCTGGACGAGGTCGGCATGGAGCGCGAGGCCTGGAACCTGCTCGGCAAGCTCGCCGCTCGGGTGCCCTCGTTGCGGGCGGCCACCTCGACCCTGTCCGGTGGGCAACGGCAGGCCGTCGCGATCGCGCGGGCACTGCTCGGCGAGCCACGAGTGCTCGTCCTCGACGAGCCGACGGCCGCACTGGGCGTGACCCAGACGGCCGAGGTGCTCACCCTCATCGAACGAGTTCGTGACCGTGGGTACGGCGTGGTCCTGGTGAGCCAGAACATGGCCGACGTCCAGGCGGTCGCCGACCGCGTCGTGGTGCTGCGGCGTGGCCGGCTGAACGGGGAGTTCGACGCCGAGACCGCGCGCTACGAGGACATCATCGCCGCGGTGACCGGGGTCAGTCCGCCCCGCGGGGCAGGAGGAGGGTCGTCATGAGCGCGATCAACCAGCTCGGGCTCACCCGGAGCGCCCCCTGGCAGCAGGGCGTCTGGCGCGACCGCGGCCTGGGCTCGGCGCCCGTCGTGGTGGCCCTGGTCGTGATCGCCCTGGTGTTCCAGGCGCTGAACGGTGTCTTCCTCTCCCCGGACGACCTCGTCAACCTCACCCTGCAGTCCGCCACCACGGGGATCCTCACCCTCGGCGTGGTGCTGGTGCTGTTGGTCGGACAGATCGACCTGTCCGTCGGGGCGGTCAGCGGGCTCGCCGCGGCAGTTGTGGCGGTGGGGTTCATGCAGCAGGGCTGGTCGTTGGTCGTCGCGGTGCTCGTGGCCGTCGCGCTCGGTGCCGCCCTCGGTGCGGGATACGGCTGGCTGTTCACCCGGCTGGGTGTGCCCAGCTTCGTGATCACCCTTGCTGGCCTGCTGGTCGCCGTCGGCCTGCAGGTCCAGGTGCTCGGTGACACCGGCTCGGTCAACCTGCCGTACGAGTCCTGGCTGGTCCGGTTCACCCAGCAGACCTTCCTGCACCCGGTGGTGTCCTACGTCGTGGTCGGGGCCGTCGTCGTCGGGTACGCGGCGTCCCGACTTCAGGAGCGCCGACGCCGGGAGCTGGCCCAGCTGCCCATCCGGCCGGCCGCCGAGGTGCTCGCGCGCACCGCGCTGCTGGCCGTGGTGGTGGCGGTGCCCGTGTGGTACCTCAACCTCAACCGCGGCATCGGCGCGATGGTCGTGCTCTTCATCGGCCTGGTCGTGGTGGCGGACATGCTCCTGCGGCGCACCCGGTGGGGGCGGTCGATGCGCGCCATCGGCAGCAACGTGCACTCGGCCCGGCGGGCCGGCTACCCCGTGCGTCGCGTCTATGTGTCCGCCTTCGCGGCCTGTACCGCGTTGGCGGCCCTTGCCGGTGTGCTCTCCGCGGGTCGGCTTGCGGCGGCCAACCAGGGGACCGGCGGTTCGGACACGAACCTCACCGCGATCGCCGCGGCGGTGATCGGCGGGACCAGCCTGTTCGGCGGTCCTCGGTGTGCTGGTGATCCAGGCGATCTCCAGCGGACTGACCCTGCTCAACGCGGACGGGTCGGCTCGCTACATCGTTACCGGGCTGGTGCTGGCGCTCGCGGTCACCGTCGACGCGGTGTCGCGGCGCGACCGGGGGACGACGCGCTGACGGTGCGGCGGCGCGCCGTCGGGCCGGCTGGGGCGACCTTGCTCAGCGGAACACGATGGTCCGGTGGCCGTTCAGCAGCACCCGGTGCTCGGCGTGCCAACGCACCGCGCGGGCCAGGGCCCGGCGCTCGACGTCCTGACCGAGCGCCACCATGTCCTCGACGCTCTTGGTGTGGTCCACCCGCTCGACGTCCTGCTCGATGATCGGGCCCTCGTCCAGCGCGGCGGTGACGTAGTGCGCCGTCGCGCCGATCAGCTTGACCCCCCGGTCCTTCGCCTGGGCGTAGGGCCGGGCGCCCTTGAAGCTGGGCAGGAACGAGTGGTGGATGTTGATGATCCGGCCGGGCAGGGTGCGGCAGAGGTCGTCGGACAGGATCTGCATGTAGCGGGCGAGGACCACCAGCTCGACGTCCAGCTCGTCGACCAGCTCGAGCAGTCGCGCCTCGGCCGCTGCCTTGTCGAGTGTCACCGGTACGTGATGGAACGCGATGCCGTAGAAATCGGCCAGCCCGGCGAGGTCGGTGTGGTTGTCGACCACTGCGACGATGTCCACCGGCAAGCCCTCCGACCGCTGGCGGAACAGCAGGTCGTTCAGGCAGTGGGCGGCTGTGGAGACCATGACGAGGGTCCGCATCGGCCGCCCGACGACGTCCAGCTGCCAGGTCATCGAGAACCGCGGTGCGAGGGCTCCCAGCGCGGCGGTCAGCTCGGTCCGGGACGCCGTCGACTCCACCTGGACCCGCATGAAGAACAGGCCGCTGACCTGGTCGCCGAACTGCTGGGACTCGGTGATGTTCCCGCCGTGCTCGGCCAGCAGCCCAGCGACCGCGTGCACGATGCCGGGCCGGTCCGGGCAGGACAGGCTCAGCACCCAGTGGGTCGGGGTGCCGGCCTCGGCCTGGGCGGCGTCGGGGTCGGTGCGGTGGTCGCTCACGAGGGCTGAGGGTAGTCCTCGCGGTCCACGGGCGGGCGCTTGGCGTCGACCTGCCCGCGGTCGCGCTGTGGGTGTTCGCCCTGTTCCCCGACGGCGAGCCGCACCCGGGAGCGGAGCGTCGGTCGCGGTCGTCGCGGATGTGATGCCACGATGAGGCGCATGGACGCGCCCGAGGTGAGGATCGACGTCGTCGACCAGGACGAGGCCGGTGAGCTGCTGACCGTGCGCCGCGCCGCGTTCGTCAGCGAGGCGCAGGTGTACGATGACCCGAACATCCCCCCGCTGACCCAGACCATGGACGAGCTGCGCGCGGACCTGGACCGCACCGACGTCGTCACCCTCGGTGCCTGGCTCGGCCACCGGCTGGTCGGGTCGATCCGGGTCGAGGTCGACGGCACCAAGGCCACGTTGGGTCGCCTCGCGGTGGTCCCGGACCTGCAGGGCAAGGGGATCGGCACCCAGCTGCTGCTCGCGATCCCGCCGTACCTGCCACCGGAGACCTCCGAGGTCTGGGTGTTCACCGGCCGGGACTCGGTGCAGAACATCACCATGTACACCAAGCACGGCTACCAGCACGAGTACGACGAGACGGCCGGCGACCTGACCTACGCCTACCTGCGCCGGATCATCGGCGACGGCGGCGCGCCGGCCGCGGCGGACGACGAGGCCGAGGCTGAGGCTCAGGCTGAGGCTCAGGCTGAGGCCCAGACCGACGGCGCTGCCGAGGGCGCGGAGCCCGCCGACCGCTGACGTCCGCCCTCGCCCACAGCCACGCCTGTGGGCGTTCAGGCAGGTGCGGTTGTTTCGCTCGGATCTGTGCGCCAGACGCACAGATCCGAGCGAAACGTCGGCTGGGGGTGCCTGGGACGTCGGCTGGGGGTGCGGGCGCGAGCGCGAGCCGGCGTCGGGGGATATCCCGGCGTACGGCGTTGCCGTGCCTTGCTACCCTGGGCAGGGTCGCGACTGGCGGAACAGGTGGGCCACCACCGGGGAGCGACGCAGCAGCCGACCACGGGTCGTACGCCTGGGCTCCGGGTCACCCACACCGAGAGTGTGCGTGCCCGGCGGGCCCGCACTGCTGATTCCGCAAGGAGAGACATGACCTCCCAGACACCCCTCGAGACTTCGATCCTCGACCAGCCGCTGTCCCAGGTGGACCCCGAGATCGCCGCCGTCCTGGACGGCGAGCTGACCCGCCAGCGCGAGACGCTGGAGATGATCGCCAGCGAGAACTTCGTGCCCCGCGCCGTCCTGCAGGCCCAGGGCTCGGTGCTCACCAACAAGTACGCCGAGGGCTACCCGGGCAAGCGCTACTACGGCGGCTGCGAGCAGGTGGACATCGCCGAGGAGCTCGCCCGCACCCGGGCAAAGGAGCTGTTCGGTGCCGAGCACGCCAACGTCCAGCCGCATGCCGGCGCCCAGGCGAACGCCGCGGTGCTGCACGCCTTGGCCAATGTGGGGGACCGGATCCTCGGACTCGAGCTGGCCCACGGCGGTCACCTGACCCACGGCATGAAGATCAACTTCTCCGGCAAGCTGTACGATGTCGCGTCCTACGGGGTTGACCCGCAGACGTTTCGGGTGGACATGGACGTCGTGCGCGCCAAGGCCCTCGAGCACCGGCCGCGGGTGATCATCGCCGGCTGGTCCGCCTACTCCCGGCAGCTGGACTTCGCGGCCTTCGCCGAGATCGCCCGCGAGGTCGACGCCGCCCTGTGGGTGGACATGGCGCACTTCGCCGGCCTGGTGGCCGCGGACCTGCACCCGTCGCCCGTTCCGCACGCCGACGTCGTCTCCTCGACCGTGCACAAGACGATCGGCGGCCCGCGGTCCGGCTTCATCCTGTGCCGCGCGGAGCATGCCAAGAAGATCGACTCCGCGGTGTTCCCGGGCCAGCAGGGCGGCCCGTTGATGCACGTGATCGCGGCGAAGGCGGTGGCCTTCAAGATCGCCGGGACCCAGGGGTTCCGGGACCGCCAGCAGCGGACGCTGGACGGTGCCACGATCCTGGCCGAGCGGCTGAACGCCCCCGACGTGGCTGCCGCAGGTGTCTCGGTGCTCACCGGTGGCACGGACGTGCACCTGGTCCTGGTGGACCTGCGCGACTCGACCCTTGACGGCCAGCAGGCCGAGGACCTGCTGCACGACGCAGGGATCACCGTCAACCGGAACGCCGTGCCGTTCGACCCGCGCCCGCCGCGGGTGACCTCGGGTCTGCGGATCGGCACCCCGGCGCTGGCCACTCGCGGCTTCGGGGAACCGGAGTTCCGCGAGGTGGCGGACATCGTCGCCACGGCACTGGTGGACGGCCTGTCTGCCGACGTCGAGGCGTTGCGAGCCCGGGTGGCGAAGCTGACCGCGGCGTTCCCGCTGTACCCGGGCCTGCAGCAGTGAGCGAGGGGGCGGCGGCGGTGTCCGGCGCGCGGATCCTCGACGGCAAGGCCGTCGCGGCCGCGGTCAAGGCGGAGCTGGCGGAGCGGGTGGCGGTGCTGCGGGAGCGCGGCGTCGTGCCCGGGCTGGGGACCGTGCTGGTGGGGGACGACCCGGGATCGCAGACGTACGTCGCGGGCAAGCACCGGGACTGCGCGGAGGTCGGCATCGCCTCCATCCGCGTTGACCTGCCGGCCGATGCCTCCCAGGCCGAGATCGAGGCCGCGGTGGACCGGCTGAACGCCGACCCGGCCTGCACCGGCTACATCGTCCAGCTGCCGTTGCCCAAGGGGATCGACACCAACGCGATCCTCGAGCGGATCGATCCGGCGAAGGACGCCGACGGCCTGCACCCGACGAACCTCGGCCGGTTGGTGCTCCGGGTCAACGGGCCGATCCACTCCCCGCTGCCCTGCACGCCGCGGGCCGTCCTTGAGCTGCTGGCCCGCTACCAGATCGCGCTGGCCGGCAAGAACGTCGTGGTGGTGGGCCGGGGGACGACCGTCGGCCGGTCGATCGGGCTGCTGCTCACCCGTCGCGAGCACAACGCAACGGTGACGCTCACGCACACCGGGACGCGGGACCTGTCCGCGCACCTGCGGCGGGCGGACGTGATCGTGGCGGCAGCGGGCGTGCCCGGCATCGTGCGGGCCGAGGACGTGGCACCCGGTGCGGTGGTGCTCGATGTGGGCGTGTCTCGGGTGGTCGACGAGGAGACCGGCAAGGCCCGTCTGGTGGGGGATGTCGACCCGGCCGTGCGGGACGTGGCGGCCTGGCTCTCGCCCAACCCCGGCGGCGTCGGGCCGATGACCCGCGCGATGCTGCTGGCCAACGTGGTGGAGGCCGCCGAGGCAGCGCTCGGCTGAACCGCCGTGAGCTCGAGACGGTGGGGTTACCGCGGCACGGATCGGCGAACGCGCCGCAGGATCCAGAGCGCAACGAGCACGCCGAGCATCGGGGTCGCGACAAGGAACACGGCATCGACCGCGGCGAGGACGGGGGAGTGGTCGACGACCTGGGCCGGAGTGGCCGCGTAGCCCTCCTCCAGGCCCGCGACGATGTGCAGGTTCAGCACGACGATCACGGCGACGATCAGCCCCGCGACCGCTCCGATCGCGCAGAGCACGGCAGTGGCCAGACGGCGATGTCGTTCAGCGGGCATGAAGGCCTCCGACCCGTGCGGTGCGCAGCTGCGTACAACGTAGCGCCATGCGCCACGGCGGCGGGCGGCGGCGGGCACGCGGAGTCGCGGTCCGGATGGGGTTTGATGGCCGGGTGCTCACGATCGCCACGGTGAACGTCAACGGGATCCGCGCGGCGTTCCGCCGGGGTATGGGGGACTGGCTCGAGGCCCGGCGCCCCGACGTCCTGCTGCTGCAGGAGACCAGGGCCGGCGACGAGCACCTGCGCGACCACCTCGACACCGACACCTGGGATCTCGCGCATGCGGAGTGCGAGATCAAGGGGCGGTCCGGCGTGGCCATCGCCTCCCGGCCGCCCATCCGCGCCGTCCGGATCGGCCTGGACCAGGGCGTCCCGGGCAACACCGGCCGCTGGGTCGAGGCCGACCTGGAGCTGCCCGACGGCGGCGCCCTCACGGTCGTCTCGACATACGTCCACTCGGGCACGCTCGGTACCCCGTCGATGGGGGAGAAGTACGCCTTCCTGGAGCTGGTCACCGCCCGGATGGCCATGCTGTGCGCGGGGGGCGGGCGCGCCGTCGTCGGCGGGGATGTGAACATCGCGCACCGGAGCGTCGACCTGAAGAACTGGAGGGGGAACCTCAAGGCTGCCGGGTTCCTGCCCGAGGAGCGTGCCTACCTGGACTGGTGGTTCGACGAGCTGGGCTGGGTCGACCTCGGTCGACGGCTCGGCGGCGATGGTCCCGGCCCGTACACCTGGTGGTCCTGGCGCGGGAAGGCGTTCGACAACGACGCCGGATGGCGGATCGACTACCAGGTCGCCTCGCCGTCGATGGCCGACGCCGCGGTGTCGGCCCAGGTGGACCGGGCGCCGTCGTGGGCGGAGCGGTTCAGTGACCACGCGCCGTTCGTTGTCACCTACGACCTGTAGCCCCGACGGCTGACGGCCGACGGCCTCATCGCCGAGCGTCGGCCACGACGTCGATCGCCTCGTCCGGTCGCCCCGGCAGGTCCCGCATCCGGATCAGTGGCGAGAGCACCACCGGCAGACACGCGAGCGCTGATCCGGCGACCCCGACCCAGAGGGTCGGCACCACCCCGAGGTGGGTGCCGAGGAAGCCGCCGAGCAGCCCGCCGAGCGGCAGGGTTCCCCAGACGATGAACCGCACGGAGGCGTTCATCCGCCCGAGCAGTGCCGGCGGGCAGAGCCGCTGCCGGAAGCTCACCTGCGAGACGTTGTACGCGACTGCGAGGAAGCTCGACATCGCGCCTGCGGCGATCATCGTGAGCGCCGGTGGGATCCCGGCGTCGGCAAGCGGGAGTGCGAGCGGCGTCAGCGCGGTGGCGGGCGCCCAGAAGACCGCGGAGTACGCGACCGACCGACCCTCGCCGACCCACCGGGCCAGCCGGTCCGCGAGCACGGCGCCGACGATCCCGCCGACGCTCGAGGCTGAGAAGACCAGGCCGAGCGTTGGCGCGTCCAGGCCGAGTACGCGCAGGGCGTAGATGACCGTCAGCGCGCCGGCGGTGGCGCCGGAGAAGTTGCCGAGCGATGTGCAGGCGACGATCCGGCGCAGCAGCGGCTCGCGGACGACGAACCGCAGCCCCTCCGCGATCTCGACGCGCAGCGGTCGTCGGTCTTCCCGCGCCGGGAGCACCTCCTCATGCCGGATCCGGCCGACGAACGTCGCGGACGCCAGGTACGTGACGGCGGTCCCCGCGAGCAGGGCGGGGGCGGTGACGACCCGCAGCAACATGCCACCCACGGCCGGCGCGACAACCGCGGCGACCGACTGCGTGGCCTGCAGCTTGGAGTTGCCCTCGACGATGTGCTCGAGCCCGACCAGCCCCGGCACGTAGCTCTGGTGGGAGACGTCGAAGAACACCGTTGCCGCGCTCATCACCAGGCCCGCCGCGTAGAGCAGAGGCATCGACCCGTGCCCGCTGAGAGCCGTGACGACGACGACGCCGAGCACCATCGCCCGCACCAGGTCGGCAACGATCAGGGTGTGCCGCTTGCGCATCCGGTCGACCCACGCGCCGGCCGGCAGGCCGATCAGCAGGAACGCTGCGGTCTCTGCGGCGGTGAGCGCGCCCATCTGCCACGCGGTCGCGTGCAGGGTGCTGACGGCGTAGATCGGCAGGGCGAGCATCGCGAGCTGCGCGCCGAACTGGCCGAGCGCATCGCCGACCCACAGCTGACGGAAGTTGCGGTGGAAGGCGAGCGAGCGACGTCGGGCAGGGGACGACGTCGCGGGTTCGGCGGGGGCGGGGGCGCTCACCCGTGCAGGATGTTTCACTGATTGGGGAATGTCAATCACTGACGATAGAATGGACCCCGTGGATGACGCAGCCCGCACCGCGGAGGTGGAGGCCGACGCTCGCGCGCTCGCATCGGTGCTGCGGATGCGCATCCTGCGGCTGTGCCTCGACGAGCCGATGACCAACAAGGAGATCGCCACGCGACTCGGCAAGGACCCGGCCACGACGTACCACCACGTGCGCACGCTGGCCGACCGGGGGTTCCTTGCCGCCCAGCCCGAGCGTCGCGGGACGCGCGGCGCCCGCGAGGTGCCCTACCTGGCCACCCGGAAGTCCTGGCGGACCCCGATCGGGCCCAGCGGCAACCGCGTGCTGATCGAGACCTTCCTGGAGGAGGTCGCCGAGGCCGACCCGGCGACCGTCGACATGGCGCGCCTCGGTGTCCGGCTCGACGCCGCCGGCTTCGCCGAGCTCAACCGCCGGCTGGTCGAGGTGCTCCAGGACTACGCGGACCGTCCGGCCGACCCCGACGGGACGCCGTACTCGATCTTCCTTGCCCTGCACGAGGACGCCGCGCGCACCGACCGCTGAAGCCGGACCGAAGGGCCCATGCGCTGGCGTATGACGGCACGTAGGTTCGACGTACCGTCACTGCGTGCCAGGGGCGCGCCACTGGGCGAACGGGTAGCACAAGGAGTGTGTGGCTGATGAGCGTGCGTACGCCGATGACGCTGGCCTCGGTCGAGGCCGGGGCCGGACTTCGAGCCGCGGTGGCCCTCGACCCGGCAGGGGTGATCGCCAGCGTCCGCGAGTCCGGGATCAGGGGCCGCGGCGGAGCCGGGTTCTCGACCGGCCTGAAGTGGCAGCTCGCCGCTGCCGCCCATGCCCCCGAGGGTCTGCGCTACGTGGTGTGCAACGCCGACGAGGGCGAGCCGGGCACCTTCAAGGACCGGGTGCTGCTGGCAGACCTGCCCGACCTGGTCTTCGAGGGCATGACGATCGCCGCGTACGCGATCGGGTCACGCGAGGGGATCTTGTACCTGCGCGGGGAGTACGTCTACCTGCGCCAGGCGCTCGAGGACTGCCTTGCACGACGCCGTTCGGCCGACCTTCTGGGGGACGCGATTCTGGGGGACGCGGACTTCAACTTCGACATCCGCATCCAGATGGGCTCTGGCGCGTATGTGTGCGGTGAGGAGACGGCGCTCCTCGAGAGCCTTGAGGGCCGTCGCGGCGAGCCGCGCAACCGCCCGCCGTTCCCCGTCGTCACCGGCATGCACGAGGCGCCCACCACGGTGAACAACGTGGAGACTCTCGCGTGGGTCTCCGCGATCATGGCCAAGGGCGCGGAGTGGTTCGCTGCGATCGGAACCGAACGGTCCACCGGGCCCAAGCTGCTGTCCATCTCCGGTGACGTGTCCCGCCCCGGCGTCTACGAGTTCCCTCTCGGCATCACCATCGAGGCGGTGCTGGAAGCCGCAGGCGGCGCAGCCGCCAAGGCCGTCGTCGTCGGCGGTGCCTCCGGCAAGTGCATCCCCGCAGCGGACTTCTCCCGGGCGATCAGCTACGAGGACGTGTCCACCGGCGGCGCCGTGATCGTCATCGGCCCGGACCGCGACCTGCTCGAGGTCGCCGAGAACTTCCAGGAGTTCTTCGTCGACGAGTCCTGCGGACAGTGCACCCCCTGCCGGGTGGGCAACGTCAAGATCCTGGAAGGGATCCGGATGTTGCGGCGCGGCGAGTGCTCGGTCAAGTGCCTGCAGGAGCTGTGCAAGCTCGGCGGCACGATGCAGATCGCCTCCAAGTGCGGCCTGGGACAGTCCAGCCCCAACGTCTTCCTGTCCATCGTCGAGAACTACCGCGCCGAGATCCTCGGCCGCACCCCCGCGAACGTCTGACGGCAGAAGGAGAGCACAACCATGAGTGCCCAGGAGCCCGCGGGACGCGACCAGACGACCGGGGGCGACGCTCCCGTCGCGACGGTTGAACGCGAGACCGTGTCCGTCACGATCGACGGGCGCGAGGTCGACGTCGCGGCCGGTACCTCCATCCTGGACGCCGCGCGCCAGTGCGGGCTGAGCATCCCGACCCTGTGCAACCACCCGGACCTGCCTCCCGCCGGCGTCTGCCGGGTGTGCGTGGTCGAGGTCTCCGGGCAGCGCAACCTCCAGCCCAGCTGCGCGTTCCCGATCACCGCGCCGCTGGAGATCAGGACCCACAGTTCCCGGGTCGCCCAGGCCCGCCGGGACGTCATCGGTCTGATGGTGTCTGAGCACTACGGGGAGTGCCGCACGTGCCCGCGCAACGGCAATTGCGAGCTGCAGGACCTGGCCGCCGAGTACGGCGTCGACTACCTGCGCTTCGGCGAGCGCACCGAGTCGGGTTGCAACCTGGACGCGTTCGGCCCCTCGGTCGTGCGGAACATGGACAAGTGCATCCAATGCCTGCGCTGCGTGCGCACCTGCAACGAGCTGCAGGCGATCGGCGTACTGGGGGTGGTCGGCCGCGGTGACTCCACGGCCATCTCCACCTTCCTGGGACTGCCGCTGTCGGACGTGTCGTGCATCAACTGCGGCCAGTGCATAAACCACTGCCCCACCGGGGCGTTGACCGCGGTCGACAACACCGACGAGGTGCGGGCCGCAATCGAGGACCCCACCAAGCACGTGGTCATCCAGACCGCACCGGCGCCGCGCGCTGCGATCGGTGAGGAGTTCGGCCAGGAGCCGGGCACCCCGATGACCTGGCAGCTGAACACCGGCCTGAAGGAGATCGGCTTCGACAAGGTCTTCGACACCAACTTCAGTGCGGACCTCACGATCATCGAAGAGGGCACCGAGCTGTTGTTGCGGCTGTACAAGAACCTGGTGCTGGGCGACGCCACCCAGCCGGTTCCGCAGTTCAGCTCGTGCAGCCCGGGCTGGGTCAAGTACATCGAGCACAAGTACCCCGAGTACCTGCCGAACGTGTCCACCTGCAAGAGTCCGCAGCAGATGTTCGGGGCGCTGATCAAGACCTGGTACGCCAACGCCAACGACGTCGACCCCGCGGACGTGGTCAGCGTCTCGCTCATGCCCTGCTCAGCGAAGAAGTTCGAGGCCTCCCGCCCGGAGCTGACCGACTCCGGCTACCCGGACGTGGACTACGCGCTGACCACCCGCGAGATGGGCAAGATGCTCCGTGAGCAAGGGATCAACCTGCCCGACCTGCCCGAGTCGGACTTCGACGACCCGTTCGGCACCGCCTCGGGTTCCGGGGTCATCTTCGGGGCCACCGGCGGGGTCATGGAGGCCGCGCTGCGCACGGTCATCGAGTTCGTCACCGGGCTGAAGGTCGAGGACCTGTTCACCCACGCCGACATCACCCCGGTGCGCGGGTTCGCGGGCGCCAAGTACGCCGAGATCACGATTCCCGACACCGTCGGCCCGGTCCCGGAGATCCTCGCCCACCTGGTCCCCAACTGGGACTGGCTGCGTGGGGTGACCCTGAAGGTCGCCGTCGTGCACGGAACCTCCAACGCCTACCGGGTCATGGAAGACATCAAGGCGGGTGGCAAGTTCTCCGAGTGCCACTTCATCGAGTTCATGGCCTGCCCGGGCGGGTGCATCGGGGGCGGCGGTCAGCCGATCCCGACAAGCGCTGCGATCCGGGCGGCCCGAGCCAAGGCCATCTACGCCGAGGACGCCCACTACGGCGAGACCGGCCGGGCACGCAAGAGCCACGAGAACCCCGCCGTGCTGAGGCTGTACGGCGAGTTCCTCACCGACGGCCCGTGCGGGCACACCAGCCACCACCTTCTGCACACCGAGTACACCGCGCGCGGGACGTTCATCGACGCGAGCGCCCGCTCGACCGAGGAGTCGACATGCTGACCCTGCCGGCGGAACTCGCCGTGGAGAACACGGACCTGATCGAGGCCATCGACACGCTGGTGGCCGAGCACGGCGGGGACCGCAGCGCGCTGATCCCGGTCCTCCAGCAGCTGCGCGTGCAGCGTCACGAGATCACTGACGTCGCCATGCAGGTCATCGCGGACCGGTTGGGCATCACCCCGGTCGAGGTGCAGGGCGTCGTGACGTTCTACGCCTTCCTCGGGACGAAGGCCGTCGGCCGGCACACGATCCACCTGTGCCGGACGCTGAGCTGCGAGATGGCCGGGACGCGCCAGGTCGCCGAGCGGCTGAGCAGCGAGCTGGGTGTTCCGTTCGGCGGCACGACGGCCGACGGGGAGTTCACAGTCGAGTGGGCGAACTGCATCGGCATGTGCGACCAGCCACCGGCCATGCTGCTCGACTGGCAGGCCCTCGGGCATGTCACCCCTGACCAGGTGACCGAGATCATCGCCGACCTGCGCGGGGCCGCCGCGCAGGGCTAGCTGCGAAGGGCTAGCTGCGCTGGGCGACCGCCAACAGGTGCGCGCCCAACCCCAGCAGGCTGGGCTCGACTCGACCGCTCGCGTCGCCTCGAGGATCAGCGCCCGGTCGGCGGGGTCGTCCCAACGTGCCTCGAGGTTGCGCAGCCAGCCGGCCATGCCCTCGACCGTCACGAGCTCGCGAAGCGTCAGTCCCGCCGCTCCGGGCTCCTCGGCCAGCTCCTCCGGGCGGTGGAAGTACGCAGTGGTGAACCATTCGGGGTGCCCGGTCGGGTTCTCGTGGCGGCCGGCCGCGAGATCCTCGTGCACCATCCGTCGGAACTCGGGCTCGAAGAGGTAGCCGCTCGTCAGCCCGTCGAACAGCGAGCCGAACCGCGAGATGGCCTGAGCCATCACCAGCCCGCCGGGCACGACGGCGCGCGCCGCCTCCCGCCAGGCCATCGCCCGGTCCTCGGGCTCCGGCAGGTGGTACAGCGGGCCGAACATCAGGACCACGTCGAAGGACGCGTCAGCGACCGGAAGGGCCCGGACGTCGCCCACCCCGGAGGTGAAGCCGCTGGTCCCGCCGAGCCGCGCGGCCGCGCGCTCCACCTGGACCGCCACCGGGTCCACCAGGTGCACCGTGTGGCCGTCCGCCAGCAGCCACTCCGCGTGGACGCCGGTCGCGCCCCCGACGTCCAGGACGCGGAGCGGCCGCTGGGGGAGGTTCCGGCGCACGATCTCTTGCACCCGAGCCAGCTCGAGTCGGCCCATCCCGCCCCGCAGGCGGCCGTCCTCGTTGTCGATGTAGGTCTCGTAGTGGGTGCGGATCGTGTCGCTGAAGGTGGGCTCGGACATGTCGGCACGGTAGGGGGTCGGCCGTCAGCCTGTCTGCCCCATTCCCTGCGGCATCCACGGTGCATGCCAGCAAGGCGCTGAGCCGGCCGATCGTCAACGCCGGGACGTTGGGGGTTGGCACCCCGTTCGTGTCCGCCGCGGAGGACGCCGGTTCGGCGACCCGGCTGGGTCCGCCGGGCGGGCCGCCCCCGACCGCATGACGCGGCGCCCCGGCCGTGCACGTCCCGTCACCCCGACATGGAACGCAACCGGGGCTCCTTCGGGTGTCGGCGGGTACCTTCGACTGTGCGGCTTCGACGGGGAAGCAGATGAGCACAGGAACGGGATGATCTGATGTCCACTCAGGGCGCTCCAGGTCCGAGCTCGTTGGGTTCCTGGCCAGGGCATATCCGCAGGACGAGACGTATCCGGGCGAGTCTGACCATCCATACATCTGCACCGTCCACAGCTATGCCATAGACGCATTGGACGAGTGTCGCGGAGGCGCGGATCCTGCCGTGTTGTCGGGTCTGCTGCGGGCCGCGGCCGAGCTGACAGCCCGGACCGGATCATGGGACCACACCGCCGACAGCGACCTACCCAAGCTGTACGTCCTCGCGCGGAGATTCGGCGGGAGGATCCCTCTGCCACCAGAGCTGGCCGTCAAGATGATCTCCAACAGCGGGGGCGATGAAGGGCGGCTCGGCATCGCGTATGACTACAAGGACGAGATCCCGGCGTGGCCGAGCGGTCTCCAGTGCTCCTTCTGGTGGTTCTACGGAGTGCAGGTGGCAAACGCGCGGGGAGACGCCCAGGCCATGCCGTTCTTCGCGGCGTCGTTGCTCGCCAATCCGAGCCCGGACGCAGCTGCCGGGGGAAGGTTCCCTGGCGTCGCACGCTCACCGGGAGAAGCCAAGAGGCTCGCGCGCCAGTACCCCCTGCCGGACGCGTTCCGCCCCGGGCCCCCAAGGAGGGCGTGACTGACCCACTCCTCCTCGTGATCCAGCGTGAAGAGTCGACGCCAACCCGGCGGACCGACAGGCGACCGGTCAGGTTCCTCCGCGCAGTGCGGTGATCGGCTCGACGCCGGCGGCCTTCAGCGCCGGGTAGGCCCCGGCGCACAGGCCGATCACCCCGCCGAGGAGCGCGGCGGCCACGACGATCGGCGTGTCCAGGATCGGCGTCCACTCCTTGCTCAGGCTGACGGCGACCACGATGGCCACACCCAGGGCGGCGCCCACCAGGCCACCGAGCAGCCCGATCACGCCGGACTCCACCAGGAACTGGGTCCCGATGTTGCGCTTGGTGGCTCCGAGCGCTCGCCGCAGCCCGATCTCCCCGGTCCGTTCGCGGACCGACAGCAGGGTGACGTTCGCGATCCCCAGGCCACCGACCAGCAGGGCAACGGCGCCGAGTGCGAGGAAGATCGCGTTGAGGTCGGCCTGCACGTTCTCGCGCACCGTCGACGTCGCGGGCGGCACCTGGACGTTGATGCTCTCCGGGTTGTTGGGCTCCAGGAAGTACGGCGCCTGCTCGGCGATCAGCGGACCGGCGCCAACGGCCATGATCAGGTGGGCCTGCTCCAAGCCGACGAGGTTGAAGTCGGCACGCGCGGTGCCCACCGGCATGATCACGGCGTCCAGCAGGTCCGAGCGCCGCCTGACGCCGTCGATGATCCCGATCACCGTGTACGACCGGTCGCCGATGAAGATCGACGGCTGCCGGTCCACCCGGTGCACCCCGAGCCGCTGGGCGGCCCGGGCACCGAGCACCACGACGCGATCCGCCCGCTCGTCGTGGCCGGCGTCGAAGTAGCGCCCGGTCACCACGTGGCCGCGCACCGCGTCCAGCATGCCCGGCGTGGTGGCCATCACCTGCGGCGTGGCCAGGGTGGGCGCCGACGGGTCGTTGACCGGGACGGCGGTGATCCGCAGGTCGCCGACGTTCACCGTCGCGATGGCGCCCACGTGCTCCACCCCGGCGATCCGGCTGAGGCGATCCTCGACGTCCCATGGGATGGTCCCGGTGGCCCGTTCGCCGCCCTGGGTGCGCGCGGTCGCCGGCTTCACGACCACCTGGGTGGCCGCGACGGCGTCGAACGTGCGCGCGATCTGACCGGCGGCGGTCTGTGCCAGGCCGACGGTCACCACGAGCGACCCGATGCCGAGCACGGTGCCGATGATCGTGAGCACCAGCCGGCCGGGGCGGGCGCCGATGCCGTGTGCGGCCTCCGAGACCAGGTCCCGCAGACCGAACCTGTCGAACCCCAGCCGCTCGTCGGCAGCCGCAGCCTCCCGACGCCGCGCCCACGGGGTGCGGCGCAGCAGGGGCCACCGGCTGGGTCCGGGTATCCGGCGTGGCCGCATCCGGCTGATCGCCGAGGACAGTGCCGTGACCTTCGGTGCTCGGACCCTCCGAAGCATCACGCCACCTCGCTCAGCGTGCCGTCGGAGATCCGGACCTGGCGCTGTGCGCGGGCGGAGACCGCGGCGTCGTGCGTGATGATCACCAGGGTCAGGCCATCCCCGTGCAGCTCCTCGAAGAGATCGAGCACGCCGGCGGACGTGACCGAGTCCAGGTTGCCGGTGGGCTCGTCGGCGAGCAGCACGTGTGGTGAGGCGATCACCGCGCGGGCCACCGCCACGCGCTGGCGCTCGCCGCCGGAGAGCACCGTCGGCATGAACTCCAGCCGGTGGCTCAGCCCGACCCGGTCCAGCGCCGCCAGGGCGCGGTCCCTTCGCTCGGCGCGCGGCACGCCGCTGTACAGAGTCGCGAGCAACACGTTGTCCAGCACCGTGCGGTGCGGCAGCAGGTGGAACGCCTGGAACACGAAGCCGATCCGGCCGCCACGTAGGCGGGCCCGCTCGTGCTCCGAGACCGTCGCCGTCGAGACCCCGTCCAGCAGGAAGTCACCGGCGGTGGGCCGGTCGAGCAGGCCAAGGATGTGCAGCAGGGTGGACTTGCCGGACCCCGAGGGGCCGACGATCGACACGTACTCCCCGCGCTGCACCGTGAGGTCCACCCGACGCAGCGCCTCGACCGGCGGGTCGCCCGGGAAGGACCGGGACAGCCCGCGCAGGTCGATCACCGGGGGGATCACCTCGAGGTGGTCCCCAGCCGGGTGGCCAGTGCCACCCGGCTGGGGCGTTCGCGTCGGATCGACGCCGGACACCGGTGCCGTCACATGGCCAGCCACCTCAGCCTGGCACGGCACCGGCTCGAACAGGCCGGCAGTGTCCTGCGTCATCCTTGCGCGTCCTCGGTGGTGGTGGCAGTCGGCTCATCCGTCGGTGTCTCGGTCCCGTCGGTGCCCTCTGCGGCGCCGGCGGTGGGCTCGCTGACCACGACCTGGTCGCCCACCTCGAGCGACCCGTCGACGGGCGTCACCTCGACGAAGCCGCCGGCGGCCAGGCCGGTCTCCACCGTCACCAGGCGGGTCTCGTCCGCGCCCTCGTCCAGCACCTCCACCCGGGACTCACCACCGGGACCGGCAGTCAGCGCGGCGATGGGCACCGCCAGGACCTCGCCCTCGGTGGAGCTCACCGGGATCTTGACCCGGACGTTGGCGCCTTGGAGCATCCAGCGCTGGTCCTCGGTCAACTCGTCCGGCACGACGACGACACGCTTGCGGTTGGGGTCGGTCGCCTGGCCGGTCGTGTCCTCCGCCTCGACACCGACCGACTGGACGGTGCCGGTGACATCCGTCCCGTCCGGCAGGGTGATCACGACGGCGGAGCCCTCCGCGATCAGGTCGGCGTCGGTCGTTGCCACGGTGCCGGCGATCTGCAGGGTGGCGCCGGAGACGCTCATCACTGCCGTGCCCGCGATCATCGACCCGCGCTGCACGTTCACCGCGTCCACCCGCCGGGGCGTGGCGGACAGGTAGACGATCTCACTTGCCGGCAGCGGGGTCATGACGCCGTTCTGGGCCTTGGCCAGGTCTGCCTGGGCGTCCGCGAGGCCGTGCTGGGCGGTCGTGACGTTCGCCCTCAGCTCGGAGGTGTCGGGCGGGGCGTTCGCCTCGCCGCGGGCGGCGATCGCGCTCGCGAGCCGGCCGTTCGCCGCGGCGACAGGCTCGGTGGCGCATGGTGCCAGCGGGTCGGGCGGAGCCGCGACGCACGCTGCGTAGATGGCATTGGCGTCGCTCAGGGCTGCCTGCGCCGCATCGACCTCGGCCTGCGCTGCGACCCGGGCCGTGTACGACGTCGCGCCCCCCGCCGTGAGCGCCCGCTGAGCGGCCGCCACCCCCTCTTCGGCGCCGCGCACCGCGTTCCGTGCCATGTCCAGTGCCCCGTCGGCCTCCTCGCCGGCGGTCGGAGCCGGGTAGCCGACCCGGGCGTACAGCTCGCGGGCGGCTGCGGCGGTTGCGGTGTCGTAGGTGCTCGAGCCCGCGTTGCCGGGGTTGATGCCAAGAGCCACAAGGGCCGCCTTGAGCTGGGCTACGTCCGGGCCGGAGACGCCGGCGCGGAGCGTGCGGTACACCGGGAGCTCGCCGGCCAGCAGGATCACCGGGCGACCGGTGATCTCGAGCGTCACGGCGCCGGCGTCCAGGTTGGCGCCCACCTCGGGCACCTGGCCGGTGACGACGGCCGGACCGCCGATGTCGCCGGTCTCGATGGTCACCTGTACCGGGTCCTCGTAGATCGCGTCGCCGCGCATGACCACGTCGTTCGCCAGGGTGCGCCGCTCCACCGGGACGGTGATCGGTCCGGCCGGCGGTGGCGCCGCGTTCGCGGCCGCCTCTGAGGGGGACACGATGAAATGGCTCAGGCCAAGGCCGGCGGCCAGGCTGACCACGGCCGTGACGGCCATGATCCAGATCGTGCGGGTCGAGCCCGTCATGGCCCTCATGGTCGGTGTTCCTTCCGGTTCATCGGCAGTGCCTCGTTCTGCGTCACTCGGTGTCCTCCGGCGTCGTCGGCGGGACCGTGCGCCCCGCTGCAGCCGCCGACGACGAGCGCCGGCCCGGCGAGGGCAGCGGTGGTCGCGGCGCGGCGCAGGGTGTGCATCGTCAGCCTCGCGCCTCCTGGACGGCCTGCAGCCAGCCGTCGACCTCGGTCTGGTGCGCGTCGTAGAACTCCTGCTGGACGTCGATGCTGATCTGGCGCTGGGTGTCCGCGTAGGACACGTCCTCGCGGCAGGTGTAGTCGGCCACCGCGAGCGCGATCTCGCGCGCGGTCAGGTCGGCGACCGCGTCGGCGTCGTCCGGGTTCAGTGCTGCCTGTGCCTCGAGGATGGAGTTCTCGGCGTCCAGCGGCACGGTGAACCCGGGGTTCCCGGACTCGGCCCTGCACTGCGCCCAGTACGAGTCGAGCTCGACCTGGCGAGGGTGCTCCCCGATGGTCGCCCACATGGTGTCGAGTTCCACCTGCAGTGCCGGGTCGGTCACCGCTGTGACGTTCTGCTCGCTCGTCACCTCGTGGCCCACGCGTCCTTCGCAGCCCTGCGTCTGCCAGTCGTCGGTGGGGTCCGCACCGTAGAGGGCGGCGCTGTACGCGAGCGCCTCGGACTCGTCCATGGCCACCTGTCGCTGGATGTTCGGGTCGGGCTCGGGCTGATCCGGGTAGGCCTGGCCCTGCCAGGCGCCGGTGGTCCACCCGTACCCGTGCTGCTCGGCGAACTCGAGGGTGCCGGGGACGGCACCCAGCTCGGCCACCAGGGCGTCCTGGAGCTTCTGACCGTCCTGGATCTGCGGGGTCACCGGGGTGTACTCGAAGCCCTGCTCGGCCATGCAGGCGGAGATGCGCTCCTGCGCCTGCATGGCCACAGCCTGGGCCTGCTCGAGGGACGACCCCGCACGCATCTCCTGGTAGATCCCCTCGATCACTCCCACCGGGTCCGCGTCCGGGCCCTGCGGCCCGGTGGCGGCGCCGCAGCCGCCCGCAGCCAGCACTGCCAGAAGAGCGAGCCCGGTCCCGGCCACCCGCCGCGTCGTGGGCACGCCCCCGGGCGCCGCCGCGCAGGCAGCGACGACCCGGGGGACCACGACGACCGTCACCTGTGTCAGCCCTTTGCCCCGCCATCGGCCATCGAGGCGACCCATGCCTCGAGCTCCGCCTTGTGGGCGTCGTAGAACTCCTGCTGGTACTCGATGTTGATGTCCGTCTGCGTCTCGGTGTACTTGACCTCGTCGCGGCAGGTGAAGTCGGCAACTGCCGTCTCGATCTCCTCGGCCGTGATGGCCGCGACCTGCGCGTCGACCTCTTCCTGGACCGCCGCGTAGTCCTCTTCGGCGGCGTCGGGGGGCATGTCGGAGTACGCGTCGTTCCAGATCGGCTCGACCTTCGCGTAGATCTGGGCCTGCGCGTCGTCCACCTTGGCCAGGCCGGAGTAGCCGGCATCGCTCATGCAGGACGCCCAGTCGGTCTCGATCTCCGCCAGCCGCGGATCGGCCATGGAGGACTCCCACATCGTGTTCATCTCGTCCATCAGGGCGGCGTACTCACTGTCCTGGTCGCCCATGGAGTCGGGGTACACCTCGTGCTGGGCGTAGCCCTGGCACCCGGCCTCCTCCCAGTTCCACTCGTACTCCTGGCCCTCGACGTGCTCCTGGTTGTACTGCGTGCCGTAGAGCGCGACGTAGTAGGCCTCCTGCTCGGTCGCGGACATCGCCTCGACGTAGGCCTGGTTGGGGTCGACCCGCTCCTGCCCGGGATCGACGGGCATGGGCTCCTGGTCGATGTAGGGGTTCGTGGTGATGCCGTAGCCCCACTCCTTGGCGAACTCCAACGTTCCCCACGGGATCTCCTCCGGATCGACCGCGCCCATGCCGGGGTCCATCGCGCTGTAGTCGACGGGGGTGTAGTCGAAGCCTTGCTCGCCCATGCACTGGGCGGTCAGCTCCTCCATCCGCATCTGGTCGGCGGCGCCCTGGTCCTCGTCGGAGCTGCCGTACATGTCCTGGAAGAGCAGGTCGATCGGGCCCATGCGAGGCGTCTCGGGGGTGCTTCCGTCGGGGTCGTTCCCCTGGGGGGCCTTCCCGCCGCCGCACGCCGTCAGGGTAAGGACGAGCGCCGCGCCGAGCGCGGCCGCGAGGATCCGGGGCGTGGCAGTCATGGTGCCTCCTGTTCAGGCGTCGTCGCGGGGAGGGACACAGCCCGCCTCGCGACGACGGTAGTGGTGTGACGTACTGCGCAGATCGTCCTGCGGGATGATGTCCTGTCCATGTCGTGTCGGTCTCCGGGATTGCACGGCGGGGCGTTCACCCTGCAGCGTCGGTGGACGACGCCACCCACGCCTCGAGCTCCACCCGGTGCACCTGGTAGAACCGCTGCTGGTACTCGCTGGCGATCAGCTGCTGCTCGGCGTCGTATGCGACGTCGTCCCGGCATGTCAGGTCGGCAAGAGCGGTGGCGATCTCGCGTCCGGCCAGCCGGGCGGTGGCGTCCTGCGCGGACTGCTCGATTGCAGCGACGTCGGTCCGGGTCGGCTCCGCAGGCAACGCGCTCCACGCCTGGGCGCGCAGGGCGGTCAGCTCGTCCCGGACAGCTGCCTCGGCGTCGCCGACCTGCGCCAGGCCCGGGTGCCCGGCGTCGGCCATGCAGGCCGCCCAGGCTGCGTCCAACTCGGCGACGCGCGGGTCGGCGGCAGCCGCGAGCCGCACGTCCGCCAGCTCGGCCTGCAGCGTGGTGAACGCGTCGGCGAGCTGGTCGTCGGTTCCGTGCACCTCGTTCTGTGCCCAGCCCTGGCAGCCCGCCGCGTGCCAGTCGTACTGCCACTCGCCGTCGTCAGCGGCTGCGGCCTGGCCACCCCGCAGGGCCGCCCAGTACTCCTCCTGCTCGGCCGGCGGCATGGCCTGGATGTAGGCGGCGTTGGGGTCGACCCAGGCCTCTGCCGGTGCCGGCTCGGCTGCGACCGCCGGGTCCGACGTCAGCCCGTAGCCATAGAGCTCGGCGTACTCGCGGGTGCCGTTGGCCGGGTCGGGCACCGTCAGGGGAGCCGTAACGGCCTCGGGCTGGTCGACGGGGGTGAATGCGAATCCGGCGTCGGCCATGCACTGGGCGATCAGCTGCTCCACCCGCATGACGGCGGCTGTCATATCGCCCTCGGGCGGCTGCGCCCACGCGGCCTCGAAGAGGGCTTCCACCGGCGCGGGAGGCACGTCGGCGACGCCTTCGACCTCGCCCGCGCACCCGGCGGCGACCAGTACCACCACGGCGAACGTTGCCGCTGCAGCGCAGCGGCGAGCGATCGTCATCGATGTCCCCCCTGGAGTGCAGCACCGGCCTCGCGCCGACGCTAGCAGCGGGATGCCCGGCACAGGAGGAACCCGCTCAGGGCTCTCCCGGCCGTGGACGCGCGCGGATGCGCGCCCCCACTGGGGAAGACGAACGGCAACCCAGAAAGGTTGGGTCCGATCCGGACCGGATCGCCGCGATCAACCCTGGGTGCGGCGTGCGTTCAGCGACTCCAGCCAGTCCTGGACCTCGGTGCGGTGCTCGGCCAGGAACTGCACCTGGTACTCGGTGTCGATGGCGCGCCGGGCGTCGTCGTACCCCACGTCCGCGCGGCACTGGGCGTCGGCGACGGCGGTGTCGATCTCACGCTGGGTGATCTCGTCCAGCTGTTCCTGCATGGCGGCCTGCACCTGCTCGGCGGAGCCGGGACCGGTCAGGACGGTCGGGTCGATCTGCGCGGCCGCGGCCTGCTGCAGAGCGGCCACCTCAGCGCTCAGCGCCGCCTCCGGATCACCGACCTTCGCCAGGTCCGCGAAGCCGGCGTCGGCCATGCAGGCAGCCCAGTCCGCGTTGACCTGCGCGAGGCGGGGGTCGGCCGCCGCGGCCTCCATCATCAGGGTCATCTCCTGCTGAAGCGCCGCGAACTGGTCCTGCTGGGCCGCATCCCCACTGAGCACCTCGTTCTGGGCGCTGCCCGTGCAGCCGAGGTCCCGCCAGTCCCAGCCGGCTTCGGCGACGGCCCGTGGGTCCGACATCTCGGCGTAGTGCACGCCGTACAGGGCCGTGTAGTAGGCCTCCTGCTCGGTCGGCGTCATCCCCGCGACGTACTCCGCGTTCGGGTCCTCCGGCTGCTCGGCGTCCTCCCCGAGGACGGGGTTGGTGGTGATCCCGTACCCGTACTGCTCGGCGAACTCCTTGCTGCCCCACTCCAGGCCAAGGGTCTCGCCGGTCAGGTCGAGGCCCATGGCGGCGTAGTCGACGGGGGTGTAGTCGAAGCCCTGCTCGGCCATGCAGGTGGCGACGAGGTCCTCCATCGCCACCAGTTGGCGCGTGACGTCCTCGTTGGACCAGTCGCCAAGGTAGTCCCGGAGCAGCGCCTCCAGCGGGCTGCTCTCCTGCGTCGGGGTGGGCTTCGGCGCCGGCTCGTTGCTGCACGCGGTGAGGGTGAGCGTTGCGGCCAGTGCTGCCGCTGCCAGCGTGCCGAACCGGGTTCGGGCGATCATCGGAGTGCCTGTCGTCGTCGCGGGTGGGACGCCTTCACGGTAGGCCGCAACCTCGCCGCGCGACATCGTTCGCAAGGACGACGCCGGCGGCGCCGGGGGTCATTCGGAGGTCGCTCAGCCGGCGTCGGCCCGGTAGGCCGCGACCCACGCGTCGAGCTCGTCGCGGTGGGCGTCGACGAAGGCCTGCTCGTACGCCACCTCCGCATGCCGTGATGAGCGCCAGCGCGGCGACAGATGCGACCGCACCCCAGCGCATTGCCGTCGCCATCGACGTCCCCCTCCCGCGCACCAGCCGGGGACCGCTCGGGCCCGCACTGATGATGACGGACGGTACGCCGGAATCGTTGCCCTCCGACGGCGATCCAGGTCACGCTTCAGTCCCGGCCGGCCGGGCCCTCCGGGGTGGCGACCAGGAACGCGGGAGCCGTCAACCGCGCGTCGGCGAACGCGGTGGCCACGGCCTGCGCGACCGGCACGCCGTCGGCCGCCCGCACCAGGGCGATCGCCGACCCACCGAACCCGCCGCCGACCATCCGGCCGCCAAGGGCGCCGGCGACGATCGCGGTGTCGACGGCGAGGTCCAGCTCCGGGCAGCTCACCTGGTAGTCGTCGCGCAGGGAGGTGTGCGCGGCCGTCAGCACCGCACCCACCTGCTCCAGCTCGCCGTCGGCCAGCAGCTTGGTGACCAGCTCCACCCGGGTGTTCTCGGTCACCACGTGCTGCACGCGGCGGCGCACGACGTCGACGTCATCCGCCGGGAGCAGCTCGGCCAGCCGGCCGAGGGCGGCGTCGAGGGCGGTCACCTCGCGCAGGCTCTCGACGCCCAGCAGCTCCGCGGCGCGCTCGCACATGGCGCGCCGCGCGGCGTACTGACCGCTGGCGTGCTGGTGCGGCGCTCGGGTGTCGATCACGAGCAGGGCGAGGCCGGACGCCGACAGGTCGAACGGGATCTGCTGGGTCGTCCCGTCGTTGAAGTCGAGCACCAGCGCGTGCCCTGGCCGGCAGAGCAGCGACGCGGACTGGTCCAGCCCGCCGGTGGCCGCCCCGGCGATCTCGTTCTCGGCCCGCATGCAGGCGCGCACCAGGACCGCGCGGCCGGTGTCGTCGTCGGCCAGCCCGATGTCGGCCACGTCGTCCAGCGCCACGGCCACCGCGCACTCCAGCGCGGCGGAGGATGACAGCCCTGAGCCGTACGGGACGCAGGAGTCAACGGCGGCGTCGAAGCCCCCGACGTCGTATCCCGCCTCGCGCAGCGCCCAGGCCACGCCGACGACGTAGCTGCCCCACCCAGCGACCGCACCTGGCGCGACGTCGGCCAGGCGGCTCCCCCACACGCCGGAGCCGGGCTCCTGCGCCGAGACCAGGCGCACGACGTCGTCCGGCCGGGTTCGCAGCGCGACGTAGGTGCGGTGCGGCAGGGCGATCGGCAGGCACAGTCCGGCGTTGTAGTCGGTGTGCTCGCCGATCACGTTGACCCGGCCGGGTGCCGACCACACGCCGTCGGGCTCACCGCCGAATGCCTCGCCGAACGCAGCCGTCACGCGGGCCGCTCCCTCGGTGCGCGACCACGCCGCCACCCACTGCACGGCGGGACCGGCGCGGTGGTGGCCGGCCGCGTCGGCGACACCGGTCATCCGGCCACCGCCTGCAGCCGGGCGGCGATGTGCTCGGGGGTTGTGTCGCTGATCCAGGCCGCCATCCCGGACTCCACCCCGGCAAGGTACTTGAGCTTGTGCGGCGCCCGCAGCACGGAGAACACCTGCAGGTGCAGCCGGCCAAGGTCACGACGCCGGCCGACAACGCCCTGGTGCCAGCCGGCAACGTAGGGCAGCGGGATGGGGGCGCCGTCGTGCTCGACGAAGAACCGGTCCAGCCGTCGCAGCAGCTCGGGGTAGACGACTGCCAGGTCGTCTCGCTCGGCGTCGGTGAGGCCGGGGATGTCCAGGACGTCACGGTGCGGGGCCAGGTGCACCTCGACCGGCCAGCGTGCCGCGGCCGGAACGTAGGCGGTCCAGTGCTCCGAGGTCAGCACGACCCGGGTGCCGGCTCGCTGCTCGGCCTTGAGCACGTCGCCCAGCAGGTTGCCGCCGGTGCGCTCACGGTAGGCGGCGGCCTGGCGCAGCATCGCCTCGGTGCGCGGGGTGACGAACGGCAGGGCATAGATCTGCCCGTGCGGGTGGGGCAGCGTCACGCCGATCTCCTTGCCGCGATTCTCGAAGCAGAAGACCTCCTTGACCTCGGGGATCGCGGACAGCTCGGTGGTCCGGTCCGCCCACGCCTCGATGATGGTGCGGACCCGCGCGGGGGCCAGCTCCGCGAAGGATCCGGTGTGGTCGGCGGAGAAACACACCACCTCGCACCGTCCGGCGGCCGGTCGGCTGCGGAAGAGGACCTCGTCGTCGACAAGGGTCTCGGTGTCCGGCGTGCCGGGCACCTGCATCAGCGCGGGGAATCGGTTCTCGAAGACGACGACGTCGTAGGCGGTCTCCGGGACCTCGCCGTCGGAGTACTCGGCGCCCGGGCGCGCCGGGCACAGCGGGCAAGAGTCCGCGGCCGGCAGATGTGTCCGGTGCATCCGCTGGGAGGCCATCGGGATCCACTCTCCGGTCAGCGGGTCCAGGCGCATCTCGGGACCGGTGACCGGGCGGGCGACGCCGTCCTCACCGATCACCGGGGCGAAGCGGTCGAGCAGCGGCCGCGGGTCGTCCAGCCGGCGGGTGGCTGCCCCGGACACGTACGGCTCGGAGTCGTCGAAGTAGATCAGCTCGCGGCCGTCGGCCATCCGGGTCGCTGTCCGGCGCACGCTCATGCGGTGCCTTCCTCTCGGGTCGGCCCGGTGCCGGGCGTGGTGGGGTCGGCGGCGGGCCAGGCGTCGTCGGCCGTGCACGCGTGGGTTGCGGTATCGGTGGGCACCAGGACCAGCCGCCCGACGACGTCGCGCAGGGCCGCGGCAGCCTCCTCGGGCAGGCCGTCGTCGCAGATCAGGGCGTCGACCTCGGCCAGGTCGGCGATCCGGCTGAGCCCGACGACGCCCCACTTGGAGCGGTCGGCCAGCACCACTGTGGTGCCGGCAGCCGCGATCAGCGCCCGGTCGGTCTCCGCCTCGAGCAGGTTCGGGGTGGTCAGCCCGGCGTCGGCGTCCATGCCGTGCACGCCGAGGAAGAGGATGTCCACCCGCAGGGCGGCGATGGCTCGGGTGGCGACGGGGCCGACCAGGGCGTCCGACGGTGTGCGCGTCCCGCCGGTGAGGACCACCGTCAGATCGCGATCCTCGGGGTGGTGCAGCGCCTCGGCCGCGGGCAGGGAGTTGGTCACGACGGTCAGCGGACGCAGGGTGCGGTCGGCGGCCAGCAGGCTCGCCAGCAGGTGTGTGGTCGTGCCGGCGGAGAGCGCGATGGCCGACCCCGGTGTGACCAGAGCGATCGCCTCGCGGGCGATCGCGGCCTTCTCGGCGGTGGCGAGCTCGCGCTTGGCGCGGAACCCCGGCTCGTGGGTCGCGTGGTGGACCTCGACCGCGCCGCCGTGCACCCGGCGCACCAGCCCACGCCGGGCCAGGTCGGCGATGTCGCGCCGGATCGTCATGTCCGAGACGTCGAGACCGACCACGAGGTCCGCCACCCGGACGGCGCCCCGGCTACGGATGTCCGCGAGGATCTGTTCCTGCCGCTGCTGCGCCAGCATGCCGAACAGTATCGCTCAGAATCGAACACGAGACAAACATCGGGGTGGGGCGGTCCGGCGTCGCACGCCTGGTCGGTCGCCAGCATCGCTGCGGTCCGACGTTTCGCTTGGATCGGTGCCCGAGACGCGCAGATCCAAGCGAAACGTCGGGTGGGTCGACGTCGGGCGGGTCAGTGCTGGACGGGTGTGACGCCGAGGGATCGCCCGGCCAGGCCGCGGGCCCGGTGCGCCAGCTTGGTCGCGACGTCGCGCAGGACGACAGCTCCGGCACTCTCGGGTGCCGACAGGACGACGGGCGTCCCGCCGTCGCCGGCCTCGCGCACCGCGATGTCCAGCGGCACCTGGCCCAGCAGCGGCACGTCGGCGCCCATGATGCGGCCCAGGTTGTCGGCGACCAGCTGACCGCCGCCGGAGCCGAAGATCTCGAGGCGAGTCCCGTCGGCCTGCTCCACCCAGGACATGTTCTCCACCACGCCGACCACGTGCTGGTGGGTCTGCAGCGCGGTCGACCCGGCGCGCTCGGCCACCTCCGACGCGGCGATCTGCGGCGTGGTGACGATCAGCAGCTCGGTGCTCGGCAGCAGCTGGGCGACCGAGATCGCGATGTCGCCGGTGCCCGGGGGCAGGTCGAGCAGCAGCACGTCCAGGTCGCCCCAGTAGACGTCGGCCAGGAACTGCTCAAGCGCCCGGTGCAGCATCGGGCCGCGCCACACGACCGCCTTGCCGGCCGGGACGAACATGCCGATCGAGATCACCTTCACCCCGTGCGCGATCGGCGGAAGGATCATGTCGTCGACCTTGGTCGGGGCCTGGGTGACACCGAGCATGCGCGGGATGGAGAAGCCGTAGACGTCGGCGTCGACCACCCCGACCTTCAGCCCGTCGGCAGCCATCGCGACGGCCAGGTTCGCGGTCACGCTGGACTTGCCGACCCCGCCCTTGCCGGACGCCACCGCGTAGACCCTGGTCAGGCTGTCCGGCTTGGAGAACGGGATCTCGGGTGCGGCCGCACCGCCGCGGAGCATGCTGCGCAGCTCGGTGCGCTGCTCGTCGCTCATCACGCCGAGGGCGACCCGCACCGAGGTGACCCCTTCCAGCCCGCCGACGACGGCGGTGACGTCCCGGGTGATCGTGGCCTGGAGCGGGCAGCCGGCGATGGTGAGGTCGACGCCGACGACGACGTCCGCGCCGTCCGGGCCGTCGATCACCTCGACCGAGCGGACCATCTGCAGCTCGGTGATGGGGCGGCGGATCTCGGGGTCGATCACGCCTGCGAGCGCTGCGGTGACCGACTCGGGTGTGGGGGCTGCCATGGGGTCCATCATAGGTGGCGCGCCCCGAGGCCCCCGCCGCGTACCGCCGGTCGCCGCGCGTACCCTCGGTGGTCATGGAGCACGACGCGTTCCTGGCCGTCATCCGCGAGCAGTCCGAACGCTTCCTGGAGGCGCTCAAGGGCGTCCCGGCCGATGCGCCGGTGCCCTCCTGCGACGGCTGGTCGGCCGACGACCTGCTGTGGCACCTGGCCGAGGTGCAGCACTTCTGGGCCAAGGTGGCCGCCGGTGCCCCCGGGGACGACATCGTCGAGCCGCCCCGCCCGGACGAGATGGCCGACCTTCGTGCGCTCGGCGCCCGCTCCGGCACCGAGCTGCTCAGCGCGCTCGTGTCGCGGGACGGATCGACTGCGTGCTGGTCCTGGCACCCGGACGGCGGCACGCTCGGGTGGGTCGCGCGCCGCCAGGCGCACGAGGCGCTCGTGCACCGCGTCGACGCGCAGCTGACCGCCGGCCTTGACGTGCGCCCGCCGTCGGTCGAGCTCGCCGTCGACGGTGTCGACGAGGTGCTCACCGTGTTCGTCGACGGGGTACCCGATTGGGGCAGCTTCACCCCTGACGGCACGAGGGTGCGCCTGACCTGCACCAACGCCCCCGCGGCGTGGGAGCTCGCGCTCGGCAGGCTCACCGGCACCGGCCCGGAGTCCGGCACGCAGCACGACCTCGATGCCGGGCAGGTCCGCCGGGTCCCGGCCGGCGACGCGGCGTCGGGGCCGTCTGCCGACCTGACGATCTCCGGCCGCGCGTGGGACCTGGATCGCTGGATGTGGGGCCGCGGCGGGCTCGAGGCGCTCGATGTCACCGGAGATGCAGCGCTCGTGGAGCGTGTCCGGGAGCTGCTGGTCGGGGCAACCCAGTAGCGAGCCCACCGCATGTCGGGAGCGGTCGGGCACGACGCGCGGGCGCGCGCGTCGGGTGGCCGGTCGCCTCAGCTGCGGGCGGCGCTGCCCCCGGCCGACGTGCCCTCCCGGGTGACCCGGTCTGGCGCGACATCCAGCTCCTCGAGCAGGTTGCGCAGCTCCGAGCGCACGAAGTCGCGGGTGGCGACCTCGCCAAGGGCGATCCGCAGGGCCGCCATCTCGCGGGCCAGGTACTCGGTGTCAGCGAGGCTGCGGTCGGCCCGCTGGCGGTCCTGCTCGAGGCTGACCCGGTCCCGGTCGTCCTGCCGGTTCTGGGCGAGCAGGATCAGCGGCGCGGCGTACGAGGCCTGCACCGAGAAGAACAGGTTGAGCAGGATGAACGGGTACGGATCCCAGTGCAGACCCCACAGGGCCACCGCGTTGAGGGTCACCCACACGACGACGAACAGGGACATGTACAGCAGGAACGTGCCGGTCCCCATGAAGCGCGCGAACCCCTCGGCGAGCCGGCCGACGGCGTCCGCATCCCGCGGTCGGCGGCGCGACAGGAACGTGCGGCGCTGGCCCTGGGGCTGGTCGAGGCGCTCAGCCATCGCTCGCCCCGTCCGACTCCTCGCGCACCTCGTCGTCCATCTCACGCCAGTCGTCCGGCAGCAGGTGGTCCAGCACGTCGTCGATGCTGATCGCACCGAGCAGGTGCTTGTCTGCGTCGACGACCGGGATCGCGAGGGTGTTGTAGGCCGCCATCAGGCGGGAGACCTTGGCCAGGTGCACGTGCGGCTCGACGCTCTCGACGCCGGTGTCCATCACGGCGCCGACCGGGGTGTGCGGCGCCTCGCGCAGCAGACGCTGGATGTGCGCGACGCCGAGGAATCGCCCGGTGGGTGTCTCCACCGGAGGGCGCACCACGAAGACCAGCGACGCGAGCGCGGGTGTCAGGTCCTCCCGGCGGACGATGGCGAGTGCCGTGGCGATCGGTGTCTCCGGGCCGATGATCACCGGCTCCGTCGTCATCAGACCGCCGGCGGTGTAGTCGTCGTAGGCGAGCAGGCGGCGAACGTCGCGCGCCTCCTCGGGCTCCATCAGCTCGAGCAGCGCGGCCGCCTGGTCGCCCGGCAGGTCGCCCAGCAGGTCCGCGGCGTCGTCGGGCTGCATCGCCTCCAGGATGTCCGCGGCGCGCTTGCGCTCCAGGCCGGAGAGCAGCTCGACCTGGTCGTCCTCCGGGAGCTCCTCCAGGACATCGGCGAGCCGCTCGTCGTCGAGCGCGGCGGCGACCTCGAGGCGTCGCACCGGGCCCAGGTCGTGCAGCACGTCGGCGAGGTCGGCCGGTTTGAGGTCCTCGTACGAGGCGAGCAGCAGGTCAGCGGCCTGCAGGTCAGCCGTGGCAGCGAGGCTGCGTACGTCCGCGACGTCCACCAGCAGGGTCTCCCCGCGACGGCGCATCAGGCCGCCCTTGCCCGGGGTCTGCCGACGCAGGAAGAGCTGGGTGGCCACCCAGTCGCGACTGCGCTGCTGCTCGAGTGCGAGGTCGACGATCGTCGCCTCCCCCGAGCCGTCGGTGAGTTCCACCCGGCGGTCCAGCAGCTCGCCGATGGCAAGGGTCTCGGTGGGGCGCTGCTCGAAGCGGCGCATGTTGACCAAGCCGGTGCTGATCACCTGGCCCGCGTCGATGCTGGTCACCCTGGTCAGCGGCAGGAACACCCGGCGTCGTCCGGGCACCTCCACCACCAGGCCCACCGCCTGTGGAGCGCCCTTTGGGCGCAAGAGCACGACGACGTCGCGCACCCGGCCGACCTGGTCGCCGATCGGATCGAAGACGGCGGTACCGGCCAGGCGCGCGACGAAGACCCGGGTCCCGACGCTGCTCACGGCGCCAGCGTAACGGCGGGGTCCCGCCGTGACGCGCTGCGACGTCGGTGGGTTGACCGCGCCGTCGAGCCCAGCCCGCGTTTCGCTCGGATCTGCACGTCAGACGCACCGATCCGAGCGAAACGTGGCTGTGATGGCTGGCGAGAGTGGACGCCGTGGCTCGGTGGGCCCGGGCTCGGTCGACCGGGGCTCGGCACGCCGGTTGCGTGGGGTGTGGGGGAGGATGGGGACATGACCATGAACCGGACGTCCGGCGTGCCTCGTGTCCCGACCCTGCCCAGCGGGGAGCAGGTCGCCGCGTACGGCACCTACCTCGAGGCGCAGAAGGCTGTCGACCACCTTGCCGACAACGAGTTCCCGGTGCAGGGCGTGACGATCGTCGGGACGGACCTGCGCATGGTGGAGCGGGTCACCGGGCGGCTGACCTACTCGCGCATCGCCCTGGCTGGTCTGGCCTCGGGGGCATGGTTCGGGCTGTTCGTCGGGCTGCTGCTCTCGCTCTTCGCCACCGGCAACCAGGCGTCGTTGCCGATCGTGCCCGCGATGGCCATCGGTGCGGCCTTCGGCATCCTGTTCTCGGTCATCTCGTATGCGCTGACCGGGGGTAAGCGGGACTTCACGTCCGCCAGCCAGATCGTCGCCGGCTCCTACGCCGTGCTCTGTGGGTCGGAGAACGCCCACCGCGCCCGGGCCTTGCTGGCGGGGCTCGGCACGGGGGTGAGCGGGCCGACGACCCCGCCCACCCAGCCGTCCGCGACGCCGCCCACCCGGCCGCCCGCGACGCCGCCCACCCAGCCGTCCGCGACGCCGCCCACCCGGCCGCCCGCGATCTGATCGGCTCACCCCGACGGCCCATGGTGCCCAGTCACCTCGATGTGATATCAGTGTGGTAGCGCGCGATGGATGCGCGCGATCACCGAGAAGGGCATGTCATGAGCTCCGTCGTCGAACGGGACCCCCAGCTGGAACCAGTAGCAGTGCCGGTCGGCCTTCGAGCCACAGAGGTCAAGATCACCGAGCGTCCCGCCTGGAAGGCCGACGGCTTCGTCGGGATCGCGCTCATCCTCATCCTCGCCGCAGTCGGCGTCTGGTGCTTCATCCAGGCCGAGTCGACCGGGTCCGCGGTGTACGGGTGGTTCGGCGGTCTCGGCAACGTGGCGCTGGTGATCATCGGGGCCTCGCTGACCATCGTGCAGCCCGGCCAGACCCAGGTGGTCCAGTTCTTCGGCCGCTACGTGGGGACGGTGCGTAAGGCCGGACTGCTGTGGCTGCTGCCGTTCACCACGCACAAGACCGTCTCGGTGCGGGTGCGGAACTTCGAGACCGGCCACCTGAAGGTCAACGACGCCACCGGCAACCCGGTGGAGATCGCCGCGATCGTCGTCTGGCAGGTCTCGGACACCGCCAAGGCGACCTTCGCCGTCGAGGCCTACCAGGACTTCATCGAGACCCAGTCCGAGGCGGCCGTGCGGCACGTCGCGGGTGCCTACCCCTACGACGCGTCCGACGACGCCGAGTCGCTGCGCGGATCCACCGACCAGATCTCCCTCGAGCTGGCGCACGAGGTCGCGGCGCGCGTGGTGGCCGCGGGCCTGGAGATCAACGAGGTGCGGATCAGCCACCTCGCCTACGCTCCCGAGATCGCCCAGGCCATGCTGCAGCGCCAGCAGGCGGCCGCGGTCGTCGCGGCGCGCTCGAAGATCGTCGAGGGTGCCGTCGGGATGGTCCAGATGGCGCTCGCGCAGCTCAGCGCCCAGGGGATCGTCGACCTGGACGAGGAGCGCAAGGCTGCCATGGTGTCCAACCTCCTCGTGGTCCTGTGCGGTGACTCGCGCGCGACGCCGGTGGTCAACACGGGCACGCTCTACCAGTGACCTCCGGCTGACATCGGAAGCGCCCGGATGAGTGACGAGACGCGCGGTGGTGAGCCCTCCAGCGGGGGCTCGCCACCGCGCGCCTCGCGTGAGCGTAAGTCGATGCTGCTGCGCCTCGATCCCGCGGTGCACGAGGCGCTCGCCCGCTGGGCCGCCGAGGACCTGCGCAGCACCAACGCGCATGTCGAGTGGCTGCTCCGGCGGGCGCTGGAACAGGCCGGTCGGATGGGCAAGGGTGACCGCGACTGATCGTCGGGACACCCTCGGAGGTCAGAGCGGCGCCTTCGGGAGGTAGCGATGCAGCCGGTGTCGTGCACGATCGTCGAGCTCGAGGCAGAGCTCGAGGCCGCCATCGGCGGTCGAGCATGAGCGCCGACGGCCCACCGGCGGTCGGCGTCGGGTGGCTGAGCCTCGTCGTGCTCGACTGCCCGGACCCTCATCGACTCGCGGTGTTCTACTCCGCGCTGCTCGGCTGGCCCCTGACGGATCCCGACCCGTCGGCCGGTTGGACCGAGATCCGTGGCCCCCAGGGCGCGGGTCTGGCGTTCCAGGGCGTGCTGAACCACGTGCCTCCGACCTGGCCCGACGGCGGCATCCCGCAGCAGTCCCACCTCGACATCGACGTCGCGGACCTCGGCACTGCGGAAGCTGCGGTGCTTGCGGCGGGCGCGACGGCGATCGGACCTCCGGATCAGGTCGACGGGGCGGGCGGCACGTTCCGGGTCTACGCCGACCCGGCAGGGCACCCCTTCTGCCTGTGCCGCGCCGCTCACTAGCCGTCCGGGGGTGACCTCGCCGGTCGTCTGCGGTTGACTCCGCCGGTGGTCTCAGCGGCCGAGCAGTCCGGCCATCCACGCCTCGACGTCCTCCGGCCGGCGCGGGAGCGCGGCCGACAGGTTCTCGTTGCCGTCGGTGGTGATCAGCACGTCGTCCTCGATCCGGACGCCGATCCCGCGGTACTCGGCCGGGACCGTCAGGTCGTCGGCCTTGAAGTACAGGCCGGGCTCGATGGTGAACACCATCCCCGGCTCGAGGATCGCGTCCAGGTACATCTCCCGACGCGCCTGCGCGCAGTCGTGCACGTCAAGACCGAGGTGGTGGCTGGTGCCGTGGACCATCCAGCGCCGGTGGAACTGCCCGTCGGGGCTGAGCGACTCCTCGGCGGTGCAGGGCAACAGACCCCACTCCTCGAGCCGGGCCGCGATCACCTCCATCGCGGCGGCGTGCACGTCCCGGAAACGTGAACCGGGGTGGGCGACCGCGAAGGCGGCGTCCGCGGCATCGAGCACCGCCTGGTACACCCGAAGCTGCGCCTGCGTGAACTGCCCGGAGACCGGCAGGGTCCGCGTGACGTCGGCCGTGTACAGGGTCTCGACCTCCACGCCCGCGTCGACCAGCACCAGGTCGCCATCGCGTACCACGCCGTCGTTGCGGATCCAGTGCAGCGTGGTGGCGTGGTCGCCGGCGGCCGCGATCGTCTCGTATCCGACGGTGTTGCCCTCCTCGCGGGCATGACCGTCGAACGTCGCCTCGATCACCCGCTCACCGCGGTGGTGGGACACCGCCCGGCGCAGGTTGCGCACGATCCGCTCGAAACCGGCGACCGTCGCGGCAATGGCCGCGCGCATCTGCTCGACCTCGAACTCGTCCTTGACCAGGCGCAGCTCGCTGAGCGCCTCGGCCAGCTCGTCGTCCGCGGCCTCCGCCTCCTCGGCGGTCTGGGACTCCGCCCGGGCTGCCTCGACCAGGGCGGTCACGTCCTCGTCGGCACCGGGCACGACCCGCACCCGGACGCCGTCCGGCCCGACGTCTTTGCCGATCGCTTCCAGGATCTCCTCGAGGGCTGCGGTGTCGATGCCGGTGGTCGCCGCCAGGTCCGCGAGCGTGGGGCGGGTGCCGACCCAGAACTCCCCGTACCGGGAGTCGGCGAAGGACTCCTCGGTGCCGCGCGTGCTGGCCGGCCGGAAGTACAGGACGGCGTGGTGGCTGTCCTTTGTCGGGTGCAGCACCAGGACGGCGTCGGGCTCCTGGTCGGTGCCCAGGCCGGTCAGGTGCGCGAACGCCGAGTGTGGGCGGAACCGGTAGTCCGTGTCGTTGGACCGGGTGACCAGCGGGCCGGCCGGGATCACCAGGCGCTCGCCGCGGAACCGGGCGGCGATCTCGGCGCGGCGCACGGCCGTGTACACAGCGGCCGGCGTGGTGGTGGGTGGCGTCGTGGGGTGCTCGGCCCACTTGTCTGCCACGAACGCGCGGAACGCCTTCGACGCCGGCCGCTGGGAGCGGTTGGAGCTGCGGTCTCTCAGCGGCTGGGGCGCCGGTGCTGCCGGGGTGCCGGCGGCCGTCGTCGGCGCCTGGGCCGGGGCGGACGTCTGGATGGGGCCACCCTCGCTGGTCTCAGTCATGGACCCATGTTCCCACCGTCGTGCACGACGGCTTCGCGCTCGCCACCGCAGGCCCGGGATCGGGGTCGGGGTCGGGCAGCAGCGGCAATACCCTGGCGACGTGCGCATCGACCTCCACACCCACTCCGTCGCCTCGGACGGGACCGATCCGCCGGAGCAGGTGGTCGCCGCCGCCGCCGCCGCGGGACTGGACGTGGTGGCCCTTACCGACCACGACACGACCCGTGGCTGGGCCGCCGCCGCCGATGCCGTCGCGCAGTACGGCGTGGCACTGGTCCGCGGCGTCGAGCTGTCCTGCCGGGCTGAGGGGATCAACGTGCACCTGCTCGCCTACCTCACCGACCCGGACGCCCCGGCCATGGTCGAGGAGGCCGAGCGGATCCGTGCGTCGCGGCTGGAGCGAGCGATGGAGATCGTCCGGCTTCTGGCCGGCGATCATGCCCTGACCTGGGCCGACGTCGTCGCGCAGACCCAGCCGGGCAGCACGGTCGGGCGCCCGCACATCGCCGATGCGCTGGTCGCGCTCGGCGTCGTGCCGGACCGGTCCGCCGCCTTCGACTCGCTGCTGGCCGACGGCTCCCCGTACTACGTGCCGCACTACGCGACGGGCCTGGTCCGGGCGGTCGGGCTGGTGCGTGCCGCCGGTGGGGTGCCCGTGATGGCGCACCCGGGTGCCGTCCGGCGCGGTCGCATCGTCTCGGACGCGACCATCCGCGCGGCCGCGGACGCCGGGCTGGCTGGCCTGGAGGTGGAGCACCGCGACCATTCGCCGGAGCAGCGGGAGCGGCTCAGCGGCCTGGCGGCGGCCTACGGGCTGCTGACCACCGGGTCCAGCGACTACCACGGCCGCGGGAAGCCCAACCTGATCGGTGAGCACACGACCCATCCCGACGTGCTGGCAGCGATCGAGGAGCAGGGCGGGCTGCAAGTGGTGCGACCATGAGTGCCGTGCTCGACGCCCAGCTCCTCGCCGAGGTCTTCGTGACCCTGTTCGTGATCATGGACCCGCCCGGGACCGTGCCGGTCTTCCTCGGCCTGACGGGGACCATGACAACCAAGGGTCGCAACCGTGCGGCCCGCCAGGCGATCCTGGCGGCGTTCGGCGTGATCGTGACGTTCGCCCTGTTCGGCCAGCAGGTGCTGGACTACATGAACATCTCGTTGCCGGCGCTGCAGGCCTCAGGTGGCCTGCTGCTGCTCCTGGTCGCCATGGAGCTGCTCACCGGACGCGCGGAGACGCCCCAGCCGTCGGAGAACGGGACGGTGAACGTCGCACTCGTGCCGCTGGGCACCCCGCTGCTGGCCGGGCCCGGCGCGATCGTCGCCACCATGGTGTTCGTCGAGCATGCCGAGACGTCGGCGCAATGGGTCTCGATCGCGCTCGGCGTGGTCGCCGTGCACGTCTGCCTGTGGCTGTCCATGCGGTTCGCCGGCCTGATCCACCGGGTGCTCAAGGACAACGGGACCACGCTGGTCACCCGGATCGCCGGCCTGCTGCTTGCCGCCATCGCGGTCCAGCTGATGGCCGACGCCATCCGGGCATTCATCGCCGGCGGCTGATCCGCCGACAGGTCAGGACTCGGTGGACGGTCCCACCGACGGCCCGTTGCCGCGACGACGGGTGCGCCGCCGCCGACGGCCATCGCCCGTCCGCTCGCCGCTGCGCTCCTCGGTGCGTCCGCTCGCCCGCTCCGCGGTGCGCTCGCTGCGGGGTTCGGTCGACGCCGGCGCGCGGCTGTCCGCTGCTGCGGGCTTGGTGTGGCCCTGGCCGGCGATCCGCCGGTGCTCGCCGTCGTGCCGTTCGCCGTGCTCGCGCCCCTGGCGGGGTGCGTCGCCGCGGCCGCCACCGGCGCGGCCGCCACCGTGACCGGGTCCGTGACCGCCGCCGTGGCCATGGTCCAGGCCACCGCCGCGATGAGCCTTTCCGGTCTCGCCCAGGTCCTCGACCGCCTCCGCCGACAGGCCGGCGCGGATCCGCGACTCCTTGGGCAGCGTGCCCTTGACGCCAACGGGGATGTTCAGGTCGGAGTACAGGTGCGGTGAGCTGGAGTAGGTCTCGACGGGCTCGGGGAAGCCCAGGTCGAGGGCCTTGTTGATCAGGCCCCAGCGCGGCATGTCATCCCAGTCGACGAACGTGACGGCGGTGCCTGTCTTGCCGGCCCGGCCGGTCCGGCCGGTGCGGTGCAGGTAGACCTTGTCGTCCTCGGGGCACTGGTAGTTGATCACGTGGGTGACGTCCTCGACGTCGATCCCGCGGCCCGCGACGTCGGTGGCCACCAGCACGTCGATCTTGCCGGAGCGGAACGCGCGGAGCGCCTGCTCGCGGGCGCCCTGGCCCAGGTCGCCGTGGATGGAGCCGGCGGCGAACCCGCGCAGGGCCAGCTCGTCGGCCACCTTGGCCGCGGTCCGCTTGGTGCGGGCGAAGATCATGGTCAGGCCACGACCCTTCGCCTGGAGCAGGCGGGCGAGCACCTCGACCTTGTCCAGTGCGTGCGCGCGGTAGACGACCTGCTTGATCGCCTTGAGCGTTGCGCCCTGGTCGTCGGGGTCGGCGGCCCGGATGTGCGTCGGCTGGACCATGTAGCGGCGGGCCATGGCCACGACGGCGCCCGGCATGGTCGCGGAGAAGAGCATGGTGTGGCGCGGGGTCTGCGTCGCGCCGAGCAGCCGCTCGACGTCCGGCAGGAACCCGAGGTCCAGCATCTCGTCGGCCTCGTCCAGCACGACGGTGGTCACCCGCGACAGGTTCAGGAAGCCCTTGTTCATCAGGTCGATCATGCGACCGGGCGTCCCGACGACCACCTCGGCGCCCCTGGCAAGGGCCTCGACCTGCGGCTCGTACGCCCGCCCGCCGTAGACCTGCACGACGCGCACGGTCATGTTGGAGGCAGCCGTCGCGAGGTCGCGGGCCACCTGGGAGGCCAGCTCACGGGTCGGCACGACGACGAGCGCCTGCGGCTTGCCGGGGGCCGGCAGCTCGTCGAAGCCGGGCGTGTCCGGTCCCACGACGTGCTCGAGGATGGGGATGGCGAAGCCAAGGGTCTTGCCGGTCCCGGTCTTGGCCTGGCCGATGATGTCGTGCCGGGACAGTGCGACCGGAAGGGTCATCGACTGGATCGGGAACGGGTGGGTGATCCCCACCTCGATGAGGGCTTCGACGATCTCGGCGCGCACGCCAAGGTCGGCGAAGCTCGCGACGGGGATGGGGGCGTCGGCGGCCACGGAGGCCTCGAGATCCTGGAGCGTCGTGGTGTCGGGAAGTACGGACATGGGTCACCTCTGGTCGGCTCACGCGGGGCCACACGCCAACAGCACGACAGGGTCGTGCCAGGAACGGGCCGCACCGCGGAGCGGGGGCCGGCAGCCGATCGCAGAAGTCGCCACCCGGGGGCGGACCACGGGCGAAGGGGTCGAGACGACCGGTCAACCGTCGAACACCCGCCATCCTACCGTGACCTGCCCGGATAGCCTGACGGCGTGATCCCCACCGCCTCGGATGTGTCCGGCCCGCTCGCCGTGCTCGGCCTGCTGGCCAACAGCGAACTGATGGCCTTCTCCCGTCTCGCCGCCGACGCCGCCGTCGCACCTGCGCTGCGCGACCGGCTCGAGCTCTGCCGGCTGGGTGGCGTCGCGGCGCACCGGCTGGAGCGTCTCGGCGCACGCGTTGGCGAGCTGGGCGCGGCGCTGCCGGACGTCGTCGCGCCGTTCCTGGGCACCTACGTCGATTTCGACGCCAGGACGCCCGCGGGCTCCTGGTGCGAGCGTCTGCTCAAGGCCTACGTCGGATACGGCGTGGAGGACGACGTGGCGCGCCTGCTGGCGACCGGCCTCGACCCCACGACGCGGGCCCTCGTCGTCGACGTGCTGGCCGACGACGGTCACGCGAACCTCGTTGTCGACCGCCTGACGACGGCCATGGGCCAGGACGCGACACTGGGGTCGCGCCTTGCGCTCTGGGGCCGCCGGCTGGTGGGCGAGGCGCTCGGCGTCGCGCAGCGGGTTGTCACGGAGCACGCGGAGCTCCGGGCACTGCTCGAGGAGGCGCTCCCGCGGGCCGACGGTGCCGGTGTGCTGCAGCAGCGCCTGTTCGCGGTGCTCACCGGGGAGCACACCCGACGGATGCAGCGGCTCGGTCTGACGGCCTGATCGCCGGGTGGTCAGGCGCGCGGTGGTTGAGGCGCGCGGTCGTCAGAGGGTGTGGAAGCCCACCTTGCGACCCTCGTCGCCGAGCTCCACGTAGCCCAGCGTCGCGGCCGGGACGATGATGTGCCGGCCGCGGGTGTCGGTGACCTCGAGCGGCGTCCCCGTCTCCAGGGCCTTGCGCACCAGCTCGGCCACCGACTCGGCGGTGGCGTCGGTCTCCACGACCAGCTCGCGGGGCACGTTCTGCACGCCGATGGTGATCTCCACGACCGTCCTCCGTTGTCACGATTGCTTGTCCCGCACGAGGGCGGTACCGGTCATCTTAGGTGTCACGCGGCTCGGGTCATGCCTCGGCAGGCAGGGCCCGCCTGCCCTCAGCGTTCCTTGACGAAGCCGGCCACCCCGCGCCAGGCCAGCTGGGTGATGAGCTCGACGGTGTCCTCGATGCTCACCTCCTGGGACCGGTAGCGCGACGTCGCGGCGACCCGGGCGAGGCCGACCAGCGCGGTGCTGAGCAGCTCGGCCTGGGCGGGTGGCAGGCCGGCGAGCTCGCGCAGCCCGCGGCAGATCGACTCGGCGGCGGCGGCGGAGGCCTGCTCCACCCGGTGCCGCACCGCGGTGTCGCGTGTGACGTCGGACTCGAAGAGCAGCGAGGACGAGGTCCCGGCGTGCTCGACGAACTCCACGTATGCCCGGACCAGGGCGCGGACGACGGACCGCCCGTCGGTCTCGCCGTCGACGACCGTCTCCAGGGTGGTGTCGATCGCTGACACGAGGGCCTCGCCGCGGTGGTCGACGACGTCCAGGTACAGGTCCAGCTTGCTGGGGAAGTGCCGGTACAGGACCGGCTTGCTGACCTCGGCGCTGTTCGCGATGTCGTCCATCGAGACGTGGTGGAAGCCGTCCCGGGCGAAGAGCTCCTGGGCGACCGCGAGGATCTGGGTCCGGCGCACGGCGCGGGCCATCGTTGGGGCCCGGCCACGCCGGGGCGAAGCGGTCACGGGTCGATGGTACGGGCCGGGGCGGCGGCGTTGCTGCAAGGCACCGGGGTCGGTGACACCATGGGTCGGTGGCTTCCCCCCGCGTACGCCACGGCGGTCGCACCGCTGTCACTGCTGGGCCCGCCGCCCGGCGGGGCTCGCGACGCAGTTCGCGGGGCTTCGGTCCGGTCGCCCTGCTGGTCGCCGGGGGCGTGGCGATGGCGGGTGGCCTTGCCGCAGCGGCTGCGGTCCAGGGCAAGGAGCCGTCGCCCACCTCGATCTCACTCGACGGTTTCACCCAGGGCGACGACGTGCCCGCGTCGGCCGCGCCGGTGTTCGGCGAGGACATCGACGGCGGCGGCGGCCTGCCGGTCCTGATCTCGAAGGCGCTGCCGGCCGCGCCGGTGCTGATCGACGCGAACGCGGTCGGCCCGGACGGGCTGACCTTCGACGACCGCAACGCCGGGCTGCTCAGCGCTGCGGTGCCGGCGTCTGCCGGTGGTGACCTTGTGGTGGTGCCGGGCAGCAGTCCTGCGCCGTCCCCGGAGCGGGACGTCCGCACCGTGCGGGTGGAGGTCGAGGCGGGGCTCGAGGTGGACGGCGAGCTGTTCGCCGCGATGGTGATGGTCACGCTGAACGACCCGCGGAGCTGGGGCGGCGACGGCTCGATGTCGTTCGCGCGGACCGATGGCGACGCGGACATCCGGGTGGTGCTCGCCTCGCCGGACAAGGTCGACGCGATGTGCGCTCCGCTGCACACGCACGGGGACTACTCGTGCGGGCGGTACGGCCACGCCGCGATCAACTACACCCGCTGGGTGCAGGCCACCGACGAGTTTTCGGACCGCAACGTGTACCGCCAGTACGTGATCAACCACGAGGTCGGGCACCTGCTGGGCCACCAGCACGTGTCGTGCGGTGGCGCCGGGGAGCTCGCCCCGGTCATGCAGCAGCAGTCGATCCGGGTGGCTCCGTGCACCCCGAATGCGTGGCCGTACCCCGCCTGAGCGCGGGGGCCGGCCGATGACGGCGGTGCGGCTGGGTGGTGTCATCGTCGCGTGATGTAGTCGGGCATGCCCTTGCTCCGGCCGCCCGGCTCACCCCCGCCCTGGCCCGATCCCGACGCCGACCAGGCGCGGGTGATCGGGCACCGCGGTGGCGCGCTGTGCGTCCGCGGCGCTGCGGGCACCGGCAAGACGGTCACCGCCCTTCGGCTGGTGGCCGACCGCGTCGAGAGCGGCCTGAGCACCGACGACGTGCTGCTCCTTGCCCCCACCCGCCGCGCCGCCGCGCGGTTGCGTGACGAGCTGTCCGGCCACCTGCGCCGGACCACCGGGTCACCGGTGGTCCGGACGGCGTCGTCGGCGGCGTTCGCGATCCTGCGGGCCCGCGCCGTGCTGCTCGGCGAACCCCCGCCCACGCTGATCAGCGGCCCCGAGCAGGACCTGGTGCTCGCGGACCTGCTGGCCGGCCATGCCGCGGGGGAGGGCGTCCCGGTGCGCTGGCCGGCGACGGTGCCGCAGGACGCCACGGGTCTGCGCGCGTTCCGCGACGAGCTGCGCGACCTCATGATGCGCGCGGCCGAGCGGGGCCTGGGACCGGCGGACCTCGCCCGGCTGGGCCGCACGCACGGTCGGCCGGAGTGGGTGGCGGCGGCCACCGTCTATGCGGAGTACCTGGACGTCACGCGGCTGCGCACCGGCACCCCGGACGCTGGCGCGCGCTTCGACCCTGCGGTGATCGTCGACGAGGCGGCCGAGGCCCTGCGCGCCTGGGATGCCGAGGTGCCCGGCGCCCCGCGGCCCCGTTTGCGCCTGGTGGTGGTGGACGACCACCAGGAGACCACGGCGGCGACTGCCCGGCTGCTGCACGTGCTTGTGGACGACGGCGCCGAGCTGGTGCTCCTCGCGGACCCCGACGCCGCGGTGCAGACCTTTCGTGGGGCCAGCCCCGGGCTGGTGGACCGGGCCGGTGTCTCGCCCGCCGGCAGCGAGCTGGGCGCGTTCGCCGCAGACGAGCTAACGCTCACCCGGGTGTGGCGCCACGGTGCGGCGCTGCGCGGCGTGGTGCGCGGGGTCACCGACCAGATCCGCGGACCGGGGCGCAGGCACCGTGCGGCGTCCGGGACGGACCGAGCCGGCAGCGTCGAGGTGGCGCTGCTGCGCTCGCCGGCGCAGGAGGCAGCCCACGTCGCCTACCTGCTGCGTGCCGCACACCTGCACGACGGCGTCCCGTGGCAGCGGATGGCGGTGGTCGTGCGGGCCGGGGCGCAGGTCGCGACGCTGCGCCGGGCGTTGCTCGAGGCCGGCGTGCCGGTGGCAGTCACCGGCAGCGACCTGCCGTTGCGGTCCGAACCGGCGGTCCGGCCGCTGCTGCTCGCCATGGGCTGCGCCGTCCGGCCGGAACGGGTGACCGCTGACGACGTCGCCCAGCTGCTGGTCTCGCCGCTGGGCGGGACCGACGCCGTCGGCCTGCGTCGGCTGCGCCGGGCTCTGCGCGCCGAGGAGCTCGCCGGCGGCGGCGAGCGGTCCAGCGACGAGCTCCTGGTGGACGCCGTCGCCGACCCTGCGCGCACCGCCTCGCTGCCCGCGACGGTGCGCCGCGGGGTGCAGCGCCTTGCGCGGGGGCTGGCGGCGGCGCGGACCGGCCTTGCGGCGCCGGGATCGACCGCCCTCGACGTGCTGTGGGCGCTCTGGTCGACGGCGGACCTGGCGACGGCGTGGCAGCAGGCGGCGCTCGCCGGCGGGCCCGGTGGGGCACGGGCCGACCGGGACCTGGATGCGGTGCTGGCCCTTGTGACCGCCGCCGAGCAGTTCGTCGACCGGTTGCCGCAGGCCCCGGTGGCAGCGTTCCTCGACCACCTGCGGTCCCAGGAGCTGCCGGCGGACTCCCTGGCGGTGCGCGGCGACGCCGGTCCCGCGGTGGAGCTGCTCACCGCGGCGGGGGCGGCCGGCAGCGAGTGGGACCTGGTGGTCGTGGCCGGCGTCCAGGAGGGCGTCTGGCCGGACCTCCGACTGCGGGACCACTTGCTCGGCGCCCAGCACCTGGTGGACGTGCTCGCGGGCCGGGTGGCTCGCGGCGACAGCGGGCCGGAGCGGTTCGTGCAGGCCCGGGCCGCGGTGCTGGACGACGAGCTGCGGTCGTTCGCGGTGGCGGTCTCCCGGGCACGGGAGCGGCTGGTGGTCACGGCCGTCCTGGACAACGACCAGCGACCGTCGCCGTTCGTCGACCTGGTCGACCCCCCGGTCGGCGAGGGCACGGACCACCGGCTGGTGACGGTCTCGACGGCGCTGGACCTGCGCGCCGTCGTCGGGCAGGCGCGGGCGTGGCTGGAGGCGGACCTGGCCCGGATAACCGGGGGAGGCGGCGTCGCGGGCGGGGACCCGTGGGCCGCGCCCGGCCCGACGGCGGCCATCCACCCAGCCGCCCGGCTGCTCGCCCGGCTGGCCGCGGAGGGTGTTGCCGGAGCCGACCCGGCCCAGTGGTACGGCGTCGGCGGGCTGTCGACGGACGAGCCGCTGTGGCCGGCGGACGCCACGATCCCGCTGTCCCCGTCGCGCCTGGAGTCCGGCTGGACCTGCGCGCTGCGCTGGGCGCTCGAGGCGGCGGGCGGGACGGCCGGCGACTCCACCGAGCAGTCGCTGGGCACCCTGGTGCACGAGGTGGCCGCTGCACTTCCGCACGGGACCGAGCCGGAGCTCGCGGCAGCGGTGGCGGAGCGCTGGGACACCCTCGGGCTGCCCGAGGGGTGGGTGGGCGCCGTGCAGCACCGGCGCGCGGACGCCATGGTCCGCCACCTGGCGGCCTACCTGCGCACCGCCCCGGACGTGGTCGCGGTGGAGCAACCGTTCAGCGTCGAGGTGGGCCGGGTGGTGCTGCGCGGCGTCGTCGACCGGCTGGAGCGCGTGACCGACGACGACGGGACCGTCCGGGTGCGGGTGGTCGACCTGAAGACCGGGCGCAGCCAGGTCGCGCTGGGCGAGGCGGCCCGGCACGCCCAGCTCGGTGCCTACCAGGTGGCGGTCGAGGCAGGCGCGTTCGACGAGGTGACCGACGGCGCTCGCTCCGGCGGTGCAGCCCTGGTCTACGTCGGGACCTCCAACGCGACCTACTCCAGGCGTGACCAGCCCGCCTTGGCTGCCGACGCCGACCCCGCTTGGGCCGACGCGCTGCTCGACGAGGTTGCGGACGTGGTGAGCCGGTCGGCCATGACGGCGTCCGTCAACGACCTGTGCCGGGTGTGCCCGGTGACGCGGTCCTGCCCGCTGCAGCCGGTGGGCCGGGTGGTGGGCTGATGACGCTGGGTGCGGTCGAGATCGCCCGTCTGCTGGGCACACCGCCGCCGACGCCGGAGCAGGTGGCCGTCATCGAGGCGCCGCTGGAACCGCTGCTCGTGGTGGCGGGCGCGGGCTCGGGCAAGACCGAGACGATGACCGCCCGGGTGGTCCACCTGGTGGCGAACGGCCTGGTCGAGCGTGACCGGATGCTGGGGCTCACGTTCACCCGCAAGGCCGCGGGGGAGCTCTCCGACCGGGTGCGCCGGCGGCTGCGGGCCCTGGATCTCGCCCTCGGCAGGGGCGGCCGCGAGGCCGGTGGCGCCCTGGTGGCTCCGACCATCGCCACGTACAACTCCTACGCGGCCGGCATCGTTGCCGAGCATGCGCTCCGCCTCGGCGTCGAACCGTCCGCCCGGCTGGTCGGCGAGGCCGGCCGGTGGCAGATCGCGCACGACGTCGTCGAGCACTGGGTGACCGACCTGGACGTCGATCTGGCTCCCAGCACCGTCACCGACGCGGTACTGAGCCTGGCCGGGGCGCTCGCCGAGCACCTGGTGCAGCCCGACGCCGTCCGCGAGTTCGTGCGGGAGTGGGTGGGCGCCGTCGAGGCCCTGCCGTCCGGGGGCCCCCGGATGCCGGCGCCGGTGCGCCAGGTGCGGGACGCCCTGCGGCTGCGGGCCCGGTTGATGGACCTCGTGGAGGAGTTCGCCGCCCGCAAGCGCAAGGGCGACCTGGTGGACTTCGCCGACCAGGTGGCCCTGGCGGCGCGGCTGGCGCGGCAGGTGCCGGACGTCGGGCAGGCCGAGCGCTCCCGGTACGCGGTGGTGCTGCTGGACGAGTACCAGGACACCTCGGTGGCGCAGCTGACCCTGCTGCGGCACCTGTTCGGCGACTGCGCCGACGAGGGCGTCGGCCACCCGGTGACGGCTGTGGGGGACCCACACCAGTCGATCTACGGCTGGCGCGGCGCCAGCGCCGGCGGCCTGGAGCGGTTCCCGGTGCAGTTCCCGCGCCGCGACGGCGCCGCGCGGCCGGCCGCGCGGGTGCTGGCCTTGTCGACCTCGTGGCGCAACGACCGGGCCGTGCTGGACGCCGCGAACGTTGTCGCGGCTCCGCTGCGGGAGGCTGTCTCGGCCAGGGACCACCTCCGCCTGCCGCTGCTCGGTCCGAGCCCCCTTGTGGGCGACGGAGAGGTGGCGGTCGCCGTCACCGAGACCGCTGAACAGGAGGCGCGGGCGGTCGCGGCGTTCGTCGCCGAGCGACGGTGTGGGCCGACGGGTGGGGTCGCAACGGCTGCGGTGCTCTGCCGGCGGCGCTCCCAGTTCCCCCTGCTACACGTCGCCCTGCTCGATGCCGGGCTGCCGGTCGAGGTGGTGGGGCTCGGTGGCCTGCTCAGCACCCCTGAGGTCGTCGACCTGGTCGCTGCCCTGGAGGTGGTCCACGACCCCTCGCGTGGCGACTCGCTGATGCGCCTGCTCACCGGGCCGCGGGCCCGGCTCGGTCTCGCCGACCTGCACGCCCTTGCCGACTGGTCCGCCGATCTCGCCCGTGCGCAGGCCGGCGCCGGGGAGGCCCGGGCCGAGCGGAGCATCGTCGACGCCCTTGACGAGCTGCCGCGGCCGGGCTGGGTCAGCCGGCACGGTCGACGGCTGTCGCCATCGGGGCGCGAGCGGCTCGCCGTGCTGGCGGGCCTGCTCCGTCGGCTGCGCGGACAGACCTACCTGCCGGTCGCGGACCTGGTGGGCGAGGTGGAGCGGGCGCTGGGCCTGGACATCGAGGTCGCGGCCCGTCCTGGTCGCGCCTTCGCCGCGGCCCGGGCGCACCTGGACGCGTTCCGCTCGGTTGCCGCGGAGTTCGACTCCGAGGACGGCGGGACGCTCGGCGGATTCCTCGCCTGGCTGGCCGCCGCGCAGCAGGAGGAGCGCGGGTTCGAGGTGCCGGTCGCCGAGATGGATCCCACCGCGGTGCAGCTGCTCACGGTGCACGCCGCCAAGGGACTGGAGTGGGACGTCGTCGTCGTGCCCGGCATGGTGGAGGGCACCTTCCCGGTCGCCGCGCGGGCCGGTTGGGTGACCGACCGGGGTGCGCTGCCCACCGCGCTGCGCGGCGACCGGGACCACCTGCCGGACCTCGACCTGGCGGGGGCACCGGACCTGGCGGACGTCGCCCGACGGATCGCCGCGTTCAAGGCCGCGCACGCCGGGCACCACCTCGACGAGGAGCGGCGCCTCGCGTACGTCGCGTTCACCCGCGCCCGTTCCGATCTGCTGCTGGTGGCCTCCCGGTGGCGGGACGGGGTGCGGCCGACGCCGTTGTCGGGCTTCCTCACCGAGGTCGTCGACGCCGCCGACCGGGGTGAGGTCCCGGTGCAGCGGCTGTGCTGGGCGCCGGACCCGACCGAGCCCGGTGCGGACGGTGCCGAGGCAGCTCCGGTCCGCCCGGAGCCGGAGGCCGTCCCCGTTACGGTGTGGCCACCGGAGAGCCCGCTCGGGGACCGGCAGGGCGTGCTCGAGCGCGCGGCTGACGCCGTCCTGGCGGCGATGCTCGTGCGGGACGCGGCCGGGCCGGGCGAGGTGTCCGAGGGTGCCGACCTGCTGAGGGCAGCGGACCTGCTGCTCGACGAGCGGCGTCGGCGGGAGACCGAGCGGGCGGGTGTCACGATGCCCGGCCACCTTGCCGCCTCGGCGGTCGTCCACCTGGCCGCCGACCCGGACGCGTTCGCGCTCCAGCTGCGTCGGCCCGTGCCCCTGCCGCCGTCCACCCAGGCGCGTCGCGGCACCGCGTTCCACGCCTGGGTCGAGGCGTACTACGGAGCGGCGGCCCTGGTGGACGTGCAGTCGCTCCCCGGTGCCGACGACGAGACGGTCGGCGACGACCCGGACCTCGCCGAGCTGCGGGCCACGTTCCTGGCGTCGCCGTGGGCTGCCCGCACGCCGCTGGCGGTCGAGGTGGACGTCGAGACGCCGGTCGGCGGGGTCGTGGTGCGGTCGCGGATCGACGCGGTGTTCGTCGAGCCGGACGGCGGCGTGGTGGTGGTCGACTGGAAGACCGGTCGGCCCCCGACCGACCTCGAGGTGGTCCGGGCGCGCGAACTGCAGCTCGCGGCCTACCGGTTGGCGTGGTCCCGGCGGTCGGGGATCCCGCTGGATCGAGTGTCCGCGGCGTTCTTCTACGTGGCCACCGGGCAGACGGTCCGCCCCAGCGGGTCGCTGGAGCCGGACCGGATCGAGACGGCGTTGGCCCGCGCGGTGGGTCAGACCGGCTGAACCGGGGGTTCGTCGGCGGTCTCGTCAGCGTCTGTTCCGAGGACGGACTCCCAGAGGGGCGGTCCGGGCTCCCACGAGGTCTCCGCGGCCAGCGGGAAGGGGTCCGGTCCCGCGGGTTCGCCGGCCTCGTCGTCGGGCAGGGACTGGTCGTCGGGCACGAGCTCCTCCTGGATCTCGGGGGCGGCCTCTTCGTCGACCAGGGTGGCCACCCAATCGTCACTGTCGGCAGCGAGCGTCTCCTCGACGGCGGGCTCTTCGGTGACGGCGTCTTCGGCAACGACGTCGCCCTCGCCCTCGGCCTCGGGTTCCTCGGCGTGCACCCACCCGCCGACCGTCACGGCGGGCGCCGGCTCAGCCGTGTGCTCGGCGGGCTCTTCGACGGCGGGCTCTTCGGTGACGGCGTCTTCGGCAACGATGTCGCCCTCGGCGTCGGCCTCGGGTTCCTCGGCATGCACCCACCCGCCGACCGTCACGGCGGGCGCCGGCTCAGCCGTGTGCTCGGCGAGCTCTTCGACGGCGGGCTCTTCGCCATGCACCCACCCGCCGACCGTCACGGCGGGCGCCGGCTCAGCCGTGTGCTCGGCGAGCTCGACGAGCATCGCCGTCGCGTCCTCGACGATCGCCTCGTCCTCGAGCCGGACCCCGTGCAGCAGCCACCGCGCGAGCGCCAGCTCCCCGGCGAGCAGCGCGCGGTCGGTCAGGTGCGGATCGCGCAGCTCGGAGCGGCGCATGTTGTACGCCTCGAGGATCGCGTCGACGCCCTCGTGCGGAGCCGCGACGAGCAGCCACGCGAGGTCGTCGGCGGGGTCGGCCACCTTGGCCTCGGACCACCCGAGCACGCCGACCGGCCGATCAGCCGAGCAGAGCATGTGGTCGGCCGACAGGTCGCCGTGCACGACCGTCGGACGGAACCGCCAGACCGCGACATCCTCCAGCGCGCGTTCCCAGCGACGGAGCAGGCCGGTGGGCACGCGCCCGGTCCGGGCCGCCTCGTCCACCTCGGCCAGGCGGCGGGCGCGGTAGGTGTCGGCCTCGTACACGGGCAGGCCGGCGTCCTCGACGGTCTCCGGCGACAGCTCGTGCACCGCTGCGATGGCGCGCCCGACCGCAGCAGCCAGACCCGGCCCGGGGCCGAGGTCCTCCAGGCGGAGCGGGCGGCCGGGCAGCTGGGGATGCACGATGGCGCGGCCACCCTCGGGCAGGTCGACGAACCCGGCCGGACGCGGCACGTCGAACGGGAGCCGACCGGCGTCGACCTCCACCACGAGCCGCTCCAGCAGTCCGACCTCGGCCTCGAGCGCGGCACCGGCGGCCGGACTCTGCGGCGCTCGGACCACCCAACGGCGACCCTCCGCGTCGATGACCACCGCCGCGTCGGTGCCGCTCGTGGGGTGGCGCGGCCGTCGGACATCGACGGCGTCCAGTCCGGGGACGGCGACGGTTGCGAGCGCGGCGAGGGCGAGCGGTGATCGGGTCACGTGCTCAACGGTAGGCGTCGGGAGCGGCCCAAGCATCACCCAACCCACGCGTGTCTCGCGGGGGTGCGGCTCCCGAGGTGCGCCGACGCGCGCTCCCCTACGGTGGTGGACGTGGAGATGCTGCCGCTGGCGCGTTCGGTGGTGGACCCCTCGGCGCACCGCCGATCCGATCCGGCGCTGCTGTCCCGCGCCGCCCGGGAGCCCGCCACCTGGGTCGTCCTGCTGCATGACGGCCGGATCGCCACGATCGTCGAGGGGGGCGGCGTCGCGCTGGACCTGAGGCGGCCGGCAGACCTGGCCGGATGGCCCGAGGACACAGCAGCCGACGGCGGGCTGTGGCTGTTCCTGGGCGAGCATGCCGGCGAGACGTTCCTGGCGCTGCTGGTCAGCGACCTGGACTTCGGCGGCGCGGGCCTTGAGGGCGTGCACGAGCGGCCGACCGAGGACCTGAGCGAGGTGACGTGGTCGACGCTGCGCGAGGCGGGGCACCTGCTGGGCGACCGGGACGCCGACCTGGCCACCACCGCCGTCGCCCTGGCGGAGTGGCACCGCCGCAACCAGCGTTGCCCGCGGTGCGGCTCGCCCACCCGCCCGGCGCTCGCCGGGTGGGTGCGCCGCTGCCCGGTCGACGATGTGGAAGAGCACCCGCGCACCGACGCCGCGGTGATCATGGCCGTCACCGATGCGCAGGATCGCCTCCTGCTCGGCCACGGCGCCCAGTGGGCCGCCCGCAGGTTCTCCGCCCTTGCGGGGTTCGTCGAGCCGGGCGAGTCGCTGGAGACGGCGGTGCGCCGGGAGGTCGCGGAGGAGGTGGGGATCGCCGTCGGGAACGTCACGTACGTCGCCAGCCAACCGTGGCCGTTCCCCGCCTCGCTGATGATGGCGTTCCGGGCGAGGGCCACGACGTCGGACCTGGTGGCGGACGGCATCGAGGTCACCGACGCCCGGTGGTTCACCCGCGCGGACCTGCACCGGGCGGTGCGTGACGGCGAGGTGCTGCTGCCGATGCGCACGTCGGTTGCGCTGGCGCTGATCGAGCAGTGGTACGGCGGACCGCTCGACGATCCGCCCGCGGACGAGGCCCCGGCTGCCCTACGACCCGAGCCGGGCGCGGACCTCGGCGAGTGACGGGTTCGTGGTCGCCGACCCGTCCGGGAAGACCACCGCCGGGACCGTGCGGCTCCCGGCATTGACCCGTTCGACGTACTCCGCGGCGTCGTCGTGCTGCTCGACGTCCACCTCGGTGAACGGGATGCCTGCGTCGTCCAGCTGACCCTTGAGGCGTCGGCAGTAGCCGCACCAGGTGGTGGTGAACATGGTCACGGTCCCAGGTGCGGGCGTTGTCACGGAGCGCGTAGTCATGGGATGAGTCATCGTACGCGGCACCGGCTGTGGCCGCCGCTCGGTCCACAGCCGCAAGGGACCGGCGGCGGTCGGTGTCGGCGCGGCCTGACAGACTCGGGGGTGATGTCCGCCGACGCCCTCCTCGAAGCCCTCGACCCGGACCAGCGTGAGGTCGCCCTCGCCCTGGCCGGTCCGGTCTGCGTGCTCGCCGGCGCGGGCACGGGCAAGACGCGGGCGATCACCCACCGGATCGCGTACGGCGTGCGGACCGGCGCGTACCCGCCGAACAGCGTCCTCGCGGTGACGTTCACCGCCCGCGCCGCGGGCGAGATGCGGACCCGCCTGCGGGATCTCGGCGTCTCGGGGGTGCAGGCCCGCACGTTCCACGCCGCCGCGCTGCGCCAGCTGAGCTTCTTCTGGCCCAGGGTGGTGGGCGGCGCGCCGCCACGGATCCTCGATCACAAGGCGCCCGCCGTCGCAGAGGCGGCCGGCCGGCTCGGGCTGAGCGTCGACCGCCTGACCGTCCGGGACCTCGCCTCCGAGATCGAGTGGTCGAAGGTCTGCCTCGTCCCGGCTGACGACTACGTCCGGGCCGCCTCGGCGACCGGCCGCCCGCCGCCCGCCGGCTACGACCGGGCAACCGTCGCCCGGCTGATCTCCGCCTACGAGGAGGTCAAGGACGCTCGGGGCGTTGTCGACTTCGAGGACGTCCTGGTGATGCTCGGGCACACGCTGGAGAGCCGGCGCGACATCGCGGAGGAGGTTCGCTCCCAGTACCGACACTTCGTGGTCGACGAGTACCAGGACGTCTCGCCGGCCCAGCAGTACCTGTTGGACCAGTGGCTGGGCGGGCGCCACGAGCTGTGCGTCGTCGGCGACCCCAGCCAGACCATCTACTCGTTCACCGGCGCAACGCCGCACCACCTGCTGACCTTCGCGAGCAAGCACCCGGGTGCCCGGGTGGTCCGCCTAGTCCGCGACTACCGGTCGACACCACAGGTGGTCGACCTGGCGAACCGGCTGCTGGCCACCACGGGTCGTCGTCGGCGCGACAACGAGCTGGAGCTGATCGCGCAGCGACCCGCCGGCCCTCCGGTCGGCTTCACGGTGTACGACGACGACGAGGCCGAGGCCGCCGGGATCGCCACCCGGATCGGCCGGTTGATCGTCGCAGGCACGCCCGCCGCGGAGGTCGCGGTGCTGTACCGCACCAACGCCCAGTCGGAAGCCTTCGAGCAGGCCTTGGCCGACGCCGGGATCGGTTACCTGGTGCGCGGTGGCGAGCGGTTCTTCGCGCGCAAGGAGGTGCGCGACGCCGTCGTGCTGCTGCGCGGGGCTGCCCGGTCGATGGCCGACGTGCCCCTGACGGACGGCGTCCGTGACGTGCTGGCGAGCGCGGGCTGGAGCCCTGAGGCGCCGGCGGCCCGTGGCGCGGTGCGCGAGCGGTGGGACTCCCTGCAGGCGATCGTGACCTTGGCCGACGATCTCGCGAAGGACCCGCAGGCCACCGTTGCCTCGCTGGTCGCCGAGCTCGACGAGCGGGCGTCCGCCCAGCACGCCCCTGCCGTCGACGGGGTGACCTTGGCGTCGTTGCACGCCGCCAAGGGTCTGGAGTGGGACGCGGTGTTCCTCGCGGGTCTGAGCGAAGGGCTGATGCCGATCTCGCTCGCGGAGACCGACGCGGCGGTCGCGGAGGAGCGCCGGCTGCTCTACGTGGGCATCACCCGTGCCCGGGAGCACCTGGAGCTGAGCCACGCGCGCGCCCGCACCCGCGGTGGTCGGGCTGGGCGCCGGCGCACGCACTTCCTGCAGGGCATCTGGCCCGACGACGCCGCACCCGCCAGGCGCAGAACGGCCCGCGGCCGGCGGTCGTCCGTCCAGCTCACCGGCGACCATGACCCCGAGCTCTTCGAGTCGCTGCGCCAGTGGCGTTCTAGGGTGGCCGGCGAGGCCGACCGCCCGGCGTTCACGGTGCTGGTCGATGCGACCCTCGCAGGCATCGCCGAGGTCCGGCCGGGCTCGATCGCCGAGCTGGCCCAGGTGCGCGGGATCGGGCCGGCCAAGATCGACCAGTACGGCTCCGCCCTGCTGGCGATCGTCGCCGAGCACGCTCGGTGACGATCGGCCGGCCCGACGAGCCCATTCGCGGCCGCGGAGTCGCCGCGACCGGTCGTCGAGATTGTTTCCGAATCGGTTCCGAAAACCGGTTGTGCTGTGTCCGGACGTCGTCCTAGGGTGCTTGACGTCCCGGTAGAGGCACGGCCGAACGGCCACGCCTGAGCAGAGAAGGAGGTGGGTGCATTGATGATCGATCAGACCGGCGGCACGTATGTAGCGCGTGTCGCTCCGCGTTCGACGGCACCCATCGCCGCCCTGCGTCAGGGGCGTGGTGTGTCCGCCGCCGCCGCCGGCAATGCCTTCGGGTCCGCCTGGCGACTTGGCGGGAAGCGTGCCGCCACCACCGAGTCCGACTCCCTCCCAGGAGCTCTTCCGGTCTAGCCGACCGGAGAGCACAGGCCGCGGAGTCCACCTCGGGACCCGCGGCCTTCGTCATTCTCCTGGTCCTCCGACCCGGTCCACGAAGGGCCGCCGTCCCGGTATCGACATTGATCACACCGGACCAGGGAGGACATCGTGCGGCTCACAACGCTGCTCGATTCACTGAACGAGGGCACACCGGGCTCTCATACCATCCGGTCGACTGCTCTGACCTCGCTCACCGAGGCCGAGGAGTTCGACCAGCTGGTCGCCACGCTCATCCCGTGCCGCGAGCACGATGCGGAGCTGTGGTTCGCCGAGAGCACCGCCGAGGTGGAGCTCGCCAAGGCGCTCTGCCGTGAGTGCCCCGTGCGCGAGGGGTGCCTCTCCGGCGCTGTCGCCCGCCAGGAGCCCTGGGGTGTCTGGGGTGGCGAGGTCTTCATCGGCGGCGTCGTGGTCCCGCGCAAGCGTGGCCGCGGGCGCCCTCGCAAGGACGAGAGCACGGCTGCCTGACGGCGGTGACCCGGGGGACCAACCCGCCCAGGTCACCGCTGGCGGGCGCGCGGCGACAGCACCCGAGCGCACCTCCGCCTGTCAGGGCAGCCCGGTGCACCCGCACTGCGGGTGGGTCGCCCACTGCAGCAGCCGCGGCGAGACGTCCGGCAGCCGCACCTCGATCGCCGCGCCCTGCACCGCACTGGGCCGCCCGTCCAGGTGCGCAACGGCCTGAGCGGCGGCCAGCGGACCGGCGACCGCAGCCAGGATCGTCTCCTCTGGCTGGGCGCGGCGCACCGCCAGCTGTGCGGCCACCGCAGGCCAGCCGACGTCGCGCTCGGCCCGGTGCAGGTCGAGGCAGCGCAGGCACGGCGTCCGGCCCGGCAGCACCAGGGGCCCTACCAAGACCGACGCCTCCCGCACCACGACCGACAGGTGCGGCACGCCGTCGGTGACGAGCGCCCGGTGGCGAGTGGGGTCCGCCACGTCGTGCTCCACAAGGACCACCAGGTCGACCGGCCCGCTACCCGGGCGATCCGTGCGTACCGTCGGCGCGGCGTCGTGCAGTGCACGGGCGACGGCGTGCGAGCGGCGGCTGCCGACGTCGCGCGTGGTCAGGCCTGCCCAGCCGATGTCGTGCCGGGTCACCGTTGCCTCGTCGTCGAGCTCGATCCGGCCGACCCCGGCTCCGGCGAGCGTCATCACCAGGCCCGCACCCAGCCGGCCCAGCCCGCTCACCCTGACCCGCGCCGCGCCTCGCCGGGCAAGGACACCGGCGCCGTCCCCGTCGGCCTCGAGGAGGCCCCACACGGTGGCGTCGGCGGAGTCGCCGACCCGCCCGTCGACCAGCAGGTGCGCGGACCGCAGGTGCGCGACGACCGCGGCCGCCTCGTCGTCGGGCACGTGCTCCCGGCGCAAGGCGGCCAGCACGGACCGTTCGTCGCCCCCCGGCGGCGGCGAGACCAACGCCCGGGCGGCGGACGGGCTCAGGTCGTCGAGCACCACCGCCCAGCGCGGGTCCGTGCCGATCCGCACCTGCGTCGGTCCGTGCCACAGCACCGGCAGTCCTGCCCTGAGCCGCACGCGATCACCTCCGCGCACCAGCCTGGCGCACGTGGCGAGGGGCCGGCCGTTGTCCACACCCGCAGACACGCGTGAGGGCGGCCCCCGTCGGGGGCCGCCCTCACGCGTGTCTGTCTGTGGTCAGGCCTTGCCGAGGATGCGGTTGAGCTTGGTGCCGCACACGGGGCAGATGCCCTTGGCCATCTTGCGGCCGTTTGCGACGACGACGTCGCCTTCCGCTTCGCGCTTCTCCTTGCACTTCACGCAGTAGAACTCGCCCTTGTAGGTCTCGGCCATCAGGTATCTCCGTTCAGAAGGCTTGCGCACCGGACGCGATCGACCCGGCCGGCGTCGATGCGCCGCGACCAGGAGCGGTCGGACGTCATCGTGCGCCGCCAGCGTAGTGCGCTTGTGCGTGGATGCGCGCACGATGGTTCGCGACGCGCCCACCGGGGGCGCTGGGTGATCATGACCTGCGAGGTCGAGATCGGGCGCAACGGCGGGTTACGGTGTGAGCGTGCCACCCACCTCACCCGGCCGGCCCGACCCTCAGGCGGCCCCCGCGCCGTCGTCGGTCGAGGTGCGCCGGAGCCGACGCCGCAAGCGGACCGTCACCGCGTTCCGGGAGGGCGGCCGAACGATCGTGGCCATCCCGGACCGGTTTACCCGGGTGCAGGAGCGCGAGTGGGTGCGGCGCATGGTGACCCGGCTGGAGTCCCAGGAGCAGCGCCGACGCCCGTCCGACGCGCAGCTCGCGACACGCGCCGACGAGCTCTCCCGTCGGTACCTGGGCGGTCAGGCCCGGCCGACCAGCGTGGCGTGGTCCGGTCGGCAGGGACGCCGATGGGGTTCGTGCAGCGTGGCCGACGGCGCCATCCGGATCTCCACCCGGGTGCAGGGCATGCCTGCATGGGTCCTGGACTACGTGCTGCTGCACGAGCTCGCACACCTGCTCAGCGGGGGGCACGGGCCGGAGTTCTGGGTGCTGCTGGCCGGCTACCCGCGGACCGATCGCGCGCGGGGGTTCCTGGACGGGTACTCGTTCGCGTCGGATACGGGCGCCGACGTCGGCGAGGAGCCGCCGGAGCAATCGGGGCCGCTGGAGCAGCCCGAACCGACCGGGGACGCCGACGCGTCGAAGCCGGGAGGCTCAGGCTCGGGGTGACGCCCCGGACGCTTCGTCGTCGGGTGCTTCGTGGTCCGGGTCGCCGGATGCCGCGTCCGCGGGTGGCGCGGGCTTCGGCTTCCGAGGGGCGGGCTTCTCGGCGGCTGGCTTCGGCTTCCGAGGGGCGGGCTTCTCGACGGCGGCCTTCTCGGTGGCCTCGTTCGAGCCGCTCTCGCCGATGCCCAACGCCTCGCGCGCCTCGGCCTCCGCTTGCTCGCCGAAGATCGCTGCGAGCACCTGGTCGAGGTCGTCGTGCGCGGTGACCGCCTCGGCGAGCCGTGCGGCGTACCCGGCTGGGTCGTCGAGGTCCTCGGGCCCGGGCAGCAGGTCCGGGTGGTCCCACACCGCCTCGCGCGCGGATGTCCCGCCGTCGGCGGTGATCTGGGCCCACAGCTGGGCGGCGTCCCGCGACCGGCGTGGCCGCAGCTCCAGGCCTACCAGCGTGGCGAAGGTGTCCTCGGCAGGACCGCCGGCCGCACGGCGTCGGCGCAGCATCTCTCGCAGAGCGGCGGTGTGCGGCAGGTGCGGTCGGGCGGCGGCTGCCGTCACCTCGTCCACCCAGCCCTCGACCAGCGCCAGCGCGGTCTCCAGCCGCAGCAGCGCGGCGTCCTGCTCAGGGGTGGTGTCAAGGGAGAACACGCCCTCGGACAGCGCATCGCGCAGGGCCTCGGGGTCCGTCGGGTCGATCGACCGGACCGCGTCCTCGAGGGATGACATGTCGATGGTGATCCCACGGGCGTAGGCCTCGACGGTGCCGAGCAGGTGCGCGCGCAGCCACGTGACGTGGGTGAACAGCCGGGCGTGGGCCGCTTCCCGGAGCGCAAGGAACAACCGCACCTCGTCAACCGGCACGTCCAGCCCCTGAGCGAACTCCGAGATGTTCCGCGGCAGCAGCGCGATACCCGGCCCGTCCAGCAGCGGGAGGCCGATGTCGGTGCTGCCGAACACTTCGCGGGCCAGGGTCCCGGCAGCCTGGCCCACCTGCATGCCGAAGACGGCGCCACCCAGCTGGCGCATCATCTGCCCGCCCAGGTCGGCGCCCTTGGTGTTCAGCGCGACCAACGCATCCGGCGCCTGGGTGCGCAGCGCGGCCACGAGCGCGTCGGCCACCGACGCGGCCACCGGCTCGGCGAGGGAGCGCCAGCGGCCCATGGTGTGCTCGACCCACTCCGAACGGCTCCAGGCGCGTACAGCGCCTCCGCCGGGGGGCAGGTCCGTCGCGGCGTCCAGCCACACCTCGGCGGCGCTGACGGCGGCGGCGACCTCGCGCTGGTCGGTCTTGCTGACCGACGGGTCACCCTCGGAGACCGCGACCTGGCGGGCCAGGTCGTGCGCGAGCTCCCAGTTGACGGGGTCCTCGCCCGAGGAGTCCAGCACCCGCTTGATCTGGCCGAGCACCTGGTTGAGGGCTTCCGGGTCGTTGGCCACGCCGGCGGCCGCTGCCATGGCCTCGAGGTCGAGGGGGGTGCCGTCGGCGCCGACGAATCCGATGGCGCTCAGGTCCGGCATCCCGCCGCGCGCGGACAGGTCTCGCAGCACGGCGTCGGCGTCCGGGCCGAGCATCGCGCGCAGCAACGCGTCCCAGGGCCCTTCGGCGCGGGGCTCGTCGCCGCGCGGATCGTCGTCGTCGGGCGGGGGGATGCTCATCCATCTGCTCCAGGGACGGTTGGGAGTCCACCGTAACCATATGGCGGGCCCCTGAGTGGGCGGTGCGCTGCTCAGACCGATCCGGGTTCGCTCTCGGCGCAGCACGCCGGCCGCCGCAGGCGCCCCGGGCCCGCGCGGACCTCCTGCGCGGATGCTGGATGATGTGCGGGTGACCGACCCCTTCGGCCCCTTGCACGGCCCGCCCGCCGACGAGCCGCCCGCAGACGAGCCGCCCGCAGACGAGCCGCCGCCGCTCACGCCCCGAGCGGTGACCCAGGCCGTTGCGACCGTCGCAACAGCGATCCTGCTGGCCGGGACGATGGCGATGGTGGGCGTTCCCTACGTGGTGGACTCGCCCGGGCCTACCTTGGACACGCTCGGCGAGTACCACAACGCGAAGCTGATCGTGGTCGACGGCGCCCCTTCCTACCCGTCGACCGGCCAGCTGCGGCTGACCACTGTCTCGGTGCTCGGTGGCCAGCGGAGCAGGGTCTCCCTGATCCGGGTGCTGGAAGGCTGGCTGGACCCGTCGAGCGCCGTACGGCCGGTGGAGGACGTGGTCCCGCCCGACCAGACCCCCGAGGAGATCGCGGCGAACAACCAGGCCGCGATGATCACCTCCCAGGAGCAGGCGACGGTGTCGGCCCTCGAGGAGCTGGGCTACGACGTGCCGACCACGTTGGGGATCGGCGACACCCTGGAGGGCACCGGCGCGTACGGCGTGCTGAAGAGCGGCGACGTCATGGTCGCCCTCGACGGCGAGCCGCTCTCCGGGTTCTCCGAGCTGAGCCGGCTGATGGACGCCGTCGAGCCGGGGGCGGACGTGACGGTCACGGTCGAGCGGGACGGCAGCCAGCAGGACCTGGTGGTCACGACCGTCGACGACGGGACCGGTCGGGCTCTGCTCGGCGTGCTCGTCGACCCGACGTTCGACCTGCCGGTGGACGTCACGATCCAGATCGAGAACATCGGCGGGCCGAGCGCCGGGTTGATGTTCTCCCTCGGGATCATCAACACCCTGACCGAGGCCGACGAGACCGGCGGACAACACATCGCGGGCACCGGCACGATGGACCTGACCGGGGTGGTCGGTCCGATCGGCGGGATCCAGCAGAAGATGGCCGGTGCGCGGCAGGCCGGCGCCACCTGGTTCCTGGCACCCGTCGACAACTGCTCCGAGGTGGTCGGCAGGATCCCGCGCGGGCTCAACGTCGTGGCCGTCGGCACGCTCTCCGAGGCGCGCCACGCGGTGGAGGCCATCGGCAAAGGTCAGGGGTTCGGCCTGCGTACGTGCACGGCCGGGCTGGTCATCGCGGACTGACCTGCCGCGCGGACTGGCCTGCGGCGTCCGGGCCGGTGCCGCTCAGGCGAACGTCGCAGTGACCGCCTCGACGAGTCCGGGCATCAGGTCGCGACCGCCCGCTACGGCGTCGTCGTCGTCGTTCGCCCTGGTCCGCACGGCGCACCAGGACTCACCGGATCGCAGCACCCCGACGGCCATCCGCACGTCCTGCCGGTCGGGATGCGCCATCAGGTACGCGAGGGCCTCGTCCGGGTCGGCGGGCATCGCCTCCTCCGCCGCCGGTGGGAGCACCACCCGCTCGACCACCACTGCGGCGCCGTCGACGGTGTCCGGCCAGGACAACCGGGCCAGCAGGTCCTCCAGGGTGTCTGCGGCGGGCAGGCTGTCCTGCTCGATGGAGATCAGGTGTCCCGCGTCGGCTTTCGCGGCGAGCACGACGTCGGCACCCAGGCGCTCGGCGAGGTCCGGTTCCACCTCGAGCGCCCGGGCGGTGCTGACCAGCGCGAAGACGCGTACGGGTGCGTCCCAGCCGCCGCCGGCGACATGCCGCTCGATCTCGACGACGGCGTCGGCCAGGTACCTGGGGGTCGTGGGCGAGCCGGGGCCGGAGGCAGCGGTGTCAGTGGGCATGCGGCCCATCGTGGCACCCGGGAATGCGACTGCGCCGAGGCGACCCCGATGTGGGAACCTGGATGCCGGTGGGGACGTTGTTCCCATCGTCCCGGTCTGCCCGGGACTGCGCTCCCGTCGGCCGGCGGGGGTGCCGACGCGACCTGAGGTAGCCCTGTGACCTTCGCCTTCCCCCAGCGGCCCGCCCGACCCGCCGGCAATCGGCGGCGCGGTGCCCTCGCGCCGACCATCGTCGTGCTCGTCATCCTCGGCGTGCTGCTGATGATCACCGCCCAGATGTGGACCGAGTGGCTCTGGTACGACCAGGTCGGGTACATCGAGGTGCTGCGCACCGAGTGGCTGTCCCGCGGTCTGCTGTTCCTGGCCGCCTTCCTGATCATGTCCGGCGCCAGCTACGCGGCTCTGTCCGTCGCGTACAACACCCGGCCGGTCTACGCGCCGTCCACCCCCGAGCAGGCCTCACTCGACCAGTACCGGGAGATGATCGAACCGCTGCGCCGGCTGGTGATGCTGGTCGGACCCGCGGTGCTCGGCTTCTTCGCCGGTGTCGCGGCCTCGGGCCAGTGGCGCACGATCCTGCTGTTCATCGGCCGTGAGCCGTTCGGCGAGACCGACCCGCAGTTCGGCATCGACCTGTCGTTCTTCATGTTCACCCTGCCGGTCCTGCGGTTCGTGGTGTCGTTCCTGATGGCTGTCGCGGTGATCGCCGGGATCGCGGCCATCGCCACTCAGTACCTCTACGGGGGGCTGCGCCTGGGCGGCAAGGGTGAGCACACCTCCCCGGCCGCGCGCCGGCAGCTGGGCATCACGGCCGCCGTCGTGATGCTGCTGATCGCGGCCAACTACTGGCTCGACCGGTACTCGCTGCTGACCAAGCAGGGCAACCGCATCCACGGTGCTTCCTACGCCGACGTCAACGCGGTGATGCCCTCCAAGGCGATCCTCGCTGTTGTGGCCGTCATGGTGGCGGTCCTGTTCGTGGTCGCCGCCCTGCGCGGTACGTGGCGACTGCCCGCGATCGGCGTCGGGCTGATGGTTGTCTCGGCGATCGTGATCGGCGGCATCTACCCCGCGGTGGTGCAGCGGTTCCAGGTGGAGCCGAACGCCCAGGAGCTCGAGGCAGAGTTCATCCAGCGCAACATCGACGCGACCCACAGCGCCTTCGGGCTGGACGCCGTCGAGATCACCCCGTACGACGCGACCCTGGTCGGCGCGCCAGGGGCGCTGCGCGAGGACGCGGAGACGACGGCGAGCATCCGGCTGCTGGACCCCGCGATCATCAGCCCGTCGTTCCGCCAGCTGCAGCAGAACAAGCAGTACTACAACTTCCCCGACACCCTGTCGGTCGACCGGTACACCATCGACGGGGAGTCGCGGGACACCGTGATCGCGGTCCGTGAGCTGGACCTGGTCGGACTGGGCGCCGGGCAGCGCACCTGGGTCAACGACCATACCGTCTTCACGCACGGCTTCGGCGTCGTGGCCGCCTACGGCAACACGACGGCTGTCGACGGCCGGCCCGCGTTCTACGAGGGCGGCATCCCGCCCCAGGGTTCCCTCGGGGAGTACGAGCCGCGGATCTACTTCGGCCAGAGCAGCCCGCAGTACTCGATCGTCGGAGCGCCGGAGAGCCGGGGCAACTGGGAGCTGGACTACCCAGACGACGCCGCGGAGGGCCAGGTGAACACCTCGTTCCCGACCGACCAGATCCAGGCCGGGCCGAGCATCGGCGGCCTCTGGAACAAGGTGCTTTTCTCGATCAAGTTCGGCTCGGAGGAGATCCTGTTCTCCAACCGGGTGACGGCCGAGTCCCAGATCCTGTACGACCGCGACCCGCGCGAGCGGGTGCAGAAGGTCGCACCGTTCCTCACCCTCGACACCCGGGTGTACCCGGCCGTCGTCGAGGGTCGTGTGGTGTGGATCGTCGACGGCTACACGACGTCGGACCAGTACCCGTACTCGGCGTCCCGCGCGCTGGACGACGTGACCACCGACGCGCTGACCGCGCGCTTGGACACCATCACGGCGTTGACGCCGCAGCGGGTCAACTACATCCGCAACTCGATCAAGGCGACCGTCGACGCCTACAGCGGCGAGGTCGTCCTGTACGCGTGGGACGACGCCGATCCGGTGCTGAAGACGTGGACGAACGTCTTCCCGAACATCGTGCGGCCGATGAGTGACATCGGCGGTGGGCTGATGAGCCACCTGCGCTACCCGGAGGACCTGTTCAAGGTCCAGCGGAACCTGTTGGCCACGTACCACGTGAGCACGGCGGCCGAGTACTACTCGGGCCAGGACTTCTGGCGCAACCCGCAGGACCCGGTGTCGGAGACGACCACCCAGCCGCCGTACTACCTGACCCTGCAGATGCCAACCCAGGACGCGCCGACCTTCTCGTTGACGTCGACGTTCATCCCGGGCGGCAACACCGACCGCAACGTGCTGACCGGCTTCCTCGCGGTCGACGCCGAGGCCGGTTCCGCGGACGGCCAACGCAGCGCGGACTACGGGCAGCTCCGGCTGCTCGAGCTGCCGCGTGACTCGACGGTGCCCGGCCCCGGGCAGGTGAAGAACAACTTCGCCGCCAACCCCGAGGTGTCCCAGAACCTGAACTTGCTGCGCCAGGGCAGCTCGACTGTGGTGTCCGGCAACCTGCTCACGCTGCCGGTCGGTGGTGGTCTGCTGTACGTGCAGCCCGTGTACGTCCAGTCCTCCGAGGGCATCCGGTTCCCGCTGCTGCAGCGGGTGCTGGTCTCCTTCGGCGAGCAGATCGGCTTCGGCGAGACCCTCGGCGAAGCGCTGGACCAGGTGTTCGGCGGTGACGCGGGTGTCGAGGACGTGACGCCGGGCGCCGACGTCGGGAACATTCCCGACGCACCGGTGGACCCGGGCACGCCGACCGAGCCGACGGCGTCGCCCACCGCGTCGCCCACCGCATCGCCAACGGCGACGCCGACGGCGGCGCCCGGCGACGCGCGCGCCCAGCTGCGGACCGCGCTCGAGGACGCACGGGACGCGATCGTCGAGGGCCAGGCCGCCCTCGCCGACGGGGACTTCGCGGCCTACGGCGCGGCGCAGGATCGGCTCGCGGCGGCTCTGGACCGTGCGATGGCGGCGGAGGCTGAGCTCGGCGGCTGAGCGTAGGCGCCGGCCCCGATCGATCAGACCCGGGGCCGCCGGCCGGCTGGGGCACGCCGGACTTGGCGCGTGGCTTGGCGCGTGGCTTGGCGCGTGGCTTGGGAGAGAAACCCGCACACTGTGCGGGTTTCTCTCCCAAGCCCGCTGCCGGACGGGGTGCTGCGGGTGCGGGGTGCTGCGGGTGCGGGCGCGCCGCCCGTGGGTCTGCGCCGTCGGTGGGTCTGCGCCGTCGGCGAACGGATTTGCCCCTGCTTCCGGCGCCCCGTAGGGTTGGCAAGCCGACGCGGGGTGGAGCAGCTCGGTAGCTCGCTGGGCTCATAACCCAGAGGTCGCAGGTTCAAATCCTGCCCCCGCTACAAGTGAAAGTGTAGGTCAGAGGCCCTTTCTCCCTTCGGGGAGGGAGGGCCTCTGGCGTTCCCGTAAGCAATCCGTAAGCAGGGGACGCCACCGGACTGCGGCGGATGAGGGCGGATCGGGGCGGCCGCGCGCCTCAGGCTGGGTTGTCCACCGACCCAGGCACGGCCCACTGTTCCCCCAGATCCGACGCGACCGCCGCGACCGGCTGTTGACCGCTACGAGCCAGCTCGACCGCAGGCACAAGGACGCCTCTCGGAGATGACACCGCGGGTCGCGCCGGGACGGCGCCGTGCGGATCAGAGAGACTGAGCGACGTGGAGGTCGTGAGTGTCAGTGAGCACGACGCCGAGCTCGCCCTTCTCGTCGGTCATGTGGCACTCGAGACCGCAACCCTGGACTACTGGGCATGCCACGTGGTCGCGAAGGTCCTCGGTGACGACGACGCAGCATGGCATCGCTGGTTCGGGCAGAGCGGCCAGCAGCTCCTCGACGGTCTCAGGTCCGGCAGTGCTGCGGATCCCCGCCTGCAAGAACTCACTCCCGCAATGGCCTCAGTGATTGACCGGAGGAACCAGGTGTTGCACGGGCTCTGGTTCCACGACGGGGAACGTGGAGCCAACGCTTACGAGATCGCCCGGCCTGTGCGGAGGAGCGTCGGCAGTGACGATCGCCTGGTGACCTTGGAGGACCTTCGTGTCTTGCGGCATGATGTCGCGACGCTGGACACCTACGTGTTCGTTGTGTGGTCGTCGCTCACACCCACGGTGCAGTACGGGTCGCGGGAGTTGGTCCCGTCAATGGATCTTCGACTGCCGTCTCTCGAGGGCATCGCGGATCGGCGCTGGCCCGTGTCGGCGGACTGACTGGCCGCACGGACAAGGCGGTGGGCCAGCCCCAGGCAACCGGCCGGCGCCCAGGATCTGTTGTTCGCAGATTCGGCCACCGCGGGGACCTGCCGTGCTACTTCATGGCGGCTCGGAACGACCTGCAGGCCACAGGTGAGCGCCGCAGGCGCGAAGAATTCTACGACGGCAGCAGCATCCGCGTGAGCAGGCTGG
>JBBRCL010000008.1:0-68828 GCA_038204895.1 Actinomycetales bacterium | reverse complement strand
GTCCGCGGGGGTGTCTTTTTCTTTCCCTGGGGGGCCCCTTGGGGCGGCGGGGGGCCGGGGCCCCGGGCTTTTTTCACACTCTCTGGGGGGGGGGCCGGGCCGGGGGGGGGCCCCCCCCCCGCGTCCGGGGCGGCTGACCGCCGCGGTCTCAGGGGTCCCGGAGCACCGGTGCGCCGATGGTGAAGGCCTTGAGCTCCCCCCCGTGCAGCAGCTGGGCCGGCACCGGAAGGCAGCGCAGCGCCCGTGCCAGCGGCGGGGACCCCAGCGCGGCGAACTCGCCCACCGGGACGCCTGCCACCACGAGGTTCCCGTAGCGCCGGCCCTTGATCTGCGCGGGCTCGGCGACCAGGGCGACGTCGGCCATCACCGCTGCGACCGTCGCGGCCTCGGCGCGGGCCATCCGCAGCGGAGGCCGGTCGGCGCAGTTCGCCAGGTACAGGCCGCCTGGGCGCAGGACGCGCGCGACGTGCTGGACGAACTCGATCGTGCACAGTGCCGGCGGGGTGCCGTCGCCGGCGAAGACGTCTCGGATGACGACGTCCGCGCTGTGATCGGGCAGACCCTCGAGCGCGGCACGCGCATCCTGGGCTCGCAGCCGCAGCCGCGGCGCGCGCGGCAGGTCGAACCAGTCGCGCACCAGGCGGACCAGCTCGGCGTCGACGTCAACCGCGAGCTGGGACGAGCCGGGTCGCACGGCCTCCAGCCATCGGGGCAGCGTGCAGCCGCCGGCGCCCAGGTGGACGGCAGTCAGGGGACCAGCAGGGACCTGGTCGAGGAATGCGGCCATCTGCTGCATGTACTCGAAGTCCAGCCACGTCGGGTCCGCGAGGTCCAGTGACGAGCTCGGGACTTTGTTGACCAGCAGGGTGACGTGCCAGGGCCCGTCGCGGACCACCTCGGCGGTACCGGTGCTGATCGCGACCGGCCCGTCCGGCAGCCGGGACCCCGGCTGCCGGACCCGGCCCGCGCCGCGGTGTGCCATGCCCTCACGGTACGCAGAGGTGAGGTGCGGGGATCGGGGTTGACGACATCGAACACACGTTCGATACTGGTAGCGAGGAGGTGCGCCATGACGATGCCGACCACCCAGCCGCCGGTTCCTGACTCCGCGCTGGATCTGCTGGCCCGCAGCGACGCCGAGGTCGTGGCCGCCACCCTGGCATCGGCACCCGACGAGACCCTGCTGCATGCGCACCTCGCCGCGTTGCGTGCCGGCGCCGCCCTGGTACAGGTGCGCGGCAGGCCCGGGGGACGTCCGGCCCCGCGTACGGTGTGGGACATGGTCGCGGTGCTGGCGCCCGAGCTGGCCGCGTGGGCGGCGTTCTTTGCCGACAACGCGGGCACCCGTTCGGCTGTCGAGGCCGGACGGGGCGACGTGGTGGACGCGCGACGGGCGGAGCGGGCGCTTGTGGCCGCCGAGGACTTCCAGACCGCGGTGCGAGCGGTGATCGGCGTCGGCGTTCAGCCGCAGGGGCAGCTGGCCCTGCGAGCCTCTTGACCCGATGAGCCGCCATCCGGCGCCGTCGGGCCTGCGGCGCGACTGGGGCACTGATCAAGATGGCTGCTCGATCCTGCACGTGGACATGGACGCCTTCTATGCCTCGGTCGAGCTGGCCCGGCGCCCGGAGCTGAAGGGTCGTCCCGTGATCGTCGGCGGTGCGGCGCGGTCGGTCGTGCTGGCGGCAACGTACGAGGCACGCGCGTTCGGGGTGCACGCCGCCATGCCGATGACCCGGGCGCGCCGGATGTGCCCGCAGGCCGTCGTCGTGCCCCCGGACCACGCGGCCTACCACGAGGTCTCCGGCGCAGTGATGGCGCTCCTTGGTGAGGCCACCCCGCTGGTCGAACAGGTCAGCATCGACGAGGCGTTCCTCGATGTCTCGGGTGCACGACGACGGCTCGGACCGCCCACCCGGATCGCGGAGCTGATCCGCGCCTGGGTCCGGCGCGATCACGGGGTGACCTGCTCCGTCGGGATCGCGGCGACCAAGTTCGTCGCGAAGCTGGCCTCCGGCATGGCCAAGCCCGACGGGGTCCTGCTGGTGCCACGGGATGCGACGGTCCCCTTCCTGCATGCCCTTCCCGTGAGCTCGCTGTGGGGCGTGGGTGAGCGAACCGGGGAGGCGCTGGCGCGCTGGGGCGTCACCACTGTCGCGCAGCTGGCTGAGGCCGACGTCGACACCGTGCAGCGCGCCGTTGGGCGCGTCGCCGGCGCCCACCTGCACGACCTCGCATGGGGACGTGACCCCCGACCGGTCACGCCGGGGCACCAGGACAAGAGCGTCGGCGCCGAGACCACGTTCCACGTCGACACCACCGACTTGACCGCGATCGAGGCGCACGTCCTGGCGATGGCGGATCGTTGCGCCGGCCACCTGCGGTCCAAGGGTCTTGTCGGTCGCACTGTCAGTCTCAAGATCAAGACCGCCGACTTCCAGACCGTCACCCGCTCACGGACCCTCGCGGTCCCGACCGACGTCGCGCGGGACCTCTTCGTCGCCGCACGCGAGCTGTTGGCCGGCACGGACCTCGGCGGGCGGGCAGTCCGCCTGGTCGGGGTCCGGATGGAGGGTCTGACACCGATCGAGACGCGGCAGCTCACCCTCGAGGAGGCGGTCGCGGACAGCGGGACCGCGCGCCGGCGGGCGGAGGGGGCGATGGACGAGGTCAGGAGCAGGTTCGGGCGCAGCGCCGTGCTCCCGGGAGCCCTGATCGTCCCCGCGGCGGCACAACTACCGTCCCCGCCAGCGGGGAACTATCCTGAAGGTCAACCTTGACGCCGGCAATGCGGAGGTACCAGATGCCTCTGTCCGAGTACGAGCAGCGCGTGCTTGAGCAGATGGAGCAACAGCTCTCGTCTGGCGACCCCAAGCTGGTGCACGCGCTCAAGGGCGCACCCACCGGCATGCGGCTCTGGCTGCTCACCGGGGCTGGTGCCCTGGCGGGGTTGAGTGTCCTGGTGATCGGTGCCGCCACTGGCAATCCATTGGTCGGTGCCCTGGGCTTCGTTGCGATGTTCGTCTCGGTCTTCCTGGCGTTCTCGCCGCCTCGGCGGCGCGGTCCGGCGGGCGCTGTGCAGCCGGACGGCTCCGTTCGGCGCAAGAAGAGCTCCGGGGGATTCCTCGAGCGCATGGAGCACCGGTGGGACCGGCGTCGGGACCAGGGCGACCGCTGATTCCTCGCGTCGCCGGACGACTCAGCTTCGCCGGACGACTCAGCTTCGCCGGACGACTCAACTTCGCCGGACGACTCAGCTTCGCCGGACGACTCAGCGTCGAGGTGGCGGCCCGTCCGCGGTAACGGTTCCGACCATGGGGCGTTCCACCGCGGCCACCCACGCGCTCAGCTCTTCTGCGGTCCAGGTTGCCGGACGCGTGGTGTACCGATCGGTCTCCACCGCGGCCACCAGGTTGTCCAGGGCTCCTCGCGCCTCGGTCAGGTCATGGGGATCGGCGAGGTCGACGGCCGGCAGCCGCTCTCTGACCACCCGCGCCGCCTGGCGCGGTGTCGTCGCGTCGGTCCACACCACACCCTGCTCGGCGAGCCGCTCGCGCAGCCGAGCCCACCACTCCTCTGGCCCCCGCGGGATCGTCGGCGCCAGCTGCCGCTTCCGCCAGGCGAGGACCAGCAGCAGGGCGACCACGACGAGGATCGCGCCACCGACGCCTGCCACCACGGCGATCGGGATGTCCGCCTGACCGATGCTCACGTAGCCCGGACGCGCTCCCGAACCGGAACCCGCGCCGCCGTTCGCAGCACTGGACGGCACGGCGGTCGAGGTCGGGATCTCGTCCTCTGGTGTGATCGGGAGCCCGGCGAAGGGGTCCGCATAGACCGGAGGGGCGCCCGTCTGTCGGGCGGGGGTCGGCTCGAACCGGACCCACCCGGCGCCCTCGAAATACAGCTCGGGCCAGGTGTGCGCCTGCCGGGCGGACACCACGTACTGCCCGACGACCACGCTGTCCGGTCGGCCGCGCAGGAAGCCGACGGCCATCCGCGCCGGGATGTCGAGCATCCTTGCCATGATCGTCATGGCCGTGGCGAACTGGACGCAGTACCCGCGCCGGTCGGTCAGGAAGTCCCACACCGCGTCGTCGGACCGCGGAGGGCCCAGCCGGGTGTCGTAGCTGAAGTTCTGGGCGTTGCGCAGGTACGTCTGCAGGGCGATCGCCTGGTCGTAGGTGGTCGTGGCCCCGGCGGTGATCTGCTGCGTCAGGGCGCGGATGTCCGCCTCGTGCTCGGTGGCGGGGACGGTCAGCAGGGCGCGCGCGTTCGGCGGGCTGCCGACGGTGTCCGTGCGGAGCCCATCCGCTGACAGGTCGCGCGGGTCGATCGTGATGACGTAGGAGAGACCCCTGGTCGACGTGTCGCTCGCGATAACCTCGTCGCGCGTCGCGTCGTAGAGCCAGACGCCGCCCGCGTCGATCGTGCGGGGCTCGGTCGGGATGGGCAGCCGGTCCTGGCTGAGGGCCAGGATCTCGACATCGACCGTCGCCACCTCGCCCGACGTCGCGGGGTCGTCCTCCGGCCAGAGCAGACCGTCCGTGCCACGGAGCCCGACGGGCGCCGAGCCGCTGTGCCACTCCTGGCCGTCGAACTCCGCCATCGTGTACATCCGCAGCGCGCCGAGGTCGCGATCGCCGCTGTACCGCAGCAGGGTCCGGTCGGAGCGGCCGGCCAGGTCGGCGCGCATGTCCAGGTCGGTGGAGATCCGCAGCGGGCTGTCCAGGCCCTGGCCGCCCCACCCGGACGGCAGGTTCACCACGCCGTGGAAGGGCAGTGCGGTCGCAGCCACACCGAGGCCGAGCGCCGCGACGGTGATCATCGCGGCGGTGACCGTCGCCATCGGGGCCTCGTCCGAGGCGGACCGGTCGCTGCGGCGTGACCGCGAGCGGGTCACCGCCAGGAGCAGCAGGTAGCTGGTGCCGCCTGCGAGGAGCAACGGGAAGCCGGCGTCCCGCTCGAAGCTGATGGCGGGTGCCCACAGGCCCGCGATGGCCAGACCGGCGAGGCCGCCGCGGCCGAAACCGAGAGCGATCAGCTCGGCTACCAGGTACGTCGCGAGGGCGCCGGTGACGACGATCATCTCCAGGCCACGGGTCGTCTGGACGGGGATCCGGCCGTCTGCGATGGCCGTGACGCCGGTGTCGACGAGCAACCGGAGCCGCTCGACGGTCTCCGCCGTCGGTCGGGGGACGGACAAGCCGGGCACGGCGTCGCCGTACAGGGCGGTCAGGCCGGTGACGGCCGCCAGCAGGCCCCAGAGCGTCGGCGCGAACCGGGACCGGAGCACCTGCCGCAGTGCTGCGACGAGCAGGGCAGTGAGGCCAACCATGACCACCCCGGTGTCCCACCACTGCCCGTCGACGAGCAGGGTGGTCAGCGACCGCAGCCCGATCAGGACGGCGGCCAGCGCGACGGCGGTGCCGAGCCAGAGCCGGCGGCCGCTGATCCGCACCGCGCGCGTCATCGGAGGCTCTCCACCCGCTGGTCGGTGCCGAGCAGCCGGTCCCAGGTCCGCGCGATGTCCTCCCCGGGCTCGACGCCGCAGACCCGCCATCCGGCACGCCGGAGCGCTTCGAGAGTGTGCTTCTCGTCGTCGGCCGCGTTCCTGGCCGGCCGGCCGGGGGTGTGCGCGACGTCGGACGTGTTCCTGGTCGCGCGGCCGAGGCGGACCATCGCCCAGCCCATGTTCGCGTCGCCCAGCCGGGCCAGGGCAGCGAGGGAGTCCGGGTCCAGCCCGCCGACGACGGCGAAGATCAGCTCTGCGCCGCCGCCCTGCTGGCCGAGGGTGTCGATCGCCGTCCGCAGCCAGGTGTCGCGGGTGGCCCGGTTCGGCGGCAGCACCAGGTCGACCGTCTGGTCAAGGAGTGCGTCGTAGGCCGTTCCGTCGACGTCGGCCCGGAAGTGGTCGGTGCCTGCACTGAGCTGTCCGCCGCCGAGCAGGCGCACCCGGTGTCCCGAGCGGAGCAGGGCGAGGCCGACCGACGCTGCGGCGCAGATGGACCACTCGGCGGCGGCGTCGTCGTCCGGCAGGTCGAGGACGACGCTGACCGGTCGGCGTGCTGCGCGCTCGTCCTGGCGCACCATGAGCTCGGCTCGGCGGGCGCTGGAGCGCCAGTGCACGCGCCGTAGGTCGTCACCGGTGCGGTAGTCGCGCAGCGACGCGTCGTCGGCGGCGGGCATCCGGGTGCCGACCGCAGCGCGGTCGACGTCGGTGGACGCCGATCGGGTGTCCATGTCCAGGGGGGTCACCTTGGGGCGCACGGCGACGTGCATCGGCGGGCCGAGGGGGCCGGCCCAGCGCGCCACCCCGAACACGTCGAGGCGCTGGATCTGCAGGGGTCCGACGGTCCACCGGCCGCGGTGGGTCGGGTGGATCGGGTACGTCAGCCGCAGCGTCCCGCGTGCCCGGTGCACCCGGGCCCGCAGACCGGCGGTGCCCGACAGCTCGCGCGCCGCCTGCTCGGCGATGTCCAACCGGTCCAGGCGGTGCACGGTCCCGGTGCTGGTCAGCTCGACGTCGACCACTGCGGAGTCGTCGACTGTGACCGGGTGCGGGGTCACACGACGCAGGAACCGCAGACCGCCGCGGTCGACGGTGCGGACCTGAAGGGTGAGCGTCGTCAGCCCGTAGGCGACGACCGCGACCAGCAGGAACCCCACCTGCTCCAGGGAGCGAACCCCGAGCAGCACGCCGGTGCCGGTGACCAGCGCTCCGACGGCCCCGACACCGAGCCCGCGCTGGGTGACCTGGACACGCCGCCTCATCAGCCGGCGGCCCGCCGGTCCGGTGCGGCGGCGCGGCTCGAGGTGGGCAGTCGCGTGCGGGCGACGATCGCCGTGATGCTCTCCGTCACCGAGTGGCCGGCGAGGCGGGCGTCCGTGCTCGGCAGCAGGCGGTGGGCCAGGACAGCGACGGCGAGGTCCTGGATGTCGTCCGGCAGGACGTGGTCGCGGCCGGACATCGCGGCGAGCGCCTTTGCGGCGCGCAGCAGCTGGATCGAGGCTCGGGGCGAGGCGCCCAGGCGCAGCATGGGGTCGGTGCGGGTGGCCTCGGCGAGGGCGACGACGTACTGCTTGACGCCCGGCGCCGCGTAGAGGCGGCGGGTGAGCTCGATCATCTCCGTGACCTTGGCGACGGTGGCGACGGGGTGAACGGCGACCAGCGGGTCGATGATCTCCTGGCGGTCGAGCATCTCCACCTCCGAGGCGGCCCCCGGGTAGCCGACGCTGAGCCTGGCCATGAACCGGTCGCGCTGGGCCTCGGGCAGGGCGTAGGTGCCCTCCATCTCGATCGGGTTCTGGGTCGCGACCACCAGGAACGGCCGGGGGAGCTGGTAGGTGGTCCCGTCGATGGTCGCCTGGTACTCCTGCATGCACTCCAGGAGGGCGGACTGGGTCTTGGGGGAGGCGCGGTTGATCTCGTCGGCGACCACGATGTTGGCGAAGACCGGGCCCGGCCGGAACTCGAACTCGTGCTGCTGCTGGCGGTAGATCGTCACGCCGGTGACATCGCTGGGCAGCAGGTCCGGGGTGAACTGGATGCGCCCGACGGAGCAGTCGACCGAGCGGGCGAGCGACTTCGCCAGCGTCGTCTTGCCCACCCCGGGGACGTCCTCGAGCAGCAGGTGTCCCTCTGCGAGCAGCACAGCCACCGTGAGGCGCACCAGCTCGCTACGGCCGGAGATCACGGTCTCCATCGAGGCGCACACCGCAGCGGCGGTCTCAGCGAGGTCGTCGAGCTCCGCCGGGGTGGGGAGTGCGTGGACCATGTCGACCCCTCCGTCGTCGGGTGGCACAGATCCTAATGGGGCCCGCCCGGCTCTCGGGTGCGCCCAGGTCTCGTTCCGGACACGGAGGGCGCTCTGCAGGGGGACCGCCCACGGTGCTCCCTCCGGAGCGGGTGACCCGGCGTCGTGCCGGGCTGGACCCGGGTCGAGCGCGGTTCGCGACTCGCTGACGGCAATCTCTTGGCGAAATCCCTCCACCTCGCTCCACGGACGTGACCTGGACAGATGTCGGTCACTGCGCCCGGACACGCGCTTTTCACCCTTGCTCGTGGAGGGATGTGGAGTAATGTGGAGGCACCTGAGGAGGAGTGGCCTCCACGATCGGAGAGGGGGATCGGTGGCCGACGACACGACGGGCGCCTACGCCCCCTTCCTCGGTACCTATGCGCCGCGCCTGGACGACAAGGGCCGGCTGATCCTGCCCGCCAAGTTCCGGGGACAGCTCGCGCCCGGTCTGGTGGTGACCCGCGGTCAGGAGCGGTGCCTCTTCGTGTTCCCGACGAGCGAGTTCCGCCGGATCCACGAACAGATCCGCACCGCACCCGTGACGAGCAAGCAGGCCCGCGACTACCTGCGGGTGTTCCTGTCCGGGGCGCACGACGAGATCCCGGACAAGCAGGGGCGCCTGTCGATCCCGTCAGCGCTGCGCTCGTACGCCGGTCTCGACCGCGACGTCGCCGTGATCGGCGCGGGCACCCGGGTCGAGATCTGGGACGCGACCGCCTGGGACACGTACCTCGAGGAGCAGGTCACCACGTACTCGGACACGTCGGAGGAGGTGTTCCCCGGTGCGTTCTGACTGAGCGACGCCGCGCAGCCTCGGCGCTCACCCGCACGGTGAGGTCTCTCCCCGCCCCCTCTGACGCACTTCCCCGGTGTCAGAGCCGGCCGCGGAGGGAGACCTGGTCGGGCGGTGGAGGGCCCCCGACCAGCAACTTCGTCCAGGACAGGCCGAACGGCCCGAGCGCAGGAGGTGGGATGGCCCCGTCCGCGGCGACCCACGTACCGGTCCTGCTCGAGCGCTGCGTCGACCTGCTCGGTCCAGCGGTGGACGGACCGGACGCCGTCCTGGTCGACATGACCCTTGGCCTGGGCGGCCACACCGAGGCGTTCCTGCAGCGCTTCCCACGGCTGCGCGTGGTCGGCCTCGACCGGGACCGGGAGGCCATCCGGCTGGCCGAGGAGCGGCTGACCACCTTTGGTGACCGTTTCGTCGCCGTGCACGCCGTGTATGACGAGGTGCTCGACGTCGTCGCCCGAACGGTGGGTCGTCCGGTGCAGGCGGTGCTCGCCGACCTCGGCGTCTCGTCGATGCAGCTGGACCAGACGGACCGCGGCTTCGCCTACTCCCAGGACGCGCCGCTGGACATGCGGATGGACCCGACGGCGCCGCTCACGGCTGCCGACGTGCTGAACACCTACCCGGAGTCCGACCTGGTGCGGATCCTGCGCACCTACGGCGAGGAACGGTTCGCGCCCCGGATCGCCCGGGCGGTCGTCGCCGCACGGCGAACGGCGCAACTGAGCCGGACCGGCGAGCTGGTGTCCATCGTGCGGGCGGCCATCCCGGCGGCCGCCCGGACCACCGGCGGCAACCCGGCCAAGCGCACGTTCCAGGCCGTCCGGATCGAGGTCAACGATGAGCTCGGCGCGCTCGAGGGGGCGCTTCCGGCGGCAGTCGAGTGTCTGGCGGTCGGTGGACGCATCCTGGTGCTCGCGTACCACTCCCTCGAGGACCGGTTGGTCAAGCACGCCCTGGCAAGGGGCGCCGAATCGAGCGCCCCCCGCGGGCTCCCGGTCGAGCCCGAGAGCCACCGCCCGTACCTGCGCCTGCTCACCCGGGGCGCGGAGCAGGCCGACGACGCCGAGCGCGCGACCAACCCTCGATCGGCGTCGGTGCGGCTGCGCGCGGCGGAGCGGTTGCGCCCGACCCCGGACCACTTGCGCGCCCCAAGGACCAGGTGGGCCGCATGAGTGCCGCACGCGCCACCGCCGTCCGCGCCGCACCACGTCCGGCGCCGGCACCGGACGCAGCCCCCCGCCCACGCCTGCGGGTGGTCCGGGCACCGGCCCATGCCCGCACCCGCGTGCCGTTCGTGGTGCTGTGCATGGCTGTGCTCGTCGCGTCGCTGCTCGGTGCGCTGGTGCTCAACACGTCGATGGCGCAGGGGGAGTACGAGCGGTTCGCCTTGCAGACCAGGCTCGCCCAGTCGGCGCAGGCGCAGCAGGACATGCGCAGCCAGCTCGAGCAGGCCGCCGCTCCGGCCCAGCTCGCCGCAGCGGCGAGCGCCCTCGGCATGGTCCCCACCACCACCGGTGGCTACCTGCGGCTGGCCGACGGCGCCGTGCTCGGCAGCCCCGCCCCGGCCGGGGCGGCCGGGTGACGGCGCCTAAGGCCTCGGCGGGCCGGCCGGCGCCGTCGCGGAAGGCCGACGCCCCCCGGCAGGAGCACGAGGCGCGGATGGCCCGCCGTGCGCCGTCGGAGCGTCAGACGGGTACGGCACAGCGTCGACCCCGGGCCGAGGGGGAGCCCCGTCCCCCAGCCCGGAGTCGCTCCGGCTCGGTCGAGCGTGACCCGCGCGCGTCGGCACAAGGGCGCGCCGGCCCGGTGCAGGCTGAGCCGCGTCGGGCGGCCTCGCGCACCGCAGCCTCGCGCACCGCAGCCCAGCGCACCGCGACCGGCCGGTCGACCACCCGCCGCCCGGCGTCGTCCACCATCGAGCGTGCCGTCGTTCCCAGGCCCCGCCGCGCTCCCGCCGCCGCTGCCCCCCGACGCCCGCGGCCTCCCCGCAACCCGGTCGCGGCGCCCGGGCGGCGACAGGTCACCCTGCTGGCTGTTGTCGTGCTCGTGCTGGTCGGCTTCGCGGCGCGCCTGCTGTATGTGCAGGGGCTGGCCGGGCACGCCCTGGCCGACCGGGCCTTCGACCTGCGCCTGCAGACCGACGTGATCCCGGCCGAGCGCGGCGAGATCGTCGACCGGGACGGCGTCGTGCTGGCCACCTCGGTCCAGCGGTGGAACATCGTCGTCGACCAGGAGGCGCTGGCCGACTGGAAGAAGACCGGGGACAGCGCCGCCGACGCCGCCGCCCTGCTCGCACCGCTGCTGGGGATCTCCGCGCCGGAGCTCGGGGCCAAGCTGATCGGCGACCGCAACTTCGTCTACCTCGCAAAGGAGGTCGCCCCGGAGGTGTACCAGCAGGTGATGGACCTGGGGATCCTGGGCATCTTCGGCGAGCGGACCTCCCAGCGCCTGTACCCCAACGGGACGACCGCCGGGAACATGCTCGGCTTCGCCGGCACCGACGGGTTCGGCCTGGCGGGTCTTGAGCAGGTCTACGACGAGACGCTCGCGGGCACAGCCGGGTCGGACACCTACGAGGAGGGTGCCCGTGGTCAGCGGATCCCCACCGGCGCAGAGGAGTACCTGCCCGCGCAGCCCGGCCGGAGCGTGCAGCTGACCATCGACAACGACCTGCAGTACATGACCCAGTCGATCCTCGACGCCAAGGTGGCCGAGACCGGAGCGGAGTGGGGCACCGTCCAGGTCACGGACGTGCGCACCGGGGAGATCCTGGTGCTGGCGGACTCGGGCAGCATCGACCCGAACAACCCGGCCAACGCGGACCCGAGCCGGGCCGTCGCGGTGACCTACGAGCCGGGCTCGACGGCGAAGGTGATCTCGATGGCGGAGATCCTGGAGACCGGCGTTGCCACTCCCACGACGCCGTTCGTCGTCCCGTACCAGTACACGACCCCGAACAACCAGACGTTCAAGGACTCCCACGAGCACGGCGACCTGCTCCTGACGCTCGCCGGGATCCTGTCCGAGTCGTCGAACACGGGCACGGTCATGGTCGGCCAGAACGTGCCCAAGCAGGTGCGGCACGACTACCTGGCGAAGTTCGGCTTCGGCAGCACCACCGGGATCGGCCTGCCCGGTGAGACGGCCGGTCTGCTGCACGACGCCGAAGACTGGGACGGCCGCTCGGAGTACGCCGTGCTGTTCGGGCAGTCCGTCGGTGTCACCACCGTGCAGAACACCCAGGTGTTCGCGACCCTGGCCAACCACGGCCTCCGGATCCAGCCGCACATCGTCCGGGCCGTCCAGGACGCCGACGGGGTGTTCCAGCCGGTCGCTGTCCCGGAGCCGCAGCAGGTGGTCAGCGCGGAGACCGCTGACACCGTGGTGCGGATGCTGGAGAGCGCCGTCACCGAGGGCACCGGCGGCAACGCCGCGGTCCCCGGCTACCGGATCGCCGGCAAGACCGGCACCGCCCAGGCCTTCGAGGGCGGCGGAGTGATCAAGGTGGTCGCCTCGTTCATCGGCATCGCGCCGGCTGACGACCCGCGCATCGTGGTCAATGTCGTCCTGTTCAACCCGCACAGCTCGATCTACGGCGGAACCGTCGCCGCACCGGTCTTCAGCGAGGTCACCGGGTACGCCCTGCGCTATCTGGGCGTTCCACCCTCCGGGACGCCGGCCGAGCTCTACCCGACCACACACGGGTGACCCGCCGGGCCAGCGCAGCGCGGTGGCTGAGGCGTCCCGGACAGGTACATTCGAGGCCGTGACGTCCCCCCAGGGCCGGATGCGCCCCCGGAAGCGCCCCGTGGGTCACCTCGGCGACCTCGCTCGCGAGTTCGGCCTGCGCTCCGCGGCCGGATCCGCCGACGTGACGGTGACCGGGGTGGCGGTCGGGTCCGCCGAGGTGCAACCCGGCGACCTGTTCGTCGCCGTCTCCGGGCTGCGCGCGCACGGCGCGGACTACGCGGCGGAGGCCGTTGCGGCAGGGGCGGTCGCCGTGCTCACGGACCCGGCCGGCGCCGATCGTCTCGCGGCCGCCGGTCTTGACGTCCCGGTGCTCGTCGCCGACGACCCGCGCGCCCTGCTCGGCGACATGTCGGCCTGGCTCTACGGCCACCCGGGACGCGAGCTGACGGTCGTCGGCATCACCGGCACCAACGGCAAGACCACCACCTGCTACTTCGTCGCGGCGGCCCTTGAGGCGGTGCACCAGGTGACCGGCGTGGTCGGCACCATCGAGCTACGGGTGGGCGACGAGACGATCGAGAGCCCGCGCACGACCGTCGAGGCGCCGGTGCTGCACGGGTTGTTCGCCCTGATGCGCGAGCGCGGAGCGGGCGCATGCGTGATGGAGGTCTCCTCGCACGCCCTGGCCCTCGACCGGGTGGGTGGAGTGGAGTTCGACGTCGTGGGGTTCACCAACCTGCAACGTGACCACCTGGACTTCCACGGCGACATGGAGGGCTACTTCCGGGACAAGGCACGGCTCTTCGTCCCCGGTCGCGCCCGCCGAGCGGTGATCTGCGTCGACGACGAGTGGGGGCTGCGGCTGGCCGGTCAGCTCGACGTGCCGGTGGAGACCGTCGCCACCCGGGCCGGCGGTCCGGGTGCCGACCTGGCCGACTGGCGGGTGACCGACGCGACCATCGGCCTGGACGGTGTGGGGTCCACCTTCACCCTGACCGGGCCGGACGGCGTCGTGGTGTCCGCTGTCAGCCCGCTGCCAGGGTTGGTGAACGTGTCCAACGCGGCCCTCGCCGTCGTGCTCGCCCACCGTGCCGGCGTGCCGCTGGCGGCGGCGGTCGCCGGTGTCGCGTCGGCGCATGCGATCCCGGGCCGGATGGAGCGGGTGGTCGAGCGCGGCCCGGGTCAGGCGCTGTGCCTCGTCGACTACGCGCACACCCCGGACGCGCTGACGCTCGCCCTTGAGGCGGTCCGCCCGATCACCCCCGGGCGACTGGTGATCGTCTTCGGTTCCGACGGCGACCGCGACCGGGGCAAGCGCCCGATCATGGGCGAGATCGCCGCGCGTCTGGCCGACGTCCTGGTGGTCACCGACGAGAACCCCCGGTCGGAGGACCCTGCCGACATCCGGTCGGCCATCCTGTCCGGCGTGCGCGAGGTGCGTCCGGACGGTCGGGACGTGCACGAGGTGGCGCCCCGCTCCGAGGCGGTCCGCCTCGGTGTCGAGCTGGCCGTCAACGGGGACACGGTGATCGTCACCGGCAAGGGGCACGAGCCGACGCAGGAGATCGCCGGCGTCTTCCACCGGTACAACGACCGGGACGCCTACCGCACCGCGGTGGACCAGAAGTGGCAGGTCACCGAGCGTCCGGACGGCGTGACGGTGGTGGACGCCTCGCGGGCGGCAACCCTCGCCTCGGCCCGGGCGGCGCTGCATGATCTGGTGCGCCAGGCCGGCGGTCGGCGCACCGTCGCTGTGCTGGCCGTGCCGGACGACCTCGGCACGCCGTCCGTCACCGACCTGGACGAGCTGGGTCGGCTGGTCGTGCGCCTGGGGATCGACCGCCTGCTGGTGGTCGGCGAGCCGGCGCGGGCCGTGCACACCGGCGCGGTGCAGGAGGGCTCGTTCGACGGCGAGTCCCACCTGGTGCCCGACGCCGCGGCGGCCCGGTCCTGGCTGACCGAGCGGCTCCGGCCCGGCGACGTCGTGCTGGTCAAGGGCTCGCGTGCGGCGGGGCTGGGCCAACTGGCCAAGGCACTGGCCGCCGGGACGGTCGCCGCATGATCGCCGTCCTGCTCTCCGGCGCCTTCGCCCTGGCCATCTCGTTGCTGGCCACGCCGCTGTTCATCCGGTACCTCGTCCGCAAGCAGTACGGCCAGTTCATCCGCCAGGACGGCCCGACGGCGCACTTCATCAAGCGCGGCACGCCCACCATGGGCGGCGTCGTGATCATTGCCGCGACGCTGATCGCGTGGGCGGCGGCGAGCCTGGTCACCCGGAACGTGCCGAGCGCCTCGGCCCTCCTGCTGCTGTTCCTGATGGTCGGTCTCGGTTTCGTCGGGTTCCTCGACGACTACATCAAGATCTCCCGGCAGCGCAGCCTCGGCCTGAGCGCCCGGTGGAAGTTCATCGGCCAGGGCGTGGTGGGCGTCACGTTCGCGGTGCCGGCCGTGAACTTCCCGAGCGAGAACTTCCGCACTCCCGCGTCGATGCACGTGTCGTTCATCAGGGACACGAACATCGACCTCGCCGCCAAGGGCGCGACCCTCGGGCTGGTGCTCTTCGTCATCTGGGCCAACTTCCTGATCGCGGCGTGGTCCAACGCGGTGAACCTCACCGATGGACTCGACGGGCTGGCGACCGGCGCTTCGTTGATCGTCTTCGGTGCCTACGTGCTGGTGGGGGTGTGGCAGTTCAACCAGCGCTGCTCGTCACTGGCGTCCGCCGGTCCGAGCTGTTACGAGGTGCGAGATCCGTTGGAGCTCGCCATGGTCGCGGCAGCGATCACCGGCGCGTGTTTCGGCTTCCTGTGGTGGAACGCCTCTCCGGCGAAGATCTTCATGGGCGACACCGGGGCGCTCGCCCTTGGCGGGGCCCTCGCCGGCCTGTCGATCCTGTCCCGCACCGAGGTCCTGGCCGCGATCATCGGTGGGCTGTTCGTGATCGTGGTGCTCTCCGACGTGATCCAGATCGGCTTCTTCAAGATGACCGGCAAGCGGGTGTTCAAGATGGCCCCGCTGCACCACCACTTCGAGCTGTCCGGCTGGGGTGAGGTGACGATCGTGATCCGGTTCTGGATCATCGCCGGGCTGTTCGTCGCGGGCGGGGTCGGCATGTTCTACGCCGAGTGGGTGGCCAGCTAGTGACTGCTCCCGCTCCGGCCGGCCTCGACGGTCGGCGCGTGCTCGTCGCGGGCCTCGGGATCTCCGGGCGCGCGGCAGCCGCCGTCCTGCGCGCGAACGGAGCGCTGGTCAGCACGCTTGACGAGGCAGCCGCCGAGGCCGACCTGCACGATGCCGCGGCCGTCGACCTCGACGTCGTCGACCTGGTGGTCGCCTCGCCCGGGTGGCCGCCGCACCACCGGGTGCTGGCGGCTGCTGTCGCTCGTGGGCTGCCGGTGTGGAGCGAGGTCGAGCTCGCCTGGCGGCTGCGAGCGGACCGGGTGGTCTCCGACCCGGACGGCTCAGGCGGCCCAGACGGTGCACCCACCGGCGCACCTGCTCGGGGCCCGGCGCCCTGGCTGGTGGTCACCGGGACGAACGGCAAGACGACGACCGTCGGCATGCTCTCGGCGATCCTGACGGCCGCGGGGGAGCGGGCGTCGGCCGTCGGCAACGTCGGGACGCCGGTGGTCACGGCCGCGGCCGACCCGACGGTGGATGTCCTGGCCGTCGAGCTCTCCAGCTTCCAGCTGCACTTCACGTCGTCGTTGGCGGCGCAGGCGGCCGTTGTGCTCAACGTCGCGCCGGACCACCTGGACTGGCACGGCGGCTTCGAGGCCTACACGGCGGCGAAGGCGAAGGTCTACGCGGGGGCCCAGGTCGCCTGCGTCTACGACGTCGCCGAATCAGCCGTCGAGGAGCTGGTCAGGGCCGCCGATGTCGCGCAGGGGGCTCGCGCGGTCGGCTTCACGCTCGGTGTGCCGGCCGTCGGGCAGATCGGGGTGGTCGACGGGATCGTCGTCGACCGCGCGTTCCATGCGGCGCCGGACGACCCGCACCGGCAGTCGTCGGCGGTCGAGCTCGCGGACCTCGGCGACCTGGCGCACCTGGCGGGACCGGACGGCGTCGTCGCCCCCCACGTGCTGGCCGACGCCCTCGCAGCCGCCGCTCTGGCACGGGCGCACGGGGTGCCGGCCGCGGCCGTGCGGGCGGGCCTGCGGGGGTTCCGGGCGGGCGCCCACCGCTCGGTCGTGGTCGGCAGCCTTGACGGAGTGGCGTACGTCGATGACTCCAAGGCGACGAACGCACACGCGGCTGCTGCGTCGTTGGCGGCCTTCGGTCCGGCCTCGGTGGTCTGGATCGCGGGTGGGCTGGCCAAGGGCGCGCGCTTCGACGAGCTGGTCCGCCGGCGGCGCGACCGGTTGCGCGGCGTCGTGCTGATCGGGGTGGACCCCGAACCGTTGGACGATGCACTGGGCCGACACGCGCCCGGAATCCCGGTCCTGCGGATCGATCCCGCCGACACTGGGACGGTGATGACCCGTGCCGTGACCCAGGCCCGCCGGCTCGCCCGGCCGGGTGACACGGTGCTGCTCGCTCCCGCCTGTGCCTCGATGGACCAGTTCGACTCGTACGCGGCCCGCGGGGACGCCTTCGGCGAGGCGGTGCACGGGCTGGACCCGACGGCCGACGCCAGCTGATGGCGGCCTCGGCCGGCGAGGTCGTCGCCACCCCGCGGGAGCGCGCCGCGCTGCTCGGTCAGTGGAACAGTGCGGTGGCCAGCTACTACCTGATCGTCGGCGCGGTGGCGTTGCTGGTGGCGCTCGGCCTGGTGATGGTCCTGTCGAGCTCAAGCGTGTCGTCCCTGAGCGCCACCGACGGGGCGTCGCCGTACGGCATCTTCTTCAACCAGGCCCGGTTCGCGATCATCGGCCTGCCGCTGGCGTGGCTGGCCAGTCGCCTGCCCGTCGGCTTCTACAAGCGATTCGCCTGGCCGGTGCTGCTGGGCGCGCTCGCCCTGCAGGCCCTGGTGCCGTTGATCGGGATCACCGTCCGCGGCAACCAGAACTGGATCCGGATCCCCGGCGGCCAGTCGATCCAGCCGTCGGAGTTCGCCAAGCTCGCGCTCGCGGTGTGGCTGGGCGTTGTGCTGGCCCGCAAGCGCCCGCTGCTGCACCGCTGGGTGCACGTGCTGGTGCCCGGCGTGCTGGTCGCGCTGGTGACCGTCGGGTTCGTCCTGCTGGGGCACGACCTCGGCACGGCCCTGATCCTGCTGATCCTGCTCGCCGGAGCCCTCTTCGTCGCCGGCGTGCCGATGCGTTTCTTCGCCGTCGGCCTCGTGCTTGCCACCTTCGCCGTCGTCCAGCTGGCCCAGGCGAGCAACAGCCGGGTGAACCGGATCGCCGCCTTCTTCTCGTCGGACTGCGACACGCAGGGTGCCTGCTACCAGACCACCCGGGGTATGTACGGGCTGGCCTCGGGCGGGCTGACCGGCATCGGGCTGGGGGAGAGCCGGGAGAAGTGGTCCTACCTGCCCATGGCGCACAACGACTTCATCTTCGCCATCCTCGGTGAGGAGCTCGGGCTGCTCGGCACGCTCCTGGTGCTGGGGCTGTTCGGCGTGTTGGCCTTCGCGTTCACCCGGGTGGTGCGCCGGCACACGGACCCGTTCGTCCAGATCAGCACGGGCGCGATCGGCGCCTGGGTGCTGGGGCAGGCGCTGATCAACATCGCCGTCGTGATCGGGCTGCTCCCGGTGATCGGCGTGCCGCTGCCGCTGGTCTCCGCCGGTGGCTCGGCGCTGGTCACCACGATGGTCGCGATGGGAGTGGTGCTCTCGTTCGCGCGCAGCGAGCCGGGTGCCGCCGAGGCGCTTGCAGCGCGCCCCGGGGTGGTCCGGCGATCGTTGGCCGTGATGGGCCTGTCGCGGCGGGCCGCGCGTGGCTGAGCTGGTGTCGGTCGTGCTCGCCGGGGGCGGCAGCGCCGGTCACGTGAACCCCATGCTGGCGGTCGCGGACGAGCTGCGCCGACGCCATCCCCGGATCCGGGTCACCGTGCTGGGCACCGCGCAGGGTCTGGAGGCCGACCTGGTGCCTGCCGGCGGATACCCGCTGGTGACGGTGCCCAGGGTGCCGTTGCCCCGCCGCCCGACGCTGGACTGGTTCCGGCTGCCTGGCCGGCTGCGCTCCGCGGTTCGCACGGCGGAGCGGACGATCCGGGACACCGATGCCGAGGTGGTCGTCGGCTTCGGCGGCTACGTCGCGACCCCGGCCTACCTTGCGGCCCGCCGGACGCGGACGCCGGTGGTGATCCACGAGCAGAACGCCCGCCCCGGCCTTGCCAACCGGCTCGGTGCGCGGTGGGCGAGCGCTGTTGCGGTGACGTTCCCCGGGACGCGGTTGCGCCGAGCGCAGGTGACCGGCCTGCCGCTGCGCCCGCAGATCGCCGAGCTGCTCGCCGTGCGGGAGGCCGATGCCGGTGCCGCTCGCCGCGCGGCGGCCGTCGCCATCGGGCTGGACCCGGACGCGACGACACTGCTGGTCACGGGCGGGTCGCTGGGGGCGCTGAGCGTGAACACGGCCCTTGCGGCCGCTGCCCCGGACCTGGTGGCGGCCGGGGTGCAGGTGCTCCACCTGACCGGTGCCGGCAAGGACCAGGCGGTGCGCGACGCCGTCGACGGGTTGCCCGGCTACCACGTGCTGGCGTACCTGGACCAGATGCACCTCGGGCTTGCCGTTGCGGACGTCGTGCTGGGCCGAGCCGGTGCCGGCACCGTCAGCGAGCTCGCGGCTCTGGGGATCCCGGCCGTGTACGTGCCCCTGCCGATCGGCAACGGCGAGCAGCGGCTGAACGCCCTCCCCGTGGTCACGGCCGGTGGTGGGCTGCTGGTCCCGGACGCCGACCTCTCCCCGGCCTGGCTGCGCGAGCACCTGGTGCCGTTGCTGGCCGACGCCGGACGCCGGGCCGCCATGGCGCAGGCGGCGCGAACGGTGGGTGTGCCGGACGGCGCAGCCCGGGTGGCCGACCTGGTGGAGCGGGCGGCCGACGGGGCGGGGGCCATCGGATGACCGCGGCCGCGTCGGCGGTCCCCTGGCCGGAGGAGCTCGGCCACGTGCATCTGGTCGGCGTCGGCGGGGTCGGCATGTCCGCCATCGCCCTGCTGCTTGCCGCCCGCGGCCTGCCGGTCTCGGGCTCGGACGCCCGGGACGGCGTCGTGCCGGCCGCGCTCCGTGCTGCGGGCGTCACGGTGCAGATCGGCCACGATGCGGCGTACGTCGAGGACGCGGACACGCTGGTGGTCTCCTCGGCAATCCGGCCGACGAACCCGGAGGTGGTCCGGGCACGTGAACGCGGTATCCCGGTGCTGCACCGGTCGGTGGCGCTGGCCGCCCTGATGCGCGGACGACGCGCCGTGGCGGTCGCGGGCGCACACGGCAAGACGACGACGTCGGCCATGATCGCGGCAGTGCTCGTCGCCGCAGGCCAGGACCCCTCGTTCGCGATCGGCGCGGCCGTCGACGGACCGGTCGGCGCGCGCAGCGGCCGGAGTGACGTGTTCGTGGCCGAGGCGGACGAGTCGGACGGGTCGTTCCTCGCCTACACCCCGCACATCGCCGTCGTGACCAACGTCGAGCCGGACCACCTGGACCACTACGGGTCCCGGGAGGCCTTCGAGCAGGCGTTCGTCGCCTTCACCGGACGTATCGAGCGCGGCGGTTGGCTGGTGGCCTGTGCGGACGACCCGGGCTCGCGCGGGCTGGCCGCCACCGCGCGGGACGCCGGCATCCGGGTACGGACCTACGGCACCGCACCCGACGCCGACGTCCGGGTCGGTCCATGGCACCCGGATGCGACAGGCGGCTCGGTCGAGGTGCGCGGGGCCGACGGCGTCGGCTCGTTGCTCGAGCTCCGGGTGCCGGGTGCACACAACGCGCTGAACGCCGCCGCGGCATGGACGGTCGCGCGGCTGCTCGGCGTCGACGCGCCCGACGCCGCGGCGGGCCTGGCCCGCTTCACCGGCACGGGGCGGCGCTTCGAGGAGCGCGGGACCCGCAACGGGGTGCGCGTGGTCGACGACTATGCCCACCACCCCACCGAGATCGCCGCCCTGTTGCGCGCCGCCCGCCAGGTTGCCGGGCCCGGGCGGGTGCTGGTGCTCTTCCAGCCGCACCTGTACTCCCGGACGCGGACCTTCGCCGATGAGTTCGCCCGCGCCCTCGACATGGCCGACGTCGTGGTGGTGACCGATGTGTACGCCGCGCGCGAGGACCCGGACCCGACCGTGACCGGCGCGCTGATCACCGACCGGATGACCTCCGCCGACGCGCGGTACGTCGCGGACCGTCAGGTCGCCGCGAGCCTGCTCGGGAGTGCTGCCCGACCCGGTGACCTGGTGCTCACCGTCGGGGCCGGCGATGTCACCGAGCTGGCTCCGGTGGTGCTCGGCGCCGTCGGCGGTGCCGAACCGGTCACCGGACCGGTGACCGGCACGGTGCCCGAAGGGAAGGCGCCGTGAGGCCGCCGTCCCGCCCGCAGCGGGTCGCGTACGTTCGACCCGAGCGTGCGCATGCGCCGGCTCCGCCAGGGGTCCGCGCCCCCTCCGAGGCCACCGCGCGTCGTGCGGAGACAACCCGCCCGACGGACAACGGTGTCGCGGGCCCCACCCCGCCGGCCGATCCGGTGGACCGGGCCGCGGCCGGTCGCGCGCTCACCGTCTCGGTGCGCCGGCCGACGGTGGTGGCCGGCTCCGCGGAGCGTTTCGCCGAGCGGGCCCAGATGCGCCGGCGGCTGAGCCGCCGTCGGGTGTGGGCCGCCGTCGGGGCAGCGGTCGTCGCGGCGGTTGCGGGCTGGCTGCTCTTCTTGTCGCCCGTGCTGGCCCTTGATGTCGCGGAGGTCGACGTCGAGGGGCAGGGCTCGGTGGTGGACCCGGCGGCTGTGCTGGCCGTTGTCCAGCCGAAGGACGGAACGTCGTTGCCCCGCCTGGACACCGTCGAGCTGCGCCGGGCGATCCTTGACGTGCCGGGCGTGCGGGCGGCCGAGGTCGCCCGCGTCTGGCCGCACGGGCTGCGCGTGACGGTGGTCTCCCGGGAGCCCGTTGCCGCGGTCCCGGCGGAGGACGGCTTCGTCCTGCTCGACGTCGAGGGCGTCCAGGTCGGCCGGGCGGGGGAGCCACCGGTCGGCCTTCCGGTGATCTCCGTCCCGGTCGACGACGAGGACGCCCGCGCGATGACGGCCGTGCTGACGGTGCTTCAGCAGCTGCCTTCGGAGCTGGCTGTCCAGGTGGCCAGCGCGTCGGCGGACAGCCAGGACACGGTGCGCCTGGTGCTGACCGATGGCGCAAAGGTGGAATGGGGGAGCGCGGACCAGAACGCGCTCAAGGCACGGGTGGTGCAGACCCTGCGCAACGCGGAGGCGAGCCGCGGCGCCGCTGTGTTCGACGTCTCGGCACCGACGACGCCCATCACGCGTACCCAGTAGCGAGGTTTCTGCCGACACGCGCGCGCGGTGATTGCTGTTGGGGGTCGGCCGACCTAGCGTCAAACCTGACAGCATCTGACATAACTCTAACGTTCCACCTGAACGTGAGGGTTGGTTCCGCGCACGACGAGAGGCACCGACGTGGCAGCTCCCCAGAACTACCTGGCCGTCATCAAGGTGGTCGGCATCGGTGGCGGCGGCGTGAACGCCGTCAACCGGATGATCGAGGTGGGTCTCAAGGGCGTCGAGTTCATCGCCATCAACACCGACGCGCAGGCCCTGCTGATGTCCGACGCCGACGTCAAGCTCGACGTCGGCCGCGACCTGACCCGCGGCCTGGGCGCCGGGGCCGACCCGGAGGTCGGCAAGCGGGCCGCAGAGGACCACTCCGAAGAGATCGAGGACGTCCTGCGTGGGGCGGACATGGTCTTCGTGACCGCCGGCGAGGGTGGCGGGACCGGGACCGGTGGTGCGCCGATCGTTGCCCGGATCGCCCGCTCCCTCGGCGCTCTGACGATCGGTGTCGTCACCCGGCCGTTCACCTTCGAGGGCCGACGCCGGTCGGTGCAGGCCGACACCGGCATCGATGGTCTGCGGTCCGAGGTGGACACCCTCATCGTGATTCCGAATGACCGGCTGCTGTCCATTTCCGACCGGTCGGTATCCGTGCTGGACGCCTTCCGCTCCGCCGACCAGGTGCTGCTGTCCGGCGTGCAGGGCATCACCGACCTGATCACCACCCCGGGCCTGATCAACCTCGACTTCGCGGACGTCAAGAGCGTGATGCAGGGTGCGGGCAGCGCCCTGATGGGCATCGGGTCGGCCCGCGGCGACGACCGGGCGGTGCAGGCCGCCGAGCTTGCCATCTCCTCGCCGCTGCTCGAGGCCAGCATCGACGGCGCGCACGGCGTGCTGCTGTCCATCCAGGGTGGATCCGACCTCGGCCTGTTCGAGATCAACGAAGCCGCGCGCCTGGTCCAGGAGGCGGCACATCCGGAGGCCAACATCATCTTCGGTGCGGTGATCGACGACGCCCTCGGCGACGAGGTGCGCGTCACCGTGATCGCTGCCGGCTTCGACAGCGGCGCGCCGACGGTCCGTCGCGACTCGAGGGCGCTCGGCCAGGTGAGCGCCGGTCGCCGGGCCGCGGCGCACGAGTCGTTGCCGGCCCGTTCGGCCCTTGGCGATCTGCCTCCGGTGTTCACCCCGTCGGGTCAGGAGCCGTACACGGCGGGGGCTGACGCGGAGCCGATCCCCGACCCGCTGCCGGTGGAGGAGGAGAACGTGCTGCCCTCCTTCCTGTCCGACGACCACGAGCCCGGCACGTCGGTGCAGGTGCCCCGGGTGTTCGAGGAGCGTTCGCGGCGCGCCAACGATGAGCTGGACCTGCCGGACTTCCTCAAGAACCCGTGACGGGGTCGCCGCTGCTGGTCGTCGAGGCTCGCCTGGGCCCCGGCGTCCGCGGCGGGTTCACCCTGGCGCTGCCCGATGTCGACGGCCCGGCGCACAACTTGAGCCTGACCGTCGGTGACCCCCCGGGGGTGCCGGCCCGTCGGGCCGCGCTCGAGGCATGGCTCGGTGCGCCGGTCGCGTACGCCCGTCAGGTGCACGGCCGCGAGGTGTTCGTGTGCCGACAGGTGCCGGCACAGACCCCAGAAGCCGATGCGCTGGTCACGACCGGCTCCGCAATCGCCGTGGCCGTGCTCGTGGCCGACTGCGTGCCGGTGCTGCTGGCGGACGCCGAGGCCGGGGTCGTCGCCGCCGTGCATGCTGGGCGGCGGGGCGTCGTCGCCGGCGTCATGCCCGCTGCGGTCGCTGCCATGCTGGAGCTCGGCGCTCGTGTGGGGCGGCTGCGCGCCGTCGTCGGGCCGGCGGTCTGTGGTGCCTGCTACGAGGTGCCGGGCGCCCTCCAGCAGGAGGTGGTCGAGGCGGTGCCTGCGGCAATGTCCACCACGTCGTGGGGTACGCCCGCGCTCGACCTGCCCGGTGCGGTGCAGGCTCAGCTCGCTGCCGCCGGCGTGAGCGTCGAGGCGACCGGCGCCTGCACCCTCGAGGATCCCCGGTGGTTCTCGCACCGCGCGGGGTCAGCGCGGGCTGTCGGCCGGTTCGCGGCAGCCGTCCGCGCCCTGCCACCGGACTGACCGGCGGCAACACCGGCAGATGCGGGCCTTGACTGTGCGGGCGTGTCGCCGCGAGCGAAGACCGTGCCGGGCACTAGCGTGAGGACGACCGGATCGCACATGCGCGGGGAGGCTGTTCAGGCCCTCCCGAGAATGGCGGTCGACGAGGACCGGACGAGGGATGGAGGCCGCCATGGCCGGAGCGCTGCGCAAGACGATGCTGTACCTCGGTCTGGCCGAGGATGACCGCCCCGAGGGCCTTGACTACGTCGACGAGTACGACGACGAGGAGTACACGGTGCCACCGACGCACGAGTACCCGGACGTCACCCCGATCCGCCGGAGCACCCGGTCGGCCGCCCCTGCGGGCCAGCCCGCCGAGCTGCGTCGGATCACCACTGTCCACCCGCGCTCCTACAACGACGCGCGCGTGATCGGCGAGGCGTTCCGTGAGGGCACGCCCGTCATCATGAACCTCTCCGAGATGACCGACGCCGACGCCAAGCGGCTGGTCGACTTCTCCGCCGGCCTGATCTTCGGGCTGCACGGCGCGATCGAGCGGATCACCAGCAAGGTGTTCCTGCTCTCGCCGTCGCACGTCGAGGTGACGGGCGAGGAGCACGTCGTGGTCACTGACCCGCGTTCGGCCTTCTACAACCAGAGTTGACGTGCGGCTCGTTGCGCAGATCCTTTCCTTCGTCGTCTGGCTCTTCCTGATCGTGCTCCTGGTCCGGCTGGTCTTCGACTGGGTGCAGGCACTGGCTCGTGAATGGCGACCCCGCGGCGTCGTCCTCGTCGTCGCGGAGGCCGTCTACACGATCACCGATCCGCCGTTGCGAGCGCTGCGCAGACTCATCCCGCCGCTCTCTCTCGGCAGCATCCGGCTCGACCTCGCCTTCATGGTTCTGGTGTTCCTGTGCTGGGTGCTCCTGGCAGTTCTGGGAGCCGCTGCGCAGCTCTGAGCACGGCTTCGAACCGACACGCCGGGCGAAAAGCGCCCCTGGCCTGCCTGCGGACTCCGGTTTCTCCGCTACCGTGTGGCGTGGCGGTCAGCGACTGCCCGGGTCCGAACAGCACGAGCAACCGAGGTGAAGCGATGGCGATGCTGACGGCAGATGACGTTCTGAACAAGAAGTTTCAGGCGACGAAGTTCCGGGAGGGCTACGACCAGGACGAGGTCGACGACTTCTTGGACGAGGTGGTCAACACACTTCGGGTGATGACGGCCGAGAACGACGACGTCAAGGGCAAGCTCGCTGCGGCCGAGAGTCGGATCGCCGAGCTGAGCCGGGCCGCTGAGAGTCAGCCGCTCGTCGAGCACGTCGCGCCCGCGCCGACACCCGTTGCGGTGGTCGAGCCGGAGCCCGAGGCGGAGCCCGAGCCGGAGCCGGAGCCCGAGCCCGAGCCAGTCGCTCCGCCGGTCCAGGCGATGTCCATGGCCGCGCCGCAACGCACCAGCGAGCCGGAGTCCGCCACCGGGATGCTCCAGCTGGCCCAGAAGCTGCACGACGACTACGTTCGCGCCGGTCAGGAAGAGGGCGACCGGATCGTCAACGAGGCCAAGGCGCAGGCGGATCGGATCGTCCGCGAGGCCGAGGAGACGTCCAGCCGGACGCTCGCCCAGCTGGAGCAGGAGCGTGGGTTGCTCGAGCGCAAGATCGACGAGCTGCGGGTCTTCGAGCGCGACTACCGGACGCGTCTGAAGAGCTACCTGGAGAACCTGCTCGGCGACCTGGAGTCGCGCGGTACGAGCGTCCAGCCCCGGCCGGCAGGTGACTCCGGGCTGCCGTCCAACGACTGAGGCCCGGGGGCAGGCCAACCCGCCTGTCGGATGTCCCGGCCCTGAGTCCATCGTCACAACGCGCCGCATCATGTGTGGCGCGTTGTGCGTCACCCGCTTGGGGTCTAGTCTCGCGTGACCCTTCACCACACCTGGAGACCAATGACCACCGATGACGCGGTGCGCTCGATCGCCGAGCCTGAGACGTCGCACGACATGCCCGACCTGGCGAAGGTCGTGCGGACGTTCCCAGTGCGCGACGGCGAGAAGCCGTGGACGGTGAAGGAGGTCCGGGCGATCGCCAACGACCTGATCGCCGAGATCGCCAGGTTGCAGGTGGAGCTGTACGAGGCCGACGCCGAGCTGTCGGCCCTGCTGCGCAACTCCGGTGACGGGGCGGGCGACGACCAGGCGGACTCCGGTTCCAGCGCGTTGGAGCGCGAGCAGGAGCTCACTCTCGTCAACAACACCCGGGACCTGCTGGAGCAGAACCAGCACGCGCTCGTGCGCGTCGGCGCGCCCGGCTTCGGCGCCTGCGAGCAGTGCGGGGAGCCGATCGGCAAGGCCCGCCTGGAGGCCTTCCCCCGGGCAACGCTCTGTGTGAGCTGCAAGTCCCGCCAGGAGCGACGCTGAACGTGCGCCGGCGTCGTCGGCTCGTCCTGGCCTTTGCCCTGATCGCGATCGCTGTCGTCGGCCTGGACCAGACGTCGAAGCTGTGGGCCCTCGGGGCGCTGATCGAGGGCGAACGGACGCCGGTGCTCGGCGACCTGCTGGGTGTCAGCCTGATCCGCAACCCAGGAGCTGCGCTCGGCATCGCGACCGGGATGACCTGGGTCTTCACCCTTGCCGCCGTCACCGTGACGATCGTCGTGCTGCGGGTGGCCAACCGACTGGGCTCGCGGGGGTGGACCGTTGCGCTCGGTCTGCTGCTCGGTGGCGCGGTGGGCAACCTGATCGACCGGCTGATCCGCGAGCCGGGGGTCGGTCGCGGGCACGTCGTCGACTTCATCGCCTACGGCGACTGGTTCGTCGGGAACGTCGCGGACATCGCGATCGTCTCGGCGGCCTGCCTGATGGTGCTGCTCGGGATCGTCGGGATCGGTCTGGACGGGCGCCGGGACGGTGCGGCACCCGACGGGGATGCGAACCAGGATGCGTTGCTCGAGGACGAAGCCCTCGCCGACCAAGCGGCCGCCGAGCCCTCCGAGGCGGCCGGACAGCGGTGAGCGAGAGGTCCCTTCCGGTCCCCGACGGCCTGGCCGGGGAGCGGGTGGACGCCGGGCTCGCCCGGCTGCTCGGGATCTCCCGTACGCGGGCCGCGGATCTTGCCGCAGCAGGCGCTGTGCTCGTGGACGGCCGTGCCGTCGCCAAGTCCGACCGGCTCGCAGGCGGGGAGTGGTTGAGCATCGACCTGTCCTCCCTCGACGCGCCCGCCGCCGTCAGCCCGTCCGAGCCGGTTCCGGGCATGCGGATCGTGCACGACGACGCTGACGTCGTCGTCGTCGACAAACCGGTAGGTGTCGCGGCGCACGCCTCGCCCGGCTGGACCGGGCCGACCGTCGTCGGGGCGTTGGCCGCTGCGGGCTACCAGGTTGCGACATCCGGGTCCGCCGAGCGGCAGGGGATCGTGCACCGCCTGGACGTCGGTACGTCCGGCCTGATGGTCGTGGCCAAGAGCGAGAACGCGTACCGCGTGCTCAAGCGGGCGTTCAAGGAACGCCGGGTCGAAAAGGTGTACCACGCCGTCGTGCAGGGACATCCCGAGCCGACGACCGGGACCATCGACGCGCCGATCGGCCGCCACCCGACGGCGGACTACAAGTTCGCCGTCGTCGCGGACGGCAAGCCATCGGTGACGCACTACGAGGTGCTGGAGATGGTCCCGGCCGCATCGCTGGTCGAGGTGCATCTGGAGACCGGCCGCACGCACCAGATCCGGGTGCACATGGCGGCGGTGCGACACCCCTGCGTCGGGGACGTCACGTACGGCGGCGACCCGGCGCTGGCGGAGCGGCTGGGATTGACCCGGCAGTGGCTGCACGCCGTCCGGCTGGGCTTCGAGCACCCGGGAACGGGGGACTGGTTCGAGGCCAGGAGCGAGTACCCGGCTGACCTGGCCGCGGCGTGGACCATTCTGCGGGACGGTGACGCCTGACCTCAGGTGAGGTGGGCCGGAGCGTCCGTCGGCGGACCTAGAATCGCGCCCATGGCCGCTGCAGGGGACTTCGCTCACCTGCACGTGCACACCGAGTACTCGATGCTCGACGGCGCGGCCAAGATCGACGACCTGCTGACGGAGGTCAAGCGCCTGGGGCAGCGGTCCGTTGCCATCACCGACCACGGGTTCCTGTTCGGCGCGTACGAGTTCTGGAGCAAGGCGCGGGCGGCGGGGATCAAGCCGATAGTCGGGATCGAGGCGTACAGCACGCCGGGGACCAGCCGGTTCGACAAGACCCGGGTGCGCTGGGGCGAGTCGCACCAGAAGGACGACGACGTCTCGGGCGCCGGCGCGATCACCCACCTGACCCTGTGGGCACGCAACAACGAGGGTCTGCACAATCTGTTCCGGCTGGGCTCGATGGCCTCACTCGAGGGCCAGATGGGCAAGTGGCCGCGGATGGACCGCGAGCTCCTGGCGCGCTACTCCGGTGGTCTGATCGCCGGGACGGCGTGTCCGTCCGGGGAGGTGCAGACCCGCCTGCGGCTCGGCCAGTACGACGAGGCGCTGCGGGCCGCCGGGGAGCTGCAGGACATCTTCGGCAAGGGCAACCTCTATGTCGAGGTGATGGACCACGGGATCGAGATCGAGACCCGGGTTCAGAAGGACCTGATCCGCCTCGCGCATGACCTGGGTGCGCCCTTGCTGGCCACCAACGACTCGCACTACGTGCGGCCGGAGGACCACGACGCGCACGACGCCCTGCTGTGCATCAACTCGGGCTCGACGCTGGCGGACCCGGACCGGCTCAAGTTCGACGGCGACGGGTACCACGTCCGGTCGACCGAGGACATGCGCCGGCTGTTCACCGAGCTGCCCGAGGCCTGCGACAACACCCTGCTGCTGGTCGAGCAGTGCGACGTGTCGTTCACCACTGCCCGCGACGGTGCGAACTTCATGCCCCGGTTCCCGTGCCCGGCGGGCGAGGACGAGACGTCGTGGTTCGTCAAGGAGGTGGATCGCGGCCTGAACGTGCGGTACCCGGAGGGGATCCCCGACGAGGTCCGCAGCCGCGCCGAGTTCGAGACCCAGGTGATCGCCCAGATGGGCTTCCCGGGGTACTTCCTGGTGGTCGCGGACTTCATCAACTGGGCGAAGGACCACGGGATCCGGGTCGGCCCCGGGCGTGGGTCGGGTGCCGGGTCGATGGCGGCCTTCGCGATGCGGATCACCGACCTGGACCCGTTGCGGCACGGTCTGCTGTTCGAGCGGTTCCTCAACCCCGACCGGGTCTCCATGCCGGACTTCGACGTGGACTTCGACGAGCGGCGTCGGGCTGAGGTGATCCGGTACGTCACCGACCGGTACGGCGAGGACCGCGTCGCGCAGATCGTCACCTACGGGACCATCAAGGCCAAGCAGGCCCTCAAGGACTCCGCGCGTCTGCTGGGCTTCCCGTTCGCGATGGGGGAGAAGCTCACCAAGGCGATGCCGCCGGCGATCATGGGCAAGGACATCTCGCTCACCGGCATCTTCAACGCCAAGGACGGCCGGTACGCCGAGGCAGAGGAGTTCCGCCAGCTGCACAAGGCCGACCCGGACGCCCAGCGGGTGGTCGCGCTGGCCAAGGGCATCGAGGGCCTGAAGCGCCAGTGGGGGGTGCACGCGGCGGGCGTGATCATGTCCAGCGAGCCGCTGGTGGACATCATCCCGATCATGCGCCGTCCGCAGGACGGCGCGATCATCACCCAGTTCGACTACCCCACCTGTGAGGGCCTCGGCCTGATCAAGATGGACTTCCTCGGGCTGCGCAACCTGACGATCCTGGACGACGCGCTGAGCAACATCGTGGCGAACGGCAAGGTGCCGATCGAGGTCGAGACCCTGCCGCTGGACGACCGGCCGACCTACGAGCTGCTGGGTCGCGGGGACACCCTCGGGGTGTTCCAGCTCGACGGCAGCGGCATGCGCACCCTGCTGCGCCTGATGCGGCCGGACAACTTCGAGGACATCTCCGCAGTCGGCGCGCTGTACCGGCCGGGGCCGATGGGGGCCAACTCGCACACCAACTACGCGCTCCGCAAGAACGGGGTGCAGCCGGTGGTACCGGTCCACCGCGAGCTGGCCGAGTCGCTCGCCGAGATCCTCGGGACCACCTACGGGCTGATCGTGTACCAGGAGCAGGTGATGGCGATCGCCCAGAAGGTCGCCGGGTACAGCCTCGGCCAGGCGGACATCCTGCGCCGCGCGATGGGCAAGAAGAAGAAGTCCGAGCTGGACAAGCAGTTCGAGAGCTTCTCCGGCGGTATGCGCGAGCGCGGCTACTCGATGGACGCGGTGAAGACCCTGTGGGACCTGCTGCTGCCGTTCTCCGACTACGCGTTCAACAAGGCGCACTCCGCTGCGTACGGGCTCGTCTCGTACTGGACGGCGTACCTCAAGGCGAACTACCCGACCGAGTACATGGCCGCGCTGCTCACGTCGGTGCGGGACGACAAGGACAAGTCCGCGCTGTACCTGGGCGAGTGCCGGCACATGGGGATCACCGTGCTCCAGCCGGACGTGAACTCCTCGTCGGCGAACTTCACAGCCGTGGGGACCGACATCCGGTTCGGCCTGACGGCGGTGCGCAACGTCGGCGCGAACGTTGTCGACGCGATCGTCGAGGCGCGCGAGGTCAAGGGCGCGTTCACCTCGTTCACGGACTTCCTGGACAAGGTGGCGGCAGTGGTCTGCAACAAGCGGACCGTCGAGTCGCTGATCAAGGCCGGGGCGTTCGACTCGTTGTCGCCGAGCCGCCGGGCGCTGCTGCTCGTGCACGAGCAGGCGGTGGACGCCGTCGTCGGGCTGAAGCGGCGTGAGGCTGAGGGTCAGTTCGACCTGTTCGCCGATTCCGGGGCGGACGACGCCGTCTCGGTCACCGTCGAGGTGCCCACCGTCGCGGACTGGGACAAGAAGCAGCGGCTCGCGTTCGAGCGGGAGATGCTCGGGCTGTACGTGTCCGACCACCCGCTGTCCGGGCTCGAGCACGTGCTGGCGGCGTCGTCGGACTGCTCGATCGTTGCGCTGCTGGCGGACGAGAACCGGACCGAGGGCTCGATGGTGACCATCTGCGGACTGGTCACCTCGTTGCAGCGGAAGATGTCCAAGAACGGCAACCCGTGGGCGGCGGTGACGCTGGAGGACATCGACGGGTCGCTCGAGGTCCTGTTCTTCGGGGAGACGTACCTGTCGTACGCGACGGTGCTCGCCGAGGATGCCGTCGTGACCGTGCGCGGTCGGGTGCGGCGCCGGGACGAGGCCGTTCAGCTGCAGGCGGTTGAGGTGTCGCTGCCGGACGTGTCGGCCGCCGACGCGCGGCCGGTCACCATCACGATGCCCGTCAGCCGGTGCACGCCGCCGGTGGTGGAGCGGCTGCGCGAGATCCTCGCGGAGCACCCTGGGGTGACCCAGGTGAACCTGCGGCTGACCCAGCCCGGCCGGGCAACGGTGATGCGGCTCGAGGACACGCTCCGGATCGAGCGGACGCCCGCGTTGTTCGGGGACCTGAAGGCGCTGCTCGGGCCCGGGTGCCTGGTGGCCTGAGCGGGTTGGGCGCGTGTCGCCGCGGGTCGGCTGCGGGTTGGGCGCGGGTTGGGCGACGCCGGTCCTGGCCTGGCGTCCGGGCTCCAGCTTCGGCTGATTCGGGCCCGCCGTGCCTGTGGACGGATTGTCGCCCTGAGGCCGCCTGTGGGCCTCTGACCAGGGGCTGGACCGTTCGGCGCGGTGTCAGTGGGTGCCCGTAGTGTGTACATATGTTCGAATTGGCAGCCCAGCCGGAGCGCGACTGCGCTGCCTCCACTGCTTCCGCTGCCTCGGCCGCCGTCGTGCCGGAGCCGTGGGAGTGGGCCGCGCGGCACCCGTTGGCGGCCCGCCTGGAGCAGTGGGCGCCAGGGCCTGATCTCGCAGCCGAGCTGGCCGGCGTCGACGTGCCCGACGCGGATGACGCCGCCCTGGTCGAGATGGTCGACGCGTGGGAGCGGATGTCGGCGTGGGTGGCCGCCGGCCAGGCCCGGGTGATCGGGGAGATGGCGACTCGCGCCGGTTCTCGCCTGGACTTCGTCGGCGACGAGGTCGCGGCGACGTTGAGGGTGTCGCGGCGTGCCGGCGAGAACAAGCTGGACTTCGCGCTCGGCCTCGGGGGTTTGCCGACCGTTGCGGACGCCCTCGCGGCCGGCGCCATCGACGTCCGGAAGGCGGATGCGTTGGTCCGCGAGACCGAGCACCTGGATCCGGCGGCCGTGGCGGACGTGGTCGGTGCCGTGCTCGACCGCGCAGGGGACCTGACGGTCCCCCAGCTCCGGATCGCGCTGCGGCGGGCCGAGCTCGCCCGGAACCCGCTTGCCGCGGCTGCCCGGCATGACCAGGCGCGGGCCGAGCGGACGGTGCGGATGGTCCCGGCCCCCGACTCGATGGCCTGGATCCACGCGTTCCTCTCGGCCGACGGGGCGGTGCGAGTGATGACCGGGCTCGACGCGGTGGCTGCTGCGTGCGCGGCTGGTGACGCCCGCGGGATCGATGCCCGCCGGGCTGACGCCCTGGTGGACCTAATCGGGGCCGTGCTGGACAGCGGTGTCGGGCCGGGCGGCGTGCCGATCCCGGTTCAGCAGCGCCGTCGCCCGCACCTCCAGGTGATGGTGGCCGCATCGACCCTTGACGGCGGGGACGACGCCCCCGCGGAGCTCCTCGGGTATGGACCGATCACCGCCGACATAGCTCGACGGATCGCGGTCGACGCCACCTGGCGGGGGGTCGCCGTCGACCCGGTCACCGGTCAGCGGCTGCCGGTCACCTGCGCCGCGTACCGGCCGTCGGCGGAGCTCGTCGCTGCCGTGATCGACCGGGATGTGACGTGCCGGTTCCCGGGATGCCGGGCACCGGCCACCCGCTGCGACATCGACCACATCGAGCCCTTCGACCGCTCCCGTCCGGCCGCGGGCCAGACCAGGTCGGACAACCTGCACGTTCTGTGCCGCCACCATCACCGGATGAAGACGTTCGGCGGCTGGCGGCCCGTTCGCGACGACCGCGGGGTGACCACCTGGGTCTCCCGCACCGGTCAGGTGCACACCCGCGACCCCGAGCCGATACCTCCGGAGGAGGGCATCCCTCGGCCGTTGCCACCACCGATGACCGACGCCGATCCGCCATGGCGGGCGGTCGGCGGGGCGGCGTGAGACGTGCGGGCTCGGGTGCGAGTTTGAGCGGGCGCAGGCGCGCGGCCGTGAGCGGGTGCGGACTCCGGTGCGTGCGCGGACTCTGACAAGGCCGCCGCTGCCGCCCGACCTAGACTCGCCGCGTGATCCACCTGACGCCGGAGCAGCGCGTCTTTGTGACCGAGCGGCATGTCGCGACGCTCACGACGCTGCGCCCGGACGGCACCCCGCACGTGGTGCCGATCGCGTTCACCTGGGATGCCGCTGCCGGAGTGGCCTGGATGACGAGCGAGGACGGATCCGCCAAGGTCAGGAACATCGAGGCGGCTCAGGGCAAGGGCTCGGTGGGTGCTGCCCCGGTGGGTGCTGGCCCGGTGGGTGCTGCCCCGGTGGGTGCTGGCCCGGTCGCTGCCGGCACCGGCGCCCGAGGTGCGCTGTGCCAGGTGTCCGGCGGCCGGTGGCTGACCCTGGAGGGCGAGCTGACCGTCTCGCGGGACCCGGCAGTGATCGCGGACGCCGAGCTGCGCTACGCGGCGCGTTACGGTCCGCTGGACCCGGACCCACGGCGCGTGGTGCTGAACCTGGCGGTCGACCGGGTGCTGGGCTCGGAGTACATGACGCGCTGACCCGCCGTCCCGTGGGACGTTTGCCCGCCGTCCCGACCGCGCACCCCCGCCTAGACTCGGCCGCGTGATCACCCGCATCGACCTCCGAGGCCGTCCGCTGACCCCCCGCGAGCTCACCGATGCCCTGCCCCGTCCGGATCTGGACGTCGCGAAGGCCGCAGCTCAGGTCGCGCCGATCATGGCGGACGTGCGTCATCGCGGGGCTGCCGCACTGCGGGACCTGGCTGAGCGCTTCGACGGCGTCCGCCCGGAGCACCTGAGGGCGCCCGCCGAGGCCATCCGCGCAGCCATCGACGCCCTGGACGACACCGTCCGGCAGGCGCTGGAGGAGTCGATCCGGCGCGCCCGCGTGGTGCATGCCGCGCAGCGCCCCGCCGACTTCACCGTCGACCTCGGGCCCGGCGCCCAGGTGCGCCAGCGGTGGATCCCGGTCCGTCGCGTCGGCCTCTACGTGCCGGGCGGCCTGGCCGTCTACCCGTCGTCGGTCGTGATGAACGTCGTGCCCGCTCAGGAGGCGGGCGTCGCCTCGCTGGTTGTCGCCAGCCCGCCGCAGGCCACCAACGGCGGCCTGCCGCACCCCACGATCCTCGCGGCCTGCGCTCTGCTGGGCGTCGACGAGGTCTATGCGGTCGGCGGCTCGCAGGCGATCGCCATGCTGGCCTACGGTGCCGCCGGGCAGACCGACGCCGACGGTGACGTGCTCTGCGAGCCCGTCGACGTCATCACCGGCCCGGGCAACCAGTACGTCACGGCGGCGAAGCGCCTGGTCATCGGCGTCGTCGGGATCGACTCCGAGGCGGGGCCCACCGAGATCGCGATCCTGGCCGACGCCGGCGCCGACCCGGTGCACGTCGTCGCCGACCTGATCTCCCAGGCCGAGCACGGCCCGACGTCGGCGTCCGTGCTGGTCACCGACTCCCTCGAGCTGGTGGCGGCCGTCGAGCGCGAGCTGCCGGCCATGGTCGCCGCCACCAAGCACACCGAGCGGGTGGCCACCGCCCTCGCCGGCCCGCAGTCCGGCATCGTCCTGGTGGACGACCTCGAGCACGGCCTCGCGGTCGTGAACGCCTACGGCGCCGAGCACCTGGAGATCCAGACCGCCGACGCCGCGGCCGTCGCCGAACGGGTCACCAGCGCCGGCGCGATCTTCGTCGGCCCGTACGCGCCGGTGTCCCTCGGTGACTACATGGCCGGCTCCAACCACGTGCTGCCGACCGGCGGATGTGCGCGCTACGCCAGCGGGCTGGGCGTGCACAGCTTCCTGCGGGCGGTCCAGGTGATCGAGTACGACGCCGACGCGCTCGGCGTGCTGCGAGACCGGATCGTGGCGCTCGCCCGGGACGAGGACCTGCCCGCGCACGGCGAGGCGGTGCAGGCGCGCTTCGGGAGGTGACTCCCTGGTGCGTTTCCGGGTCGTGACCAGCTTGGCCCCCAGCCGTGACCTGCTGGCCCGCGGCGCTCCGGCCGCCGATGCCATGCTCGATCGCATGGCCCCGTCATCTCGCACGGCCCCGTCACTTCGTGGACGCCTGCTCGGATCCGCAGCCGCCCGGTCGACCTGGATGAGCCCGACGGCGCTCCTCGGCATCGTGGGCGCGGTCGGGCTGGCCGCGACGACGCTCCTGACCGGCTGCGGCAGCGGTGGTGAGAGGCCGAACGCCGACGCAGCCGCGACCGGACCCGCGACCCCTGGCCCGGGGGAGTACCTGCCCGGTCTGCCCGCCTCGGTCGGCCTGCCCACCGGCGACCCGACCGCCGTCGTCGTGCTGGTTCCGGGCGGTGGCTGGAGCAGCGCCGACCGCGCCGGCCTCGCCCCGCTCGCCGCGCACCTCACGGACAACGGCCTGGCCGTCGTGACGATCACCTATGGCACGTCCGGAACGGATGCGTACTACCCCCGCCCGGTGGACGACGTCGCGTGCGCGGTCGCGTACGCGGCGGAGCAGGTCCCGGACGTCCCGGTGGTGCTGGTCGGGCACTCCGCCGGCGCCCAGCTGGTGGCCCTTGCCGGGCTGGTCCCGGACCGGGACGACGTCACCTGCCCGTACCCGCCGTACCCGGCCGACGCCGTCGTCGGGCTGGCCGGTCCGTACGACGTCACGCAGACCGGCGGCCTGGCCGAGAACCTGTTCGGCGTCCCGGAGTCCGAGGATCCCGAGCTGTGGCGTGACGGCAACCCGCTCACCTGGACGGCCGAGCGGCCGGAGGTGCCGTTCCTCCTGGTGCACGGTGAGGACGACCGCGACGTGGCGATGCAGTTCACCGACGACTTCACCACGGCGCTCACCGAGGGTGGGCACGACGTGACAGTCGAGAAGTTCCCGGGCGTCACGCACCTGTCGGTGTTCACGCCCGAGGTGGTGGGCGACCTGCTCGTCGCGTGGATCACCGCAGAACTCCCGTCCTGATCCGCACCTAGGATCGACGGGTGCCCCTCCTCGAGCTCGTCGGCTGGTTCGGCTCCGCCGTCCTGGTGGTGTCCCTGCTGCAGACCCGGGTGATGCGGTTCCGGGTGCTGAACGCGGTCGCGTCCGCGGTGCTGATCGGCTACAACCTCGCGATCCAGGTCTGGCCGATGGTCGGCCTCAACGTGGTGCTCGTGGGGATCAACGTCTGGGTGATCTGGGGCCTGCTGCGCAAGCGGCACGACGCTCGCGCCTACGACGTCGTCGCGCTGGGCGTCAAGGAGCCGTTCCTGGCCCACCTGCTTCAGCGGCATGCCGAGGACATCTCCCGCTTCAACCCGCCTCCGGAGCGCCTGCTCGCCGAGGCCGAGCACGCCTTCCTGGTGAGCAGCGGCGACGAGCTGGTCGGCTTCGTGCTCGCGCGCGCGGGCGACGCGCCGGACGAGCAGCAGGTGGTGCTCGACTACGTGCTGCCGCCGTACCGGGACTTCACGCCCGGTGAGTTCGTGTTCCGCCTGGACGGGCCGTTCGCGCAGATGGGTGCCCGGCGGGTGGTCGCCTCGCCGGCGATGGCGGCGTCGGAGCGGTACCTGGAAGCGGTCGGCTTCCGGGCCGACGGCGCTCGCCGGGTGCTGGACCTGGCCGACGGTCGGGCGTGATGGAGGCTGCGGGGCCGTCCGGTCCGGCTGCCGGGGCAGCGTCCGCGGTGCCGCCGCTCCTGGAAGCGACCGACCTCGCCGCCGTGCGTGCAGCCGTCGCGGCTGAGGGTCGCAGCCTCGACCTGGCCGGCGCGCGGCTGCACGACGAGGGCTACGAGAACCTCGTGCTGCGCACGGCCGACGGCTGGATCCTGCGGTTCCCGCGCCGCGAGGAGCCGGACTTCGCCCGCGAGGTCGCGGTGCTGCGGCTGCTCGCCGGACGCCTGCCGGTGCCCGTTCCGGAGGTCGCGTGGACGGGCGAGCGCCGCCGCCTGATGGCCTACCGGGCCCTGGACGGCGCGGCCTTCGACCCGACGGCCTACGCGGCGGCCGACCACCGGCGGCGGAACCGGCTCGCCGCGTCGCTGGCTCGGTTCCTTGCAGTCATGCATACGGCACTGTCCGTGGAGGAGATCGCCGAGGTCGGCGTCCCGGCGGTGGACAACGACGCCCAGCTGGCCCTGGTTACCGACCGGCTCGACCGGGTGCCCGCCGAGCTCCGGGCCCGCGCCGAGGACGTCGTCGAGCACTTCCAGGAGGCGTGGCTGGAGCCGCCGCGGCCCGCGCGGCAGGTGCTGCTGCACAACGACTTCCACCTGCTCAACACCGTCCTGACCGACGGCGCGGGGGAGCTGACCGGCGTCTGGGACTTCTCCTGCGTGCAGGTCGGGCCGCCGAGCCTCGACCTGCGGTACTTCGCGCGGGTCCCGGCGCAGGCTCCGCCGCAGCTGCGGCGCGACCTGATGCAGCGGCTCGCGGACCAGTACGCGCGCACCGGGATCACGCTGGACGTCGACGGCGCCCGCGCGGCGATGGCCCTGGAGGACCTGGTCGACGCGATCGACTCGGGGGACTTCCGGCGGTTCGCGCCCGACGACGGGGTGTGGGCCTGGCCAGGGGCCGACCGGGCCTGACCGGGCCCGACCCGGGCGTGCTCAACCGAGGCCCCACCCGGCTGGCTACGATCGGGCGCGTGATCGACAAGCTGCCGCTGCGCCCCGAGCTGAGCGGGATCGAGCCGTACGGCGCGCCCCAGCTGCGCGTGCCGGTGGTGCTGAACGTCAACGAGAACCCGTACCCGCCGTCGGACGCCGTCGTCGCGGAGATCGCCGCAGCCGTGACCGCCGCCGCGAGCACGCTCAACCGCTATCCCGACCGCGAGTTCATGGCACTGCGCACCGACCTGGCTGCCTACCTGCTCCGGGAGTCGGGCGTGGCGCTCCAGCCGACGCAGGTCTGGGCCGCGAACGGCTCCAACGAGGTGATGCTGCACCTGTTGCAGGCCTTCGGCGGCCCGGGGCGCACGGCTGTCTCGTTCGCGCCGACGTACTCGATGTACCCGGAGTACGCCCGCGACACGTTCACCGAGTGGGTGGTGGGCCGGCGGGCTGCCGACTTCACCATCGACCTCGATCGTGCAGCGGCAACGATCGCCGAGCACCGGCCCTCGGTGATCCTGCTGGCCAGCCCCAACAACCCGACCGGCACGGCGCTGCCGCCCGCCACGGTCCGGGCGGTGCTCGCGTCCGCCGACGACGTCCCGGGCGGTTGTGTGGTGGTGGTGGACGAGGCGTACGGGGAGTTCCGGCGAGCGGGGACGCCGTCGGCGCTGGAGCTGCTGGCCGAGTATCCGAACCTGGCCGTGAGCCGGACCATGTCCAAGGCGTTCGGGATGGCCGGGGCGCGGATCGGCTACCTCGCCGCGGCCCCGGCGGTGATCGACGCGTTGCGGGTGGTCCGCCTGCCGTACCACCTGTCCGCCGTGACGCAGGCCGTTGCCCGGGCGGCACTCGCCCACGCCGACGAGCTGATGGCCCAGGTGGGCGGGCTGCGTGCCGAGCGCGACCGGACAGTCACCTGGCTCCGCGAGCACGGGTGGACGGCTGCGGAGTCCGACGCGAACTTCGTGCTCTTCGGGGTGTTCGCCGACCGGCACGCGGTGTGGCAGGGGTTGCTGGACCGTGGGGTGGTGATCCGCGAGGTCGGCCCCGACGGGTGGCTGCGGGTGTCGATCGGGACGCCCGAGGAGATGGTCGCGTTCCAGGACGCCCTGCTCGCGGTCACAGAATAGGGAGCGCAGCGACGTCGGACCACGCGGGGGAGATGCCGTGTCAAGGCTTCTCCCACCGTCCACATGACGGACGGTCAAGGATTCCGTTGACCCAACCGCTGGGTGAGAGCGGGTGAAGACGCCGCGCCCGCTCAGTCCGGACATATCGCTATTCTCTCGGGCGATCGTGGGCGCGGTCGTTCACCCATACGGCCCCTGTCCACCGGGACGTGGCCACGGATCTGGTGGCCACGGCCACGGACTACACCCACGACCCGTTGGGTCGGCTGACGTCGTCGACCACCGGGGACTACACGGTGACCTACGCCTGGGATGCGTCCTCGAACCTGGTGGCTGAGACGGTCAGCGATGACCTGGGCACGAACCTGGCCAGCGACGGGCACGCGGTCACCCGGGTGGTGGACGGCGCGAACCAGACCACGTCCGTGGTCACGGACTTCGGTCGGTGGCCGGTGGTGCAGACCACCACGGTCGCCCTGGCCTATGACAGGCGGGGTAACCGGACCGGGGAGACCACCACCCGGACCACGGGCGGACGCGGCCACGCAAGCACCGTGGTTCTGCCGCCGCGAGTGGCTGAGGCGTTTCGGGCGGATGGGCGATCCGCCGGCGGGATCGCTCCTTCGCGCCCCGGCTTCCCACGCCGGACCACCCGATCGTGAGAAAGTACGGCGGGGCCCGCCGCACGACAGGCCGCCGCACGACAGGAGGACCGCATGAGCCGCACCGGACGCGTGAAGCGCACCACGTCGGAGTCCGACGTCCTGGTGGAGCTCGACCTGGACGGCACCGGCCGCACCGAGATCTCCACCACCGTGCCGTTCTTCGACCACATGCTCACCGCGCTGGGCAAGCACTCCCTGATCGACCTGACGGTCCGGGCCACCGGTGACACCGAGATCGACGTGCACCACACCGTGGAGGACGTCGCGATCGCCCTCGGCCAGGCGCTGCGCCAGGCCCTCGGGGACAAGGCCGGGATCGCCCGGTTCGGGGACGCCGTCGTGCCATTGGACGAGGCCCTCGCCCAGGCAGCGGTGGATGTTTCCGGCCGCCCGTACCTGGTACACCGCGGCGAGCCGGCCGGGCAGGAGTACCACCTGATCGGTGGCCACTTCACGGGCTCGCTGACCCGGCACGTGCTGGAGTCGGTCGCCCACCACGCCGGCATCTGCATCCACATGCGGGTGCTCGCCGGCCGCGACCCGCACCACATCGTCGAGGCGCAGTTCAAGGCGCTCGCTCGGGCCCTGCGGGCCGCCATCGAGCTCGACCCGCGCGTGCAGGGCATCCCCTCAACGAAGGGGACCCTGTGACCGAGGAGCTCGCCGCCGCCGCCGTCGTGCTGACCAAGGTCGGGGTGCCGGAGGCCCTGGCCGCCGCCTGTGCCCTGCACAGGGTGCCGATCGACGCGGTGCCCACCGCCATCGGGTGCATCGCCGTTTGCCGGTCGGCCGGCGGCGACGAACCGGAGACCGCTGCCCAGATCATCTCCAGCACGCTCGCGAACAGCCCGACACCGGTCGTTCTGCTGGTGCAGCGGGATGGCCAGATGAGCGCGAGCCGGTGGGCGGGCGGCGAGGAGCAGGAGACGCTGTCGCCGGCGCTGATGCTCGACGGCGCACCCCCGGAGGTCGAGGGGTTGCTGCTCGGGCAGATCACGGTCGCGGACCTGCCCGGTTTGGTCACGTCCGTCGGTGTGTCCAAGTTGGGGGCGATGCGGATGCTGGCCGGCGTCGCGCGCAGGAACCGGCGCGCAGCCAAGGCGGCAGCTGCCGACGACGCCGCGGAGCCGGAAGCGTAGGCAGCGTGCGGTAGCGAGCCCGCCGGCGTGCGCGAGACGGCCGCCGGCGTGCGCGAGACGGCCGCCGGCGCACCCGGGCCCTCTCGTTAGGCTGGCGTGGTGACCTCCCCTCGCGTCGTGGTCCTCGACTACGGCTTCGGCAACGTGCGCTCAGCTGTGCGCGCGCTCGAGCGCGCCGGGGCGACCGTCGAGCTCACGGCCGACCACGACGCCGCGCTGGCCGCCGACGGGCTGGTGGTGCCCGGCGTCGGCGCCTTCGCCGCTGTGATGGCCGGCCTGCGTGGTGTGCGCGGGGACAAGGTGATCGAGCGGCGTCTTGCCGGCGGACGCCCGGTGCTCGGCATCTGCGTGGGCATGCAGATCATGTTCGACGCTGGCGACGAGCACGGGGTGCGGACCGAGGGCCTGGCGGAGTGGCCCGGCGTCGTCGACCGCCTGACCGCGCCGGTGGTGCCGCACATGGGCTGGTCGATGGTCGACGCGCCTGCCGACAGCGCCCTGTTCCGGGGCATCGGCGATCAGCGCTTCTACTTCGTGCACTCCTACGCGGCGCGGACCTTTGCCCCGCTCGGTGGCGGGCGGTTCACCGAACCCGTCGTGACCTGGTCCGAGCACGGCGAGCGGTTCGTCGCCGCCGTGGAGAACGGGCCGCTGTGCGCCACCCAGTTCCACCCCGAGAAGTCCGGCGACGCCGGAGCCGAGCTGCTGCGCAACTGGCTCGGCACGCTGAGCTGACCCACGCTCCTGCATCACCCGCCCGGCACCACCGAGAGGAACCGCATGTCGCGCCTGGTCCTGCTGCCCGCGGTCGATGTCGCCGACGGGCAGGCCGTGCGCCTGGTCCAGGGCGAGGCCGGCTCGGCGACCTCCTACGGCAGCCCGCTGCGGGCCGCGCTGGACTGGCAGGCCGGCGGCGCCGAGTGGATCCACCTGGTGGACCTGGATGCGGCGTTCGGGCGTGGCTCCAACGCCGACCTGCTGGCCGAGGTGGTCGCCGCGCTCGACGTCCGCATCGAGATGTCCGGCGGCATCCGGGGCGACGCATCGTTGGACCGGGCGCTGGCCACCGGCTGCACCCGCGTCAACCTGGGCACCGCGGCGCTGGAGGACCCGGAGTGGACCGCTCGCGCCATCGCCCGGCACGGCGACGCGATTGCCGTCGGGCTGGACGTGCGGGGGACCACCCTTGCGGCCCGCGGATGGACCCGCGAGGGCGGGGACCTGTGGGAGGTGCTGGCCCGCCTGGACGACGCCGGGTGCGCGCGCTACGTGGTCACCGACGTGACGAAGGACGGCACCCTGCGCGGGCCCAACCTTGACCTGCTGCGTGAGGTCTGCGCGCGCACGACGGCGCCCGTGGTCGCCTCGGGCGGCATCTCCAGCCTGGACGACCTGCGCGCGCTGCGCGGCCTGGTCGGCGAGGGCGTCGAGGCCGCGATCGTCGGCAAGGCGCTGTACGCCGGCGCATTCACCCTGCCCGAGGCACTGGACGTGGCCGGCAGGCCGTAGTAGCCGGCCGGGAGCTACCGCCCGTCTCCGCGTTCGCGGCCGGCGTCAGCGGCGACGGCGCCGCATGGCGCGCGCGATCAGCAGCAGGGCGAGCGCCCCGACGATCTGGCCGCCGAGGATGGTCCGGTTGAGGTCCATCGCGGGCTGCCACGTCACGTCCGTGCCGCGTACCACGTAGACGCCGACCGGCGTCACGTTCACCCCGAAGCCGCCGCCCGAGCCCGAGCCGGTGCCGGTCTCGTCGCTGTCGGTGGGTTTGCGCCACTCGCCGTCACCGTCGCCGTAGCCGGAGCCACCCATCACGCGGGCGACCGGCACGAGCGTGACGTCGCCCTGCTGGATGGGCTCGCCGAACACCCGGCGGACCGTCAGCAGGTCGCGTGCGACCCGGACCGGCAGGGCGCGACGTCGGCCGGCCATGCGCTCGCGGCGGCCCCTGCGGCCCCTGCTTCCCTTGCTGGTCCGCGCGGTGCTCGCGGTGCCTTCGGTGGCCTCTGTGGTGATGCCCTCTGTGTTCATGGCTCCATGCTGCACCTTCGGCGGAAGATGCGGACCGGTCCGGAGCCGGGCGACGTCGTCGGGCGGTCGGCCTACGGGGTGCAGCTGGCGGTCGGCGTGAAGGCGGCGGTGTCGGCCAGCAGGGCCGCGAGCGTGCTCACCGGCACGATGAACGACTGCCCGGCCGCGCTCTTGGCGTACACGACTCCGACCACTCGCCCCTGGGAGTCGAGCACCGCTGACCCGGAGCTGCCGGGTTCCACCTGGGCGTCGGTGACCAGCACCTCGCCGAGGTTCTCGTTCAGCGGGTCGGTGGTCGACCCGATCACCTGGCCCCGGGTGACCGTGAGCGCGCCGCCCTGCGGGTAGCCGACCACCGTGACCTCGTCGCCGCGCACCGGGTCCGCCGGTGCCAGCTCGGGATAGAAGGGCAGCTCCTCGGCCGTACGGACCACGGCCAGGTCGGCGATGGCGGCGGTGCTCGACGCGGTGACGTCGATGTCCCGACCGTCATAGGTGGACACCTGCAGGTCAGCGGAGTCCGCGACCACGTGCTTGTTCGTGATGAGCGTCGTGGCGTCGATCGCGAACCCCGAGCCGGTGGACAGCGATCCGCAGCCGACGTTGCGGATCCGCACCGCCATCCGCTGCACTGCGTCGAAGCCGTCGGGCGTCAGACCGGAGGGTCGGACCACCGGGGCCTCGCTCGGCACGAACTCGGTGACCGGCGGGCCGGGCAGGGCGGGGAAGTCCTCGGTCGCGCAGGCGGCCAGGGCCAGCACGACGACGGCGGTCGCGGCCGCAACACCGGGCCGCCCGGCTCGCCTCATCGTGACAGCTCGAGCTGGAGGGCGATGTTCGCCTCCGAGGCCGCCTGGCACAGGGCCTCGACGTCGGTCTCGAACTTGGCGAGCTCCGCCGGGTCGTACGTCGGCACGGTGGACTCCCGCTCGCGTTGCAGGTAGCCGATGAACTCCTGCTGGCCCTGCACGCACTGGTCGAGGGCGAGGGCGACCTGCCCGGCAGCGACGCTGACCCGCTCCTGGTAGTCGACCAGCTGCTGGGTGATCTCCCACTCATCGCCGAGCTGGGCCTTCTCGTTCGCCAGCTCAACGATCCGCGCCTGGGCCGTGGCCAGCTGGGCCCGGACCGCCTCGAGCTCGGTGCGGGCGCCAGACAGGTCGCTGCGGGTGCCCGCGAGCTCACCACCGAGCTCCAGGGAGCTGCCCAGATAGCTCTTGGTCTGGTCGCGCCACCCGCGCGCGCTCATGAACAGGTAGATCGCCAGGCCCGTCGTGGCCAGCAGCAGGAGGGTCACCACCGTGGCAACGGTCCGGCGGAACCAGCGGCGCCCGCGCACCGGAACCGGGGCCGACCCGGCGTGGGCGTGCCGGACGGTGGAGGCGTACGGGGTCGACATCCCTCCGCCGGTGGTGTCGCCCGCGCCCGTGGGGAGCGGGTCGATTCGGGTCAGGGTTGCGGCCGGCGGATAGGTGATGCGGGTGTTCGCGACGTACAACGGCGCGGTGGCGTCGAAGAGCGGCGGGTCGGCTGCCGCGGAGGCCGTGACCGGGTCCACCAGCACGTGCGCGTGAGCGGAGGCGTCGAGGGTCGGCGGTGGGGGCGGTGGCGGTGGCGGGGGTGCGTCGTCGAGCGGTGGTGGGGGTGGTGGGGGCGGCTCGGCCGCGTCGTCGGGTTCGGCCGCGTCGTGGGCCGGAGGCGGCGGGGACGCGTCGTCGTCGGGGTGGAGCGCCTCCGCGGACGGATCGAGGGCGCGAGCGACCGACCCCTCGTCCAGGGGCTCCTCGGTGCCGCCCCCGGTGCTCTCGTCGGTGGCGGCCCCCTGCGGATCGTTCACGTGCCCAAGGATAGGCAGGCAAGAGGCGCTGTCGGGTGCTGCGTCACGGACCGGAGTCACGATCGGACACGGGCCCGGCAGATCGGGCCGTCGCGCCGATCAGCTGACCGGCCCGGTCCAGGTCTCGCCTGGGCCCTCGCCAGGGGCGTCGGGGAACGGCGACGCCTCGCGGAAGGCCAACTGCAGCGACCGCAGGCCGTCCCGCAGTGGCCGGGCGTGCTGGTTGCCGATCTCCGGCGCGGCAGCGGTGACCAGGGCCGCAAGGGCGGTGATCAGCTTGCGTGCCTCGTCCAGGTCCATCAGGTCGACGCCCCGAACGCCGGCGGTGTCCGGGCTGAGCCCGCACTTGACCGCTGCTGCGCTCATCAGGTGCAACGCGGCAGTGGTGATGACCTCGACGGCCGGTACCTCCGCGATGTCGCGGGCCGCAGCTGCGGGGGAGGGCTGCTGGACGCTCGCGTCTGGGTCGGTCATCCGACGATCTTGCCAGCCGGGCCCGCCTGCTACCCTTGTGGTCGACCTATCGGTGAGCTGTCCGTGCAGACGGAACGCCTCACCGGTGCACAAGTGGAGTCCATCCCACCCAGGTGCCGACAGTCCCGCCCAGCGGGCAACAGGTGCCGGGTCCGGTCCGACGGCCTTCGGGGCATGTTCCCGTCGGCCGACGCTCGCGTATGCGGGCGTCTCGTCGGTCAGGCCTCCGCGCGTGCCACGCAGCGGAGGCCTTCTTCGTTGCCGGGGTCCCAGCAACGACACGAGGAGCTCCACATCACCGAGTCCCGCATCAACGAGCGGATCCGCGTGCCTGAGGTGCGTCTGGTCGGCCCGAACGGCGAGCAGGTCGGCATCGTCCGCGTTGAGGACGCGCTGCGTCTCGCGCAGGAGGCTGACCTGGATCTTGTCGAGGTTGCGCCCGACGCTCGCCCGCCGGTCTGCAAGCTCATGGACTACGGCAAGTTCAAGTACGAGGCGGACATGAAGGCGCGGGAGGCCCGGCGCAACCAGGCCAACACCGTCCTCAAGGAGATCCGGTTCCGGCTGAAGATCGACCCGCACGACTACGGCACGAAGAAGGGCCACGTCGAGCGGTTCCTCAAGGTCGGCGACAAGGTCAAGGTCATGATCATGTTCCGGGGCCGCGAGCAGTCGCGCCCGGAGATGGGCTTGCGCCTGCTCCAGCGGTTGGCCGACGATGTCGCCGAACTCGGTTTCGTCGAGAGCAGCCCGCGGCAGGACGGCCGCAACATGATCATGGTTCTGGGGCCGAACAAGAAGAAGTCCGAGGTACGCAGCCAGCCGAAGCGTCGTCCCGAGGCAGCCCCGGCTGCCCAGGCCGCCCATGCTGCGCCGGTCGAAGCTGTGCCGGCTGAAGCTGCGCCGGCTGCGACGGCACCGAAGGCTGCTCCGGCACCCGCCACGCTCGAGGCTGTGGAGCCCGCTGTGCCCGAGCCCGCTGTGCCCGAGCCCGCGGCACCGAAGACTGCGGCTGCCAAGGCCACCGTGCCCAAGGCTGCGGCACCGAGGGCTGCGGCACCGAGGGCTGCGGCACCGAAGGCCGCTCCCAAGGTGGCTGCTGCCAAGGCTGAGGCTGCACCTGAACCTGAGGCTGCACCGAAGCCGAAGGTTGCACCGAAGCCCACCCCGCGACTGGCGGCGCCCAAGCCGACCGCGGCGAAGTCCAGCACCAGGGCCAGCCGTCCGGCGTCGGGCACCACGAGCCCGTCGCCTCGTCCCGCCACCCGGACCCCGAAGGCGCCTCCGGGCGCGGACGCCGAGTCCTCCTGACCGGTGCGGCTCGCCCGCACGTCGACCCCGTCGCCCCCCCCGGGCGACCTGAAGGAAGTGAGCACAGAGGTGCCGAAGAACAAGACGCACAGCGGTGCGAAGAAGCGTTTCCGGATCACCGGCAGCGGCAAGGTCATGCGCGAGCAGGCGAACGCCCGCCACCTGAACGAGCACAAGTCGAGCCGGCGCACGCGTCGTCTCGCCAAGGACCAGGTCATGTCGACTGGCGACACCCGCACCGTCAAGAAGCTGCTCGGCAAGTGAGCCGCGGCGCCACGAGCGCCTCGACCCCTAGCCCCCGACACCCAAGGAGCATCACGTGGCACGCGTGAAGCGGGCGGTCAACGCCCACAAGAAGCGCAGGACAACCCTCGAGCGGGCTGCCGGCTACCGCGGCCAGCGTTCGCGGTTGTACCGCAAGGCCAAGGAGCAGGTCACCCACTCCCTCGTCTACAGCTACCGCGACCGCAAGGCGCGCAAGGGCGACTTCCGCCGGCTGTGGATCCAGCGGATCAACGCGGCCGCCCGAGCCAACGGCCTGACCTACAACCGCCTCATCCAGGGCCTCAAGGCCGCCGAGGTCGAGGTTGACCGCCGCGTCCTCGCGGACATGGCCGTCGCCGACCCGCAGGCCTTCGCGACCCTGGTCGGCCTTGCCAAGGCAGCGCTGCCCGACGACGTCAACGTCGCCCACACGCCGGCGGCCTGACCTCACCGGTGGACGCCCGGACGGAGCCGGCACTGACCAACCCCCGCGCTGAGCGGGTCAAGGCGGTGCGGGCGCTGTCCGGGCGTTCTGCACGTGACCGGCACGGCAGGTTCCTCGTCGAGGGGCCGCAGGCCGTGCGCGAGGCCGTGCGGCACGCCCCCGACGATGTCCTGGACCTGTACCTGAGCCTGGCGTCGGCTGATCGCTATCCGGAGATCGCCGGCGACGCCTCGGTGCGCGGTGTCCCGGTGCAGCTGGGGACCCCCGAGGTGCTCGAGGCGATGAGCCCCGACGCCCAGGGCGTCGTCGCCGTCGTCCGGATCCGTCCCGCGTCGTTGGCGTCGGCACTCGCGGGGTCACCGCGCCTGGTCGCGGTGCTCGACGAGGTCCGCGACCCCGGCAACGCGGGGACAGTGGTGCGCGCAGCCGACGCCGCGGGCGCCGATGCCGTGCTGCTGACCGGGGAGAGCGTCGACCTGCACAACCCCAAGGTGGTGCGGTCGACCGCTGGCTGCCTGTTCCACCTCCCGGTGGTGACCGGGATCGACCTGGTGGCGGCCGTCGCGGCCCTGCGGGACGCCGGACTCCAGCTGCTCGCCGCCGACGGCGACGGTGACCTGGACCTGGACGAGCTGCTCGACCTGGCGGGTGTGGAGGCCGAGCGCCCCCTCCGGGTTCCCGACCTTGCGGCGCCCACCGCGTGGCTGTTCGGCAACGAGGCGCATGGCCTGGCGACCACCTCGCTCGCCCTGGCCGACGCCGTCGTGCGCGTGCCGATCCACGGGCGGGCCGAGTCGCTCAACCTGGCGACAGCCGCGACCGTGTGCCTGTACGCCAGCGCCCGCGCCCAGCGGTCGGGCCGGTAGGCCACGCCCGCGGAGTCGGCAGATCTACGCCGACGGCGTCGGGTAGGCCTGGGTCGGGTAGGCCTGCTCGGGCTGGGCGTATGCCTGCGGCGGGTACGGGTACGGGTACTGCTGCGGCGCGGCGTACCGGTACTCGGACGGCATCAGGATCCACAGGATCGGGTAGATCAGGAGCTGGCTGCCGGGTAGGAGCATCAGGACCAGCACGAACAGCAACCGTGCCGGCCAGGGCTCCAGCCCGAACCTGCGCCCGAGTCCTGCGCACACACCGCCGAGCACCCGGTCGTCGATCGGACGGACCAGCCCGTTGCGGGTCATGTCTTCGTGGAGCGACATCGTTCTTCCTCATCTCGTGTGGCTTGGTGTCTCCAGCATCGGTACCGGACGGGCCGTGCGGAATCGGGGACAGTCCGGATCCACCCCGGACTCCGACCCTGGCCGGCCCCTGGCCCGACCCTGAGACCCGCGGTGTCGGCCGGCCGTGCCGGCCAGTCATGCCGGCCAGCCGTCCCGGGTGTGGCGCAAGGGCGCTCTCGCGGGTGGTTGGCATGCTGGGGGCATGCGCCTGTTCGCCGCGGTCACCCCGCCCGACGATGTGCTGGAGCACCTCGAGACGGCCCTGGCCTCGGTGCGCGGCGGGCGGGTCTCCGGGCTGCGCTGGACGCTCCCGGAGGCCCGGCACATCACCCTGGCCTTCTACGGCGAGGTACCCGAGGGCTACCTGGACGACGTCGTCGGCGCCCTGGACGACGTCGCGACCGCGCACCCGCCGTTCGAGGCGGCGCTGCGCGGCGCCGGGCTGTTCGACGGGCGGACCCTGTGGGTCGGCTGCTCGGGGGACGGCTGGGGTCGGCTGATGTCGGCCGCGGGCCGGATTGGCACGGACCTGCTCGGCCGCGCCGAGGACGGGCGCTCGCGCCCGCACCTGACCGTCGCCCGGGCGGCCGGCCGGGGTCGGGGGACCCGGGGCCCGGCGCGAGGTGCCGGCCCCGACGCTGTGGCCGCGGTGGACCCGGCGGCCCTGGCACATGCGCTCGCCCTGTACACCGGGCCGACCTGGACGGTCGGCAAGGTCGCCCTGATGAGCTCCCGGCTGGGCGCCGGGTCCGGTGGGAGCCCGCGGTACGACGTCGTGCACCGGTCCGCGCTGGCCGCTGTGGCAGGATGACCATGTGCTGTACCGGAGTGATCGCCGATTTAGCCGGCCCGCAGGCGGGCCGCGCGGCTGATCCGCGCACGGACGTGCCGGGACCGGACGATCCGCGAGAGCCCACTGCGGGCCACCACCGCTTGGACCCCTGTCTCTTCTCGCGCGTCCCCGGAAGGCACCATGTCTGAATCCGTCTCACCGCTGGATGCCGACGCCGTCCGCGCGGCCGTCGACGCCGCACTCGCCGCGATCACCTCCGCGGGAGACCTCGACGAGCTCAAGGCGGTGCGCCTCGCGCACGCCGGTGACCGCAGCCCGCTCGCCCTGGCCAACCGCGCCATCGGCGGGCTGGACGCGTCCGACAAGGCCGAGGCCGGCCGCCTGATGGGCGGTGCCCGTGGCCAGGTCAACGCGGCGCTCGCCGCGCGGCAGATCGAGCTGGAGGCCGACCGGGACGCCCGGGTGCTCGTCGAGGAGTCCGTCGATGTGACCCTCCCTGCCGACCGCTCGCCACGCGGTGCCCGGCACCCGCTGGAGGTGTTGTCCGAGCGGATCGCCGACGTGTTCCTTGCGATGGGCTGGGAGATCGCCGAGGGGCCGGAGGTCGAGGCCGAGTGGTTCAACTTCGACGCGCTGAACTTCGGGATCGACCACCCGGCGCGGCAGATGCAGGACACCTTCTACGTCGAGGCTCTGGACGGCGGCACCGGGCCCTCGGGGCTGGTGCTGCGCACCCACACCTCTCCGGTGCAGGCCCGCGCGCTGCTCTCCCGTGAGCTGCCGGTCTACATCGCCTGTCCGGGCCGCACGTTCCGGACGGACGAGCTGGACGCCACGCACACGCCCGTGTTCAGCCAGGTCGAGGGCCTCGCGGTGGACAAGGGCCTGACGATGGCGCACCTGCGAGGCACCCTGGACCACTTCGCCCGGGCGATGTTCGGGCCCGAGGCGCGCACCCGGCTGCGGCCGTCGTTCTTCCCGTTCACCGAGCCCAGCGCCGAGATGGACCTGTGGTTCCCGCAGAAGAAGGGCGGGGCCGGCTGGATCGAGTGGGGCGGCTGCGGCATGGTCAACCCGAACGTGCTGCGCTCGGTCGGGGTGGACCCGGACGTGTACACCGGGTTCGCGTTCGGCATGGGGATCGAGCGGACCTTGATGTTCCGGCACGGGATCGCGGACATGCACGACATGGTGGAGGGCGACGTGCGCTTCTCCCTGCAGTTCGAAGGGGTCATCTGATGCCGCGCGTCCCGTTGTCCTGGTTGGCCGAGCACGTCGCCGTCGCCCCCGGCACCACCGCCGAGAGTCTCGCGGCGGAGCTGGTCCGGGTGGGGCTCGAGGAGGAGGCGGTGCACCCGGCCACCGTCACGGGTCCGCTGGTGGTCGGTGAGGTGATCGAGCGCACGCCCGAGCCGCAGAGCAACGGCAAGACCATCCAGTGGTGCCGGGTGGACGTCGGTGCCTTCAACGCGGCCGACGACGACGACGCGGACACCGGCGCGGCAGGCCCGCGCGGCATCGTCTGCGGTGCTGACAACTTCGAGGTGGGGGACCGCGTCGTCGTCGCGCTGCCCGGCGCCGTGCTGCCCGGCCCGTTCCCGATCACCGCCCGCAAGACCTACGGGCACGTGTCCGACGGGATGATCTGCTCCGAGCGCGAGCTGGGGCTGGGCGAGGACCACAACGGGATCCTGGTGCTGGCCCGCCTCGGGCTGGACGCCGCCCCCGGCACCGACGCCCGCCGGCTGCTCGGGCTGGGCGAGGACGTCCTGGAGATCAACGTCACCCCGGACCGCGGGTACTGCTTCGCGATGCGCGGGATCGCGCGGGAGTACTCCCACGCGACGGGTGCGGCGTTCACCGACCCGGCAGTGGTTCCGGCCGGTCTGCCGGCCGAGTCGGCCGAGCCGATCGCGCCGACGTCCGGCGCCGGCTTCGCCGTCGAGCTGGACGACGACGCCCCGATCCACGGCGTCGCGGGCTGTGACCGGTTCGTGGCCCGTGTGGTGCGCGGCGTGGCCGCGTCCGCCCCGTCGCCGATCTGGATGCAGCGCCGCCTGACCCAGGCCGGGATGCGGCCGATCTCCCTGGCCGTCGACGTCACGAACTACGTGATGCTCGACCTGGGGCAGCCGCTGCACGCGTACGACCTTGGCCGGCTCGCGGCGCCGATCGTCGTCCGGCGGGCCCGGTACGACGAGCGGTTGACCACTCTGGACGGCGTCGAGCGCCGACTGCACCTCGAGGACCTGCTGATCACTGACTCGCCGCAGTCCCGCGGCACCCGGGTGCTGGGCCTGGCCGGCGTGATGGGCGGCGCGGACAGCGAGGTCACACCGGCGACGACGGACCTGCTGATCGAGGCGGCGCACTTCGACCCGGTGTCGGTGGCCCGGACCGCCCGGCGGCACAAGCTGCCAAGCGAGGCGTCCCGCCGGTTCGAGCGGGGTGTCGACCCTGAGCTGCCGCGGGTCGCGGCGGACCGGGTGGTCGCCCTGCTGCTGGAGCACGGCGGTGGCACTGCCGACGAGGCGGTTACCGACGTCGACCGCACGCCGCCCGCCCACACGATCACCCTGCCGCTCGACCTGCCCGGACGGATCGTCGGGGTGGACTACTCGGCGGACGTGGTCAGGGCGACGCTGGCGGAGATCGGCTGCACGGTCGTCGACGCTCCGGCGGAGGTCGCCGACGGCGAAGCCCCCGGACGCCGCGACGTCGCGCGTCCGCGGGTCGTGGTCACGGTGCCGTCCTGGCGGCCGGACCTGGTGATGCCGGTGGACCTGGTCGAGGAGGTCGCCCGCCTGCGCGGGTACGACGCGATCCCCTCGGTGCTGCCGACCGCGCCGGCCGGCCGCGGCCTGACCGATGCCCAGCGGGCCCGCCGGACGGTCGCCCGGGCGCTCGCCGCGCACGGCTTCGTCGAGGTGCTCAGCTACCCGTTCGTCGGGGCTGACGCGCACGACCGGCTCGGCATCCCGGCCGACGACCCGCGCCGTCGGGCCGTGCGACTGGCCAACCCGGTCTCCGAGTCCCAGCCGGAGCTGCGGACGAACCTGCTGGTCACACTCCTGGACACCGCGCGGCGCAACGTCTCGCGCGGGATGACGGACCTCGCCCTGTTCGAGACCGGCCTGGTGGTCCGACCGGAGCCGGGTACTGCGGCCGCGCCGCTGTTGTCGGGCGGCGAGCTGCCGTCGGAGGCGGACCTGGCCGGCCTGCTCGACGCCGTCCCGCCACAGCCTCGGCGGGTCGCCGGCGTGCTCACCGGCCTGCGCGAGCCCGGCGGCTGGTGGGGGCCCGGACGACGGGCCGACCACACCGACGCGATCGAGGCCGCGGTCCTGGTGGGACGCTGCCTCGGGGTGTCGCTGGCGGCGACCGCAGATGCCGACCACATGCCGTGGCACCCCGGGCGCAACGTGCGCCTGACGCTGGCGGACGGGACGCTCGTCGGGCATGCCGGGGAGCTGCACCCCAAGGTGGTCGCGGCGCTCGACCTGCCGACGCGGGCGGTCGCGTTCGAGGTGGACCTCGACGCGGTGATCGCGGCGATGCCGGGCGAGCCTGCGCAGGCGACGCCGGTCTCGACGTTCCCGGTGGCCAAGGAGGACATCGCGCTGGTCGTCGACGCGGGTGTCGCGGTCGGCGAGCTGCTGTCGGCCGTCCGGGACGGGATCCGGTCGGTCGGGGACGTGCTCGAGGAGCTGCGGGTGTTCGACGTCTACACCGGTGCGCAGGTGGGCGATGGTCGCAAGTCGGTGGCCTTCTCGCTCCGGCTGCGGGCACCGGACCGGACTTTGACCGCTGAGGAGACCGCCGCCGTCCGGGCGGCCGCAGTCGCGGAGGCGGGTCGGCGGTTCGGGGCCGTGCTGCGGAGCTGAGTGGGGGCGGCTTCGGCGCCACACGTGCGAGACCGTTCCCCGAGGCGCCGCCCGACCTGGCGCTGGCGCGGGCTTCACGGGGATGGACGGTGCGGTTTCCGCGGCTGCGGGCAATGTCAGTGGGTGCCGGAATACTGGTGGTATGTCCTGGATCGCGACGCTCGCTGAGCCTGACGCACCGGCGCGGGCCGGCGCGGTGCAGGTGCTCGCGCTATGTCCGTCGGCTGTTGCCGGGCTGGACGACGCCGCGGTGCTGCGGTTGCTCACCGAGGTCGAGGCAGTGGGCCGCCGGGTCGATGCGTCGCGGGTCGCGCTGGCCGGGGAGGTGGCGGAGCGCTCCCGGCGCGAGCTGGGCCGGGAGGGCCTGGCTGCCCGGCTGGGCTGCCGCAACGCGGTCGAGCTCGTGCAGCGGACCACAGGTGCCTCGAGCCCGACGGTGAACCGACGCATCCGGCTCGGCGCGGCCACCCGAGCATCGGTCGGGTTGTCCGGCGCTCCGGTCCCGCCTCGCTTCGAGAGTGTGGCTGCGGCGTTGGACGCCGGGCGGCTGGGCGTCGACAGCGCGGCCGCGATCGTGGACACCCTTTCACCGGCGCTACGGGTCGCGGGGGCGCGCGACGTCGCCGTGGCCGAGGCCTCGCTTGTCGCCGAGGCGGTGGCGCCGGACCCGGCCGGGGTGGTCCCGGTCGACGCCGACAGCGTGCGCCTGCAGGCCACCGTGTGGCACTCGGTGCTCGATCCCGACGGGGCCGCGCCGAGCGAGCGCGACGTCGAGCGGCGGTGCCTGCGGTTGTTGGCCGCCCGCCACGGCCTTGTGCCCGTCTCCGGGATGCTCATGCCCGAGGTGGCGGGAGCGCTGCAGCGCTACGCCGACGCATGCACCAACCCGCGCACGGCCGACCTGCCGGCGCCGGACCGTCCCGCGTCAACGGATGGCGCGTCGGATGGCGCGTCGGATGGCGCGTCGACGGACGGCGCGGCCCGCGCGGCCTGCCCCGAGACGGCGGATCCGTGCGCTGCAGACGGCACCGACCAGCGCAGTCGCGCCCAGCAGCTCCACGACGTGCTCGCCACGATCGTGCACGTCGCGGCCCGAGCCGCCGACGCCCCGAGCGTTGCGGGCAACGTCCCGACGCTGCTGGTCAGCGTCCGCGCGGAGGACCTGGCGTCCGGACGCGGCGCAGCCTTCGCCAACGGGATCCCCACTCCCATCAGCATCGCGGCGGCCCGCCACATCGGCTGCGCCGGGGCCGTCGAGCGCATCGTCGTCGGCCACAACGGCCGCATCCTCCAGCTCGGGTCAGCCGAGCGGTGCTTCACCGGTAGCCAGCGACGCGCCATCGCGCTTCGTGACGGTGGGTGCGTCATCCCGGGGTGCCACGTCCCGACCGGATGGTGCGAGGTGCACCACGTCACGCCTCATGCGCACGACCCGGATGGCACCCATACCGACAACGGGGTGCTGCTCTGCTGGTTCCATCACCGCACGATCGACACCTCCGGCTGGGAGATTCGGATGCGTAGCGGCGTCCCCGAGATCAGGGCACCACGATGGCTGGACTTCAGTCGGGCGTGGCGACGCGCAGTCGGGTCACCCACGGGGATCGCTGAGCTGTGCAGGATCGCTGAGATCTGCGCGCCTTCCGTTGCGGGCGACGCCATGGGCGTCGACGAGGACCGCTGCGCCTGAGCGGCCCTCGGCCGCGCGCGGGGCTCAGAACCGTTCCGGTGCGGCCGGGCTCAGAACCCCTCACGTGCGCGCGGGGCTCGGAACCCCTCGGCCGCGTGGGGCTCAGAACCCCTCGGCCGCGCGCGGGGTGTAGTGCTCCTCGAGCCGGCGCAGCTCGTCGTCGGACAGCTCCAGATCCACCGCGTCGACGGCGTCGGCCAGGTGCTCGGGCTTGGTCACGCCGACGATCGGGGCCGTGACGGCCGGCTGGTGCAGCAGCCAAGCCAGCGCCACCTGCGCGCGGGACACCCCTCGCTCGGCCGCGATACCGGCGACCGCCTCGACGATCCGCCGGTCGGACTCCTCGGCCTGGTGGTACAGCCGGTTGCCGAGGTCGTCGGTCCGGGCCCGTTCGGTCGTCGCCTGCGACTCCCTGGTGAGCCGGCCACGAGCCAGCGGGCTCCAGGGCAGCACACCGACGCCGGTGTCGAGGCAGAACGGGTGCATCTCCCGCTCCTCCTCGCGCATCAGCAGGTTGTACTGGTCCTGCATCGACACGAACGGGGTCCAGCCGTTGAGCTCGGCCGCGTGCTGGGCCTGGGCGAACTGCCAGGCCCACATCGAGGACGCGCCGAGGTAGCGGACCTTGCCGCCGCGTACCAGGTCGTGCAGCGCCTGCATGGTCTCCTCGACGGGTGTCACGGGGTCGTACCGGTGGATCTGGTAGAGGTCGATGTAGTCCGTGCCGAGTCGGCGCAGGCTCGCCTCGACCTGGGTGAGGATCGCGCCGCGGGACAGCCCGCCACGGTTGGGGCCGGGTCCCATCAGCCCGTGCACTTTGGTCGCGACGACCACCTCCTCGCGCCGAGCGACGTCGCGCAGCACCTCCCCGAGGATCTCCTCGCTCGACCCGGCCGAGTAGACGTTCGCCGTGTCGAAGGTGGTGATCCCGGCTTCCAGGGCCGCAACGATGAACGGACGCGCCTGGTCCGGGGGAAGTGTCCAGGGATGGGCGCCGCGCTGCGGCTCGCCGAAGCTCATGCAGCCCAGCACGATCCGCGACACCTGTAGCCCGGACGCACCTAGCGGTACGTACTCCATCAGTCCTCCTCGTGGTGGCGTGACGCGTCAGGGCACCAGCAGCACCTTGCCGGTGGTGGCCCGGCTCTCCAGCGCGCCGTGCGCCTCTGCGGCGTCGTCAAGGGCGTAGGTGGCGCCGACGCGGACGTCAAGGGTGCCCGCCCGGACGCGCTCGAGCAGGTCAGCGGCCCGCTCGAGAAGCTCGGCGCGGCTGGCGGTGTACGCGCCGATGGTCGGTCGGGTCAGGTAGACCGAGCCGGCGGTGTTCAGCCGCTGGGGGTCGAACGGGGGCACCTGACCGGACGCGCCGCCGAACAGCGCGAGCCCGCCGCGCGGCAAGAGGCAGGCCAGGGAGGCATCGAAGGTGACCCGCCCGACGCCGTCGAACACGGTGTGCACACCGCCGCCGCTGAGCTCCCGGACCAGGGGCGGCAGGTCGCGGGTGAGGTCCTCGAGCTGGTCGTACCTGATCACCTGGGCCGCGCCCGCCGCACGCGACAGCGCCGCCTTCTGCTGCGTGGAGACGGTCGTGATGACTGTGGCGCCGCGAGCCACGGCGAGCTGGGTGAGCAGCAGCCCGACGCCGCCCGCCCCGGCGTGCACCAGGATCTGCTGGCCGGCCTGGACCGGGAAGGTGGACGTTGCCAGGTAGTGCGCGGTGATGCCCTGCAGCATCAGCGCCGCAGCTGTTGTCAGGGGCACGCCGTCGGGCACCGGGATCGTCTGCTGCCCGACGAGGCGCACCTGCTCGGCGTAGGAGCCCCCGGTGCCCGCGATCCAGGCGACGGCGTCGCCGACCGAGACGTCCGTCACACCCGCGCCGACCGCCGTGACCGTCCCGGCACCCTCGGTCCCGACCACATGCGGGAACTGGCTCGGGTACACCCCGGACCGGCGGTAGGTGTCGATGAAGTTGACCCCGGCGGCAGCGACGGCCACCACCACCTGCCCGGGGTCCGGCACCAGGTCCGGGAGCGAGACGACGGACAGGACCTCGGGACCGCCGGGGGAGCCGGCCTGGACAGCTCGCATGCCACCATCCAACACCGGTCCGGAATGGGCTGCACGCCCCATGCAGTCGTGTGTATATTCATGCACATGACGGTGCGGGTGGCAGTGGCAGGTGCGAGCGGCTACGCGGGCGGCGAGGTGCTGCGCCTGCTCGTCTCGCACCCCGGCGTCGAGATCGGCGCCGTGACCGCACACAGCTCCGCCGGCGACCGGCTGGGCCAGCATCAGCCCCACCTGCGCACACTGGCCGACCGGGTCATCGAGGACACCACCCCTGAGGCCCTGGCCGGGCACGACGTCGTCGTGCTCGCCCTGCCGCACGGCGCGTCCGGTGCGATCGCCGCGGAGCTGGGCGAGGACGTACTGGTCCTGGACTGCGGCGCGGACCACCGCATGTCCGACGCCGCGGCCTGGCAGCAGTTCTACGGCTCCGCCCACGCCGGCACCTGGCCCTACGGCATGCCCGAGCTGATGCTCGCCGGCGGTGGCAGGCAGCGCGAGCATCTGATCGGTGCCCGGCGGGTGGCCGTCCCGGGCTGCAACGTCACTGCCATCACCCTGGGCATCCAGCCGGGGGTCGCGGCCGGGCTGGTCGACGCGACGGACCTGGTCGCGGTGCTCGCCGTCGGCTACTCCGGTGCGGGCAAGGCGCTCAAGGCGCACCTGCTGGCCTCGGAGGGCCTGGGCTCGGCCGCCCCGTACGCGGTCGGCGGCATGCACCGGCACATCCCGGAGATCGAGCAGAACCTGCGCGCGGCCGGCGCCTCCGACGTCCGGATCTCGTTCACTCCCGTGCTGGTGCCGATGTCCCGTGGCGTCCTCGCGACGACGACGGCGCCGCTCGCCCCGGGCGCCGACGCCGCCGACGTGCGGGCCGCCTGGGAGCTGGCCTACGCCGACGAGCCCTTCGTCGAGCTGCTGCCCGAGGGCCAGTGGCCGATCACCGCCGCGACCGTCGGCGCCAACACCGCCCTGGTGCAGGTCGCGGTCGACGCGCGGGCCGGGAAGGTGGTCACCATCTGCGCTCTCGACAACCTGGTCAAGGGCACGTCCGGTGCGGCAGTGCAGTCGATGAACCTGGCGCTCGGCCTGCCGGAGGGCACCGGGCTGACCGTGACGGGGGTGGCACCGTGAGCGTCACCGCTCCTGCCGGCTTCCGGGCCGGCGGGGTCGCCGCCGGCCTCAAGACGTCCGGTCGGCCGGACGTCGCACTGGTGGTCAACGACGGGCCGGACCACGTCGGAGTCGCCGTGTTCACCACCAACCGCGTGGTCGGCGCCCCGGTGGTGTGGTCGCGGCAGGTGGTGCGCGACGGCGTCGTGCACGCCGTGGTGCTCAACTCCGGCTCGGCGAACGTGTGCACCGGACCGGGCGGGTTCGAGGACGTGCACGTGACGGCCGAGCACGTGGGAGGCCTGCTGGGGGTCTCACCGGGCGACGTCGTGGTGTGCTCCACCGGCCTGATCGGTGAGCGGCCGCCCCGGCAGCGGCTGCTCGACGGCATCACGGCCGTCGCGGGTGTCCTGGCCGCCGACGGCGGGCCGGCTGCCGCCGAGGCGATCATGACGACCGACACCGTGCCCAAGACCGTGCACGTGGTCCGGGACGGCTGGTCGATCGGTGGGATGGCCAAGGGCGCCGGCATGCTCGCGCCGGCGCTGGCCACCATGCTCTGCGTGCTCAGCACCGACGCGGTCACCGGCGCCGACGACGCCGATGCGGCGCTGCGCGCCGCCACCGGGCTCACCTTCGACCGGATCGACTCCGACGGCTGCATGTCCACCTCGGACACCGTCGTGCTGATGGCATCCGGCGCGAGCGGGGTGCGGGTGGGTCGCGCCGAGCTCACCGAGGCGCTCACCCAGGCCTGCGCGAGCCTGTCCCGGGCGCTGATCGCCGACGCCGAGGGTGCAACGCACGACATCGCGGTGCGCGTGCTGAACGCCGAGACCACCGGCGCCGCGCTCGCCGTCGCACGGGCCGTCACCCGGTCCAACCTGTTCAAGGCCGCGATCTTCGGCAACGACCCCAACTGGGGCCGGATCCTCGCCCAGGTCGGCACGGTCCCCGAGGAGGTTGCGGCCTTCGACCCGGACGCCCTGGACGTGACCATCAACGGGGTGCAGATCTGCCGGGCCGGGGGAGCGCACGAGCCCCGGCACCTGGTGCACCTGGCGGCGGCGCGCGAGGTGCACATCGACATCGACCTGCACGCCGGCGACGCCTCGGTGACCCTCTGGACCAACGACCTGACCCACGACTACGTCCACGAGAACAGCGCGTACTCCACATGAGCGAGAACCAGACGATCCAGCCCAGCGAGCTCACCCCGGCCCAGAAGGCCGAGGTGCTGATCGAGGCCCTGCCCTGGCTGCAGCGCTTCTCCGGCGCCCTGTTCGTTGTCAAGTACGGCGGGAACGCCATGATCGACGACGACCTCAGGCGGGCGTTCGCCGAGGACATGGTGTTCCTGCGTCAGGTGGGTCTGCACCCGGTGGTCGTGCACGGCGGCGGGCCGCAGATCTCCACGATGCTCGCTCGGCTCGGCATCGAGAGCGAGTTCAGGGGCGGGCTGCGGGTCACCACGCCGGAGAGCATGGACGTGGTCCGGATGGTGCTCACCGGGCAGGTCTCCCGGGAGCTGGTCGGGCTGCTCAACGCGCACGGGCCGTACGCCGTCGGGCTGAGCGGGGAGGACGGCGGGCTGCTGCGGGCCCGGCGCCGGATGGCGGTGGTCGACGGGCGGCAGCTGGACGTCGGGCACGTCGGCGACGTGGTTGAGGTGGACCCGCGGGCGGTCACCGACCTGCTCGACGCCGGGCGCATCCCGGTGGTCTCCACCGTCGCACCGGACATCGACGACCCCACCCAGGTGCTCAACGTGAACGCGGACACCGCAGCCGCGGCGCTCGCGGTCGCTCTCGGCGCATCCAAGCTGATCATCCTGACCGACGTCGAAGGCCTGTACACGGACTGGCCGGACCGGACCAGCCTCGCCCGTCAGATCCGGGTCTCGGCGCTCGCCGAGCTGCTGCCCAGGCTGGAGTCCGGCATGGTGCCCAAGATGGAGGCCTGCCTGCGGGCGGTCCGCGGCGGGGTTCCGCAGGCGCACGTTGTCGACGGCCGGCAGGCGCACTCGGTGCTCACCGAGGTGTTCACCCAGCGGGGCGTCGGCACCATGGTGCTGCCGGACGACCTGAGCACTGGCGCACTGCGGACCGTGCAACCAGGAGGTGCCGGATGAGCGACCTCGCCCAGCGCGGTGGCGGCGAGCTGACCGGTACCGGGGCCGAGTGGACGCAGCGGTACTCCCGCGCCCTGATGAACACCTTCGGCCCGCCCAAGCGGGTGCTGGTGCGGGGCGAGGGCGCGTACGTCTGGGACGCCGACGGGAAGCGCTACCTCGACCTGCTGGCCGGCATCGCGGTGAACGCCCTCGGCCACGCCCACCCGACCCTGACCGCCGCGATCAGCGCGCAGCTGGGCACGCTCGGGCATGTCTCGAATTTCTTCGCCACGCCCGCCCAGGTGGCCCTCGCCGAGCGGTTGCTCGCGCTGGCCGGCGGTGACGCCGCCTCCCGGGTCTTCTTCACCAACTCCGGCACGGAGGCCAACGAGGCAGTGATGAAGATGGCCCGGCGCACCGGCCGGCCGCGCATCCTTGCGCTCGAGGGCGCGTTCCACGGCCGGTCGATGGGTGCCCTGGCGATGACGCACAAGCTCGCCTACCGGGAGCCGTTCGAGCCGCTGCCCGGCGGCGTGGAGTTCCTCCCGTTCGGCGACACCGCTGCCCTCGAGGCCGCCATGGCCGACGACGTCGCCGCGCTGGTCCTTGAGGTCGTCCAGGGCGAGGCCGGGGTCCGGTCGCTGCCTCCTGGCTACCTGGCACACGCCCGGAAGCTGGCTGACGCCAACGGGGTGCTCCTGGTCGTCGACGAGGTGCAGACCGGCATCGGGCGCACGGGGCGGTGGTTCGCCTTCCAGGCCCCGGAGCTGGGTGGAGGAGTCCTGCCCGACGTCATCACCCTGGCCAAGGGTCTCGCCGGCGGCTTCCCGATCGGTGCCGTTGTGGCGCTGGGGGAGCGGGCGGCGACGCTCCTCGGCCCCGGCCAGCACGGCACGACGTTCGGCGGCAACCCGGTGGCTGCCGCCGCCGCGCTGGCCACCCTCGGCGTGATCGAGCGCGACGGCGTCCTGGCCCACGTGCAGGACGTCGGTGCCCGGCTCGCGTCGTCGCTGCGCGGCCCGCTGGTGCGCTCGGTACGGGGGGAGGGCCTGCTGGTCGCTGTCGAGCTGGTGGCCCCGGTCGCCGCGCTGGTCGCGGAGCGCGCCCTCGAGGCCGGGTTCATCGTGAACGCGGTCACCCCGACCGCACTTCGGCTGGCACCTCCGCTGATCGTCACCTGGGACCAGCTGAGCACGTTCGTGGACTTCCTGGCGGGCCTGCCCGCCGACCTCGCCGAGGAGAAGAGCTGATGCGCAACTTCCTGCGGGACGACGACCTCACCCCTGCTGAGCAGACCGAGGTGCTCGAGCTCGCCGTTCGGCTGAAGGCCGACCGGTTCGCGGCCCGGCCGCTGGACGGGCCGCAGGCGGTCGCCGTGCTCCTGGACAAGCCGACCCTGCGCACCCAGGTGTCCTTCGCGGCCGGGATCGCCGAGCTCGGCGGGTACCCGATGCTGGTGGACGGCAACCTCGCCAAGATCGGGGTGCGGGAGTCCATCGCGGACACCGCAAGGGTGCTCGGGCGACAGGTGGCAGCCGTCGTCTGGCGGACCTTCGACCAGTCCCGGATCGAGGAGATGGCCGCGCACGTCGGCGTGCCGGTCGTGAACGCGTTGACCGACCAGTTCCACCCGTGCCAGGTGCTCGCGGACCTGCTCACCGTCGCCGAGCACAGCGGCGGCGTCGGCGCCCTGAGCGGGCGGACGCTGGCCTACCTGGGCGACGGCGCGAACAACATGGCGCACTCCTACCTGCTGGGTGGTGCGACAGCTGGCCTTCAGGTCCGGATCGCCTGCCCGGCCCAGCGGGTCCCCGACCCGACGATCGTGGCCGATGCCGAGGCGATCGCCGCGCGGACCGGCGGCTCGGTCACGGTCACGCGGGACGCCGCCGCTGCCCTCGCCGGGGCGGATGCGGTCGCCATCGACACCTGGGTCTCGATGGGCGACCACACCTCGACCGAGGAGGCGGAGCGGCTGTTCGCCCCGTACCGGCTGGACCAGAGCCTGCTCGACGTCGCGGGCGGTGACGCCGTCGTCCTGCACTGCCTGCCGGCCTATCGCGGCATGGAGGTGACCGCAGAGGTCCTCGACGGGCCGCAGTCGGTGATCTTCGACGAGGCGGAGAACCGCCTGCACGCCCAGAAGGCGCTGCTCGTGTGGTTGCTGGAGCGATCATGACCGGCCCGACGGCGCCCGGTGCCGCGGTCCCGTCGACCAAGGCGGCTCGGCACGCGCTGATCGCCCGGGTGCTCGGCCACAGCCCGGTCCGTTCCCAGGGCGAGCTCGCGGCCGCCCTGTCCGCCGAGGGGCTGAGCGTTACCCAGGCGACGCTGTCCCGTGACCTCGTCGAGCTGCGCGCCGAACGGATCCGCACCCCGGACGGGGTGCTGGCGTACGCGCTGCCCGGGGAGGGTGGCGACCGCACCCCGCACCTTGCCGAGGACGCCGAACAGCTCGCCGCGCGCCTGGGCCGCCTGTGCGCGGAGCTGCTGGTCACCGCTGAGGCGTCGGGGAACCTGGTCCTGCTGCGCACGCCGCCCGGTGCCGCCCAGTTCCTGGCATCGGCCATCGACCACTCGGTGCTGCCGTCGGTGCTCGGCACCATCGCCGGTGACGACACGGTGCTGGTGATCGCCCGCGACGTCGACGGCGGGGAGTCGGTCGCGCACCGGTTCCTCGACCTGGCAGCTGACGGTGCCTGACCCCATGACCAGATCCGTGCCCCGCGCCGCCTGCGGCGCCCCAACGCCCCCGGCACCACCCGCCCAGAAGAGAGAACTGTGATGACTGAACGCGTCGTGCTCGCCTACTCCGGAGGCCTGGACACCTCCGTCGCCATCGGCTGGATCGCCGAGGCGACCGGTGCCGAGGTGATCGCGGTGGCCGTTGACGTCGGCCAGGGTGGGGAGGACCTGCAGGTCATCCGGCGTCGGGCGCTGGACTGCGGAGCGGTGGAGGCGTACGTGGCCGACGCGCGCGAGGAGTTCGCCGGCGAGTACTGCATGCCGGCCCTGCAGTCGAACGCGCTCTACATGAACCGGTACCCGCTGGTGTCGGCCCTGTCCCGGCCCGTGATCGTCAAGCACCTGGTGCGCGCGGCCCGGCAGTTCGGCGCGACGACCGTTGCGCACGGCTGCACCGGCAAGGGCAACGACCAGGTCCGCTTCGAGGTCGGCATCACGTCCCTCGCCCCGGACCTGCGCTGCCTGGCACCCGTGCGGGACCTGGCCCTGACCCGCGACAAGGCGATCGACTACGCGACAAGGCACCGGCTGCCGATCGAGACCACCAAGCACAACCCGTTCTCGATCGACCAGAACGTCTGGGGCCGCGCGGTGGAGACTGGCTTCCTCGAGGACATCTGGAACGCGCCGACCAAGGACGTCTACACCTACACCGACGACCCGACCTTCCCGCCGGTCGCGGACGAGGTGGTGATCACCTTCGCCCAGGGGGTCCCGGTTGCGCTGGACGGCGTCCCGGTCACCCCGCTGCAGGCGATCCAGGAGATGAACCGCCGGGCCGGCGCCCAGGGCGTCGGCCGGATCGACATCGTCGAGGACCGGCTCGTCGGCATCAAGTCGCGGGAGGTCTACGAGGCGCCGGGCGCGATCGCGCTGATCGCCGCGCACGCCGAGCTGGAGAACGTCACGGTGGAGCGCGAGCAGGCCCGGTTCAAGCGCACGGTCGACCAGCGGTGGACCGAGCTGGTCTACGAGGGCATGTGGTTCTCCCCGCTCAAGCGCTCGCTGCAGACGTTCGTCGAGGACACCCAGCGGTACGTCAGCGGCGACATCCGGCTGCTGCTGCACGGCGGTCGGGCCGTGGTGACCGGCCGGCGCAGCGAGACCAGCCTGTACGACTTCAGCCTGGCCACCTATGACACCGGCGACACCTACGACCAGTCGCAGGCGAAGGGCTTCATCGAGATCTACGGCCTGACGACCAAGCTGGCCGCGGCGCGCGACGTGCGGTTCGGCAACGGCTTCGACCTCGGGACGCCCGATGCCTGAGCGGCCCGATCGGCTGAGCCTGTGGGGCGGACGGTTCGCGGGCGGGCCGGCCGACGCGCTGGCCGCTCTGTCGGTGAGCACCCACTTCGACTGGCGGCTGGCTCGGCACGACCTGGCCGGGTCGCAGGCGCACGCCCGGGTGCTGCACGCCGCGGGCCTGCTGGACGACGCTGAGCTCGAGGCGATGCAGGGCGGGTTGGTGGGCCTGGCCAAGGATGTCGCATCCGGCGGGTTCACCCCGGGCGCCGACGACGAGGACGTGCACACGGCCCTGGAGCGAGGGTTGATCGAGCGGGTCGGCTCGGCTCTTGGCGGCAAGCTCCGTGCCGGGCGTTCGCGCAACGACCAGATCGCCACGCTCGTGCGGATGTACCTGCGCGAGGAGGCCCGTGCCCTTGCGGCAGGGGTGCTCGACGTCGTCGACGCGCTGGCCGACCAGGCGGGCGCTCACATGGGAGCGCCGATGCCCGGCCGCACGCACATGCAGCACGCCCAGCCGGTGCTGCTGGCCCACCACCTGCTCGCGCACGTCTGGCCGCTGCTGCGCGACGTCGAGCGCTGGACGGACTGGGACCGGCGGGCCGCGCGCTCGCCGTACGGGTCGGGCGCGCTGGCGGGGTCGTCTCTTGGTCTGGATCCCGCCGCCGTGGCCGCGGACCTGGGCTTCGACGGGCCGGTGCAGAACTCGATCGACGGGACCGCATCGCGCGACGTCGTGGCCGAGTTCGCGTTCGTTGCTGCCATGGTGGGGGTCGACCTGTCCCGGCTCGCCGAGGAGATCGTGATCTGGGCGACTCACGAGTTCGGCTTCGTCCGGTTGGCCGACGCGTACTCGACCGGGTCGAGCATCATGCCGCAGAAGAAGAACCCCGACGTCGCGGAGCTGGCACGCGGCAAGGCCGGCCGGATGATCGGCGACCTCACCGGCCTGCTGGCCACCCTCAAGGGGCTGCCCTTGGCGTACAACCGGGACCTGCAGGAGGACAAGGAGCCGGTCTTCGACCAGGTGGACACCCTTGGCGTGCTGCTGCCGGCGGTGGCCGGGATGGTCGCGACGATGCGCTTCGACACCGAGCGGATGGCCGCGCTCGCGCCGCAGGGGTTCTCCCTTGCCACCGACGTGGCCGAGTGGCTGGTCCGGCAGGGCGTGCCGTTCCGTGAGGCGCACGAGGTCGCCGGGGCGTGTGTGCAGGTGTGCGAGCAGCGGGGGATCGAGCTCGGTGACCTGTCTGGCGACGACCTCGCTGCGGTGTCTCCGACGCTCACGCCTGCTGTGCGCGAGGTGCTGACTGTCGAGGGCTCGCTCGCGTCGAGGTCCGCGGTCGGTGGGACGGCCTCGGTGCGGGTCGCCGAGCAGCTCGAGGCCGCCCTGGCCCGGTCCGCGGAGCTGCGAGCCTGGGCGGCGGGGTGACCGTCTCGGTTGCGGCGCTGGCTGAGGCCGTGCGGGCGGCGTCGCCCCGGCTCGGCCCGGTGCGCCTGGTGTGCGTCGACGGGCCGGCGGGCTCGGGCAAGACGACGCTCGCGGGCCTGCTCGCCGCCGAGCTCGGGGCCGGCGGGATGACGACCTCTGTGCTGCACCTGGACGACCTCTACGAGGGCTGGTCCGGGTTGGGCGGGGTCTGGGAGCGGCTGGACCAGCAGGTTCTCCAGCCGCTGGCGCACGGACGCGCCGGCCGATGGCAGCGGTACGACTGGGGGCTTGAGCGGTTCACCGAGTGGATCGACCTCCCGGTCCCCGACTGCCTGCTCGTCGAGGGCTGCGGCAGTGCGCCGCGGGCGGTGGACGGGCGGGCCGTGCTGATCGCCTGGGTCGAGGTGCCGGCCGACCTCCGCCTGGCGCGCGGCCTTGCCCGGGAAGGGGAGGACAAGCGCGACCACTGGCTGCGCTGGATGGCCGAGGAGGTCACCGAGTTCGCGCGGGAGCAGACCCGCGAACGCGCCGATGTCGTCGTTGACAGGCGCGTGAGGCTGCTCCCGTGAGCCGAGCCGAGCCCACCTGGCTGACCGGCCCCGTCCTCGACGTCGCCCCCCGGCTGCTCGGCGCGCACGTCAGCACCGTCCTGCCGGACGGTTTCGTGACCGTCCGGGTCACCGAGGTGGAGGCCTACGACGGCGCGAACGACCCCGGTTCGCACGCGTATCGGGGTCGGACGGCCCGCAACGCGGTGATGTTCGGGCCTGCCGGGTACCTTTATGTGTACCGGCACCTGGGCCTGCACTGCTGCGCGAACGTCGTCACAGGGGTGGCGGGCCGCGCTTCCGCCGTCCTGCTGCGCGCCGGCGAGGTGGTAGTCGGCGCGGACCTGGCCCGGGAGCGACGTCGTCGCCGTGGCGTGGTGCGCACGGACGTTGACCTGGCGCGCGGGCCTGCGCGGCTGACGGACGCGCTGGGGATCGACCTCAGCCTGGACGGCGTCGACCTGCTGGACGAGGCCGGCCCGGTGCGGTTCGTAGCACCGACGCAGCCGCTGGAGCACGTGACCGGTCCGCGAGTCGGTGTGTCGGGCGCGGGGGGCGACGCCGTCGCCCACCCCTGGCGGTTCTGGATCCCCGGGGAACCAACGGTCTCGGCGTACCGGGCGGCGGCACGCAGACCGCGGCGGGCACGGCAGACTATGCGCGGACCCGAGTGAAGGAGCGTGCGGTGGACATCCTGGACGAGCTGGCGTGGCGCGGGCTGATCGCCCAGACCACCGACGAGCGGGCCCTGCGGGAGGCCCTGTCCGCCGGTCCGGTCACCGTCTACTGCGGCTTCGACCCGACCGCGCCGAGCCTGCACCACGGCAATCTCGTTCAGCTGATCCTGTTGCGCCACCTGCAACGTGCCGGGCATCGCGTGCTGGCACTCGTCGGCGGGGCGACCGGGATGATCGGCGACCCTCGGATGTCGGGCGAGCGTGTGCTCAACTCACGAGAGACGGTCGACGAGTGGGTCGGCCGGCTGAAGACGCAGATCTCGAGCGTCCTTGACTTCGACGGCGACAACCCGGCGACCATGGTCAACAACCTGGACTGGACAGGTGGCCTGACCGCCATCGACTTCCTGCGCGACGTCGGAAGGCACTACCGGCTGGGCACCATGCTGGCCAAGGACACCGTCGCGCGGCGTCTGGCCAGCGACGAGGGGATCAGCTTCACCGAGTTCAGCTACCAGATCCTGCAGGGCATGGACTTCCTCGAGCTCTATCGGCGGCACGGCTGCACCATGCAGACCGGTGGCAACGACCAGTGGGGCAACCTGCTGTCCGGGGTCGAGCTGGTCCGCAAGGCCGACCAGGCCGCCGTGCACGCCCTCACGACCCCGCTGATCACCAAGGCCGACGGCACCAAGTTCGGCAAGACCGAGGGCGGCTCCGTCTGGCTCGCGCCGGACATGATGACGCCCTACGCCTTCTACCAGTTCTGGGTGAACACCGACGACGCGGACGTGTCGGGCTACCTGAAGACCTTCACCTTCCGCTCGCCCGAGGAGATCGCCGAGCTCGAGACGGCGGTCGCCGAGCGGCCGGCCGCTCGGAAGGCGCAGCGGGTACTGGCCGCCGACGTGACGACCCTGGTGCACGGGCAGGACGCGACGGACAAGGTGATCGCGGCGAGCCAGGCACTGTTCGGGCGGGGAGACCTGGCCGACCTCGACGCCGCGACGTTGGCGGCTGCGGTTGCGGAGCTGCCCAAGGCCGATGCCTCAGATGCGGGCGTCGAGATCGTCGACCTGCTGGTGGCCGCCGGGTTGGTGGCCGGTCGCGGGGCAGGCCGGCGCGCCATTGCTGAGGGGGGCGTCTCGGTCAACAACGTGCGCGTGCAGGACGCCGACGCCGTCCTCACGGACGACCAGCTGCTGCACGGGCGATGGGCGGTCCTGAGGCGGGGCAAGCGCACCCTGGCGGTCGCTGAGCGAACGCTCTGAGGTACCTGAGGCGAGCCCCTGGGGTGCCGACCCGGCTCGGCAGCGCGCGGGGCCCCTGCCTGCTGTCGGGGCCCTGCTGTCGGGGCCCTGCTGTCGAGGCCCTGCTGTCGAGGCGGCCCCGCGTGCGGCCGCGGCGCCGGCCGCCGCACCCGCGAACAGCGGTGTGGCCCGCGACACCACGGCTGAGTTGGACGCACGGGGTCTGCCTGGTAGTGTTCACCTTCGCCCGGCAGGGAGGAACGGACCAGCGAGCGAACCGCTCAAAGGGCCGGTCCCACGGGCACCACCCCTTGTCCACACCAGACGACGCCCTCGGCGTCTGACGGCGCGTGCCGGGGGAGGGGAACCGAGCTGCAGTCGGATCGCGGTGGGGTGTGATGCGAATCGCACGCCGTCGAGGGCAGGCTGGTTGACACGGGTAACCCGCGCAGATAAAGTAAGACGGTTGCCTCCAAAACGGTCGAGAGACCCGGATGGATGCGCGTCCGCTCCTTGAGAACTCAACAGCGTGCCAAAAGTCGATGCCAATCGTCATCGCCGAAAATGTATGGGCGAGCCCGCTCGGGCGAGCCTCGCACTCGACGGTGACATGGCAAGACGAATGCGACAGCATTTGATCGAAGCCAGATTAACGGTCCTTCGGGGCCACTTCGTATTGTCGGTCAACCCGTGCGCAAGTGCGGGATACCAAAAGACATCTAACGGAGAGTTTGATCCTGGCTCAGGACGAACGCTGGCGGCGTGCTTAACACATGCAAGTCGAACGGTGATCTCGGTGCTTGCACCGGGTGATCAGTGGCGAACGGGTGAGTAACACGTGAGCAACCTGCCCCCGACCCTGGGATAACCCCGAGAAATCGGAGCTAATACCGGATACGAGACGCACAGGCATCTGTAGCGTCTGGAAAGATTCATCGGTCAGGGATGGGCTCGCGGCCTATCAGCTAGTTGGTGAGGTAGTGGCTCACCAAGGCGACGACGGGTAGCCGGCCTGAGAGGGCGACCGGCCACACTGGGACTGAGACACGGCCCAGACTCCTACGGGAGGCAGCAGTGGGGAATATTGCACAATGGGCGCAAGCCTGATGCAGCGACGCCGCGTG